>JBDUCU010000006.1:0-52638 GCA_040003315.1 Burkholderiaceae bacterium | reverse complement strand
AGGCAGCGGATTTTGATTCCGCCATTCGAGGGTTCGAATCCTTCCTCCCCAGCCAGAGCAGTCGCCGGAACGCAACGCAGTGCGTGGGTTCCGGTGACTGATATTGCACGGCGCTGCGGCCGTTGCGGATCGTGACGAAAGAAAAGAGCGTCTACCGTGCAGATGGTCCCCGACAACCTGATGGTGTTCACGGGCAACGCCAATCCGCGCCTCGCAGCGGCAGTGTCGCATCATCTGAACATTCGCTTGGGAAAAGCTCAGGTCTCGCGCTTTTCCGACGGCGAAGTCATGGTCGAACTGTTCGAAAACGTGCGCGGCAAGGACGTCTTCGTTCTGCAGTCCACCTGCGCACCGACCAACGACAACCTGATGGAGTTGTTGATCATGGCCGACGCGTTAAAGCGCGCGTCGGCGGGCCGCATCACTGCAGCGATTCCGTACTTCGGTTATGCGCGTCAGGATCGTCGCCCGCGAAGCGCACGCGTCGCTATCAGCGCGAAAGTCGTCGCCAACATGCTGCAGGTCGCCGGCGTCAACCGCGTGCTCGTAATGGATCTGCACGCCGACCAAATTCAGGGCTTTTTCGATATTCCAGTCGACAACATTTACGCTGCGCCGATTCTGCTGGGCGATCTTTGGAAGCACAACTTCGACAACCTGGTGGTCGTGTCGCCCGATATCGGTGGCGTAGTCCGGGCGCGGGCGATTGCCAAGACCGCGGAAGCCGATCTGGCAATCATCGACAAGCGGCGCCCGCGTGCGAACGTGGCTGAGGTGATGAACATCATCGGCGAAGTCAAAGGCCGTAACTGCGTCATCATGGATGATATGGTCGACACTGCGAATACGCTGTGCCAGGCCGCGCAGGCGTTGCGCGACGCCGGCGCTCTACGGGTGATGGCCTACGCCACCCATCCGGTGTTGTCGGGGCCGGCGCTCGAGCGGATTGCGAACTCGGTGCTGGACGAACTGGTCGTGACCGATACCATTCCGCTCAGCGAAGCTGCGCTGGCGTGCAAGAAAATCCGGCAACTGTCGTGTGCGGCGTTGCTGGGCGAAACGATTTCGCGCATCGCGCGCGAAGACTCGGTGAGCAGTCTGTTCATTGAGTAACTGCAGTCGTGACTGGTCGCGGTCCGCTGCTTAACGAGGAGTGAAGATGAAAGTAGTTGCGAGTAAACGACAAGCGCAGGGAACGGGTGCGAGCCGCCGTCTGCGCCACGCCGGCAAAGTGCCGGGGGTGCTGTATGGAGGCAAAGGAGAAGCGCAATCGATCGAGGTCGATCACAACCCGCTGTTCCACGCGTTGCGCAAGGAACGATTCCACGCATCGATTCTCGATATGGAACTCGATGGGGCGCAAGAGCGCGTGCTGCTGCGCGCATTTCAGATGCATCCATACAAGCTTCAGGTGATGCATATCGATTTTCAGCGAGTCGCTGAAGACCAAAAGCTGCATATGCGTGTTCCAGTGCACTTTTCGGGGCAGGAAAGCTCGCCGGCGGCCAAGACAGAGGGGGTGCTGATCAGTCACATCATGTCCGAGGTGGCGATCGCCTGTCTGCCCAAGGATCTGCCTGAGTACATTGCCGTTGACTTGTCGGAGTTGACCGTCACCGACACGGTGCGCGTGCGGGACCTTAAAATGCCGGAAGGCGTGTCCCCCGTCCTCAAAGGTAAGGAAAATCCGGTGTTGGTGGCGGTGACGGTCCGCGGCGAAGAAGTGGTTGAAGAAGCAGTAGTAGCTGCGCCGGTGGCAGCTGATGTTCCGGCGACTGCGCAGAAGGCTCCGACGGAGCCGACGGCGGCGCCCGCCGGCAAACCCGATAAAGGTGGCAAGGGAGACAAAGGCGATAGAGATAAAGACAAGAAGAAATAAAAAGACCAACACACCTGCGGCACAATCGGGCCCGCTGTCGATCATCGCAGCGGGCCTTTTTACGCATGGATTCTATCGCTCACGATCACCGTATCCGCTTGATAGTCGGCCTCGGAAACGCTGGCGCCGAATACGAATCGACGCGACATAACGCGGGCTTCTGGTATGTAGACGCCATTGCACGCCGTTTCGGCGCCCGCTTTTCAAGCGAGCGCAAATTTCATGGCGACGTCGCGCGTGCTCAAATCGGCGGTAAAGAGCTGTGGCTGCTCAAACCCAGCACCTACGTTAACCGATCGGGCCAGGCGGTCGTCGCGCTGGCTTTGTATTACAAGATCCTGCCGACACAGATCGTCGTTGCACACGACGAGCTTGACCTGCTGCCAGGCGTGATCAAACTCAAGATGGGCGGGGGCACCGCGGGGCACAATGGCCTGAAGGACACCCAGGGCCGGCTTGCCACACCCGAATTCTGGCGCCTGCGCATCGGTATCGGTCATCCGCGCGCACTGCAACTGAATCAGGACGTCGCGGATTTTGTGTTGCACCCGCCGCGCAAGGACGAACAAACCGCGATCGACGAAGCGATCGACCGTGGTGAAAAAATCGTCGACCTACTCACCGACGGCGACTACGAAGCAGCCATGCTTCGATTGCATACGCGTTAACTGCAGCGCCATCGCCTTCTCTCGGCTCGCCGACGTGGTGCATGCCTCTCTTAGGCATGCCGTCATCAGGGTTGCGATAATCACACTTTAATAAGGCAAGAGTCACTGATGGCAGTCAAATGCGGCATCGTCGGACTGCCGAACGTCGGCAAGTCAACGCTCTTCAATGCGCTGACCAAGGCGGGAATCGCCGCCGAGAACTATCCGTTCTGCACCATCGAACCGAATGTCGGCATTGTCGAGGTTCCTGATGCTCGGCTGCGCTCGCTGGCCACGATCGCGAAACCAGATAAGGTCATTCCCGCGGCAATTGAATTCGTCGACATTGCCGGACTCGTCGCCGGCGCCAGTAAAGGAGAAGGTCTCGGCAATCAGTTCCTCGCCAACATTCGAGAGTGCGACGCGATCGCACACATCGTGCGTTGCTTCGTGGACCCTAACGTGGTGCACGTGTCGGGAAAAGTGGAGCCGATTTCCGATATCGAGGTCATTAACACCGAATTGGCGCTTGCCGACTTGGCCACCGTGGACAAGCAGCTTGCCAAGTACACCAAGGTCGCGAAATCAGGCCAGGGGGCGGAAGCAAAGGAAGCCAGGAGGCTGGTTGACGTGCTGGAAAAGATCCTGCCGGCTCTGAATCAAGCTCGGCCGGTTCGCCGCATCGATTTGACTTTTGAAGAGCGAGCAACAATCCGGCCGCTGTTCCTGCTGACCGCGAAGCCGACGTTGTACGTGGCCAATGTCGAGGAACACGGCTTTACCCACAATCCGCTGCTGGAGCAGGTCGAAGCACACGCCGCCAAGGAGAGCGCGCCGGTGGTTGCCGTTTGCGCAAAAATCGAAGCCGAGATCGCCGATCTTCCGGAAGAAGACATGGCGATTTTTTTAGCAGATATCGGTATGCAGGAGCCCGGGTTGAACCGAGTCATTCGCGCTGGATACTCGTTGCTCGGCCTGCTGACGTATTTCACCGCGGGTCCGAAGGAAGTGCGCGCCTGGACGGTCACCGACGGTTCGACCGCACCGCAGGCCGCCGGCGCGATTCACACCGACTTCGAGAAGGGGTTCATCCGCGCCGAAACGATTGCGTTCGATGACTACGTCAAATGCAAGGGTGAAAGCGGTGCCAAGGAGACGGGAAAGATGCGGCTCGAAGGAAAGGACTACATCGTCCGTGACGGCGACGTGATGCATTTCCGTTTCAACGTGTAGATCACGATGAATGCGGTCATTGATGCGCTGTGGGTTTATCCGATCAAGGGGTGCCGCGGCATTAGCGTGCCGAGCGCGATAGTCGCATCGACGGGACTCGAAATTGACGGCATCGGCGATCGTGAATGGGTCGTGGTTGACGAAGATGGGCGGTTCTTGAGTCAGCGCGAGCTGCCGAAAATGGTCCAGATCTCAACACGCCTGACCGGCGAGTCGCTGCGCATTCGCGCTCCCTCGATGCTGCTGCTCGACGTGCCTTTTGAAACCGAAGGTGCTGTAATGCCCGTGCGCGTCTGGAACGACGAGCTCGATGCGGTCACTCAGGGACCCATCGCCGACGCATGGTTTTCGGAATTTCTGGGCTTGCGCTGTCGCTTGATGCGCTTCGACCCCGAAGCACACCGGCACTCAAATCGCCAATACACCGGCGATGTTGCTGCTCCGTACAAGTTCGCAGATGCCTTTGCGTTACTCATCTGCTCCACTGCCTCACTCGCGGATCTGAACGCCCGCCTCGTCGCTAACGGACAGGCCGCCGTGACCATCGAACGGTTCCGTCCGAACCTTGTGCTCGATGGGATCGAGGCGTTCGAGGAGGATTACATCGACCACCTAACCGTTGGAGGGGCTCGACTCAAGGGCGTCAAACAGTGCGTCAGATGTACGGTGCCGAATGTCGATCTGAGCAGCGGTGAAGCAGGCGTTGAGCCCGGCTTTACGTTGGCTGCTTACCGCACTCGGGCGGAAGTCGGAGGCACGATATTCGGAATCAACGCTATCGTCGAATCAGGCGTGGGGGTGCAGCTGTCGACGCAAAATTCCGTCGAAGTCAGTTTGCGGTTCTAGCAGCGGTTTGGATCGACGTCAGCCCTCGATACGTCCAAGCGCGCCACAGCGCTTCCATTGGACCCTGCTTCATTCCCAAAGGGCCCAGCCACAGACGGCTCAACAGAATCTGCGCGCAGAAAATCATCACCGCAAGCACGTCAGTTTGCCAATGACTCAGGCGCGGCCCGAGCGCCAGTCCCCAGCCCGATAACAGTGCGCCCATCGCGATCGATTGCAGCAAATAATTGGTCAACGGCATGCGCCCGGCCGGCGCAAGAAATGCAATCCATGAGCGTGGTGCTCGCCGCAAGAACACCGACGCATAAAAAAACGAAAGAGCGATGCTGAGCATCATCGGACCGGTCGCGGCCTGAGGCGTCGCGGCGAGCCCCGACGCCAGGACCTCGGCCAGCATCATGTATCCGTACAAAAGCGCGGCAGGCAGTCCGATCAGCAAGCCCAGCATGCGCGCTGTGCGCCACGCGCGCGCTTGCAGGTCGCTTAACCAACCCGCGCGGTGCGCGAGCATGCCCGTGAGCATCAACGCGACCGTCAAGGGCAACCCCATAAAGTTACCCACCACGAGTTCGCCGAATTCAGCCACACGTGTGGGCAGCTGCTCGACGTATGTCGTGTTAGAAAAGATATCGTAGATCTTCTGCACCTCGGCAACATCGCCCGGTGTCGGTTTGGCCGATGGGCCGACCAGTAACAGCACCGCCGTGGTGAACACCGCGGTGCCGATCCACCACCTCAGCGCTGCGCGACCGATCCGTTGCACGTCGCGATCGACGTAAAGCAGCAGCACCAGGCCGGCGACTGCGTACATCTGGGTAATGTCGCCGAAGTAGAAGAAAATTCCATGCAGCACGCCGAAGAGAAACAAAAACAGCATGCGACGCCGGTAGATTTTTTTCGGAGTCGGCGTCATCGTTTGCAGCTTGGCGTAAAGAAACGAGAAACCCACCCCAAACAGCATCGCGAACAACGGCATGAACTTCACGTTGACAAACGCTGCGGTGGCAAACAGCGCGGCGCGATCCAAAAGGCCGGCGTCCGGCGGTATATAGCCGATCGGGTTCGTCGCACCGTACAAGAACGACTGAATGTTGACCAGCAGAATGCCGAGCAGCGCGAAACCACGCAACGCGTCGATCCGTGCGTCGCGCGCGGATAAAGCGCTAGCCGACATCGGCGGCGTCGGATGCGCCCATCTGCGCCATCTTCGCCTTCAGCCACCGCTCGACAGAGGGAAAGACGAATTTACTGACATCGCCTCCCATCAGCGCGATCTCCCGCACGATGCTGCCCGAAATGAATTGATACTGGTCTGACGGTGTCAGAAACATCGTCTCGACGTCGGGCAGCAGATAGCGGTTCATGCCAGCCATTTGGAACTCGTATTCGAAGTCGGAGACGGCACGCAACCCGCGCACCACGACCCGCGCGTTTTGTTCGCGAACGAAGTCTTTCAGCAACCCTCTGAACCCGGCAACCTCGACATTCGGATAATGCGACAGCACCTCGCGGGCAATGGCGATGCGCTCGTTCAGACCGAAAAACGGCTTTTTCGCGCGGCTGTCTGCGACGCCGACCACCAGCTTGGTAAACAATCCGGCCGCTCGTCGCACGAGATCTTCGTGGCCGCGCGTCAGCGGATCGAACGTTCCCGGATATACCGCGATTACCATGCTGATCTCCCGCCGGCTGTAGCCGGCCGGCGATTATTCATGCAGAAGCCGGTCGCAACAAGCAGAAAAATACTCGGCCGGCCCGGCCGCTGCGCTCGACCTGAAATCGATTTTCGGTCAGGTTTGCTTCTATCGGTGCACCGCTTTCGACGTAGATCAGCCCGTCTGCGGTCACCAGACGCGCGGACGCCGCCAGCGCGGGTATCAGCAAAGCGGAGTCAAATGGCGGGTCCACAAAGATGATCTCGAACGAAGCGGCGGGCCATCGGGCGGCCACCGAGAGCGCATCCGCGGCGACGATATCGACTTGATCCGCGGCGAGTTTCCGTTTGACCTGCGTCAACTGATCGATCAACTGCCGATTGCTTTCAACCAGTCGCACTTGTCGCGCGCCGCGCGATGCCAGTTCAAAGCCGAGGGCGCCTGTTCCCGCAAAAAGATCCAGTCCGCGGACAGCATCGAGGTCCGGAACCAGATGCTCGATCCAGTTGAACAGCGTTTCGCGGACTCGATCGGGCGTTGGCCGCAATCCCGCCAGGGCAGGCACCGGCAGATGACTACGCTTCCATTTGCCGCCAATGATGCGGACGCGATGCGGCGCGCGCGTAAAGTCACTCTCAGCAACAACCTTCTGCAGCGGATTCTTGCGCGCGGACATCGCTGGATCGCTACGGATTGTTACACTCATCGAGGACGGTCGAACTGCATCTGTTCGACCCGCCTGTCGTAGTCTCTGCGCGTCGCCCCTCGCGTGCCGATCCCGTGTTAACCATTGCGCGATGATAAGTCCCGGTATTTCCGCAATTCAGAAAAACGGCTGGTTGTCGCGGCTCAAAAGCGGCCTCTCAAAAACACGCGTCAACATCGTCGGGCTTTTCTCGGGCGGTATGGTCGACGCATCGTTCCTGGAAGAGCTCGAGTTCGCACTGATCGGTGCCGATGTCGGCACCCTGACTGCCCGGCATCTGATAGAGGCGCTGACAGCCCGGATCAAAGTCGATGGGCTTCAGACGCAGGACGAAGTACGCCACGCGTTGAGTGATGAACTCACTGAACTGCTGCAACCGGCGGAGGGACGGATCGATTTTTCCAGAGCGCGGCCCCTCGTTCTGATGGTGGCCGGGATCAACGGCGCGGGTAAGACGACCTCGATCGGCAAGCTCGCCAAATGGCTGTCGAGCGAGCGTAAATCGGTGTTGCTGGCGGCCGGCGATACGTATCGCGCGGCGGCGCGCGAACAGCTCGCGATCTGGGGTGCGCGCAATGACGTCGAGGTGATCGCGCAAAGCGGCGGAGATCCCGCTGCTGTTGTGTTCGATGCGGTGTCAGCAGCCAAAGCGCGCGGCGTCGACGTGTTGATCGCCGATACTGCCGGACGCCTGCCGACGCAGCAGCATTTGATGGAGGAGTTAAAGCGCATCAAGCGGGCTCAAGACAAGGCGATGCCGGGGGCGCCGCACGAAATCATCCTGGTGATCGACGGCACCAATGGACAGAATGCCCTTGCGCAAGTGCGCGCATTCGATGACGCGGTCGGCCTGACCGGGCTCGTCATCACCAAGCTCGACGGCACAGCCAAAGGAGGCGTGCTCGCTGCGATCGTCGAAGCTCGGCGTCACAAGCCGCTGCCGATTCTTTTCATCGGCGTCGGCGAAGCGATCGACGATCTGCAGCCCTTCGCCGCGCGCGACTTTGCCAATGCACTGGTGGGTATTTGATGCTGCTGGCTGCCGTCGACCTTGGTTCAAACAGCTTCCGGCTCGAGATCGGAAAGGTGGAGGGAACTCACATTGCGCGGCACGGATACTGGAAGGAGACGGTGCGGCTGGCTGCGGGCCTCGACGACAACAGCCGGCTGAGCAAGAAAGCGATCGACGTCGCCGTCGAAACGCTCGCGCGCATGAACGAGCGCCTGCGTGGAATGAAAAACGAACACGTCCGTGCGGTCGGCACCGAAACGCTGCGGCAGGCCCGAAATCTCAGCGCGTTCTTGATAGAGGCCCAGGACGCGCTGGGCTTTCCGATCGAAGTGATTTCGGGTCGCGAGGAAGCGCGGCTGGTGTTCGAGGGCTGCATGCACACGCTGCCGCCCTCACCCGCTCGACGACTGGTAGTCGATATCGGTGGAGCGTCGACCGAAGTCGTGGTCGGCAAGGGATTCACAGCAGACAACGCCGAGTCTTTCAAGGTCGGATGTGTCAACACGTCGATGCGTTTCTTCAAAGACGGCCGGATCGATCGCGCCAGTATCAAGAGCGCGCAGGTCGCTGCTGCCGCCGAATTTGAAGAGGCCGTATCGGTGTTTTCAAGCGAACAATGGGACGAGGCCTACGGTTCGAGCGGAACCGTAGGCGCAGTGTCGGAAATCCTGCGCACTCAAGGCTGGAGCGACGGCACCATTACGACTCAAGGCCTGCTCACGCTGCGATATGCATTGCTCGATGCAGGCGAGATCAAGCGCATTCGCCTGGCGGGAATGAAGCCCGATCGTCAGGAAGTGCTGGTGGGCGGTGTCGCAGTGCTATCAGCGGTATTTGAAACCCTAGGCATCGACGAAATGCGGCCGGCCCGCGGCGCGCTTCGCGTCGGCGTTCTGCACGATCTGCTGGGGCGGCGAGAGCGCAAAGACCTGCGCGACTCGAGTGTGACCCGGATGCAGGGCCGTCTCGGAGTCGATCGATCGCAGGCGCAACGGGTTCAAGCCTTGGCCGCGCAATTCCGTTCGGCCCTTAGCCCTGCTACAAGCGACGAAGCGGCGAATCGGTTGCGGTGGGCGGCGTTGCTGCACGAAGTGGGTTTCGCAGTCTCGCACAATGACTATCACAAACACTCGGCATACCTAATTCAACATAGTGACGTCGCGGGGTTCTCGACCTCAGACCAGCAGCGGGTCGCCACGCTGGTGCTGGGGCAACGCGGCAACCTTAGAAAAGTCTCCGAAGCTCTAGACGACGAGGGCGCAGCGAGCATCTTGTCGTTGCGACTGGCCGTCATCCTGTCGCATGCGCGGCGCGCCGTCGAGCTTCCACAATGGTCACTCAAATTCGGCAAGACCATCGAGTTCGGACTCGCGGCCGACTGGCTGACGCGCCATCCTCTAACGCAATATCTGCTGCAAGAAGAAGCCGTGCATTGGGAGCGGGTCGGTCTGAATTTCACGCTGCGAGCGCTCTGAGGCGCCCCGATATTTAGACCAAATCAGGACTGATCACCGCGCGCAGAACGGTCTCTTCATCGCCAGGGGGCTCGTGACTGAACCACCAGAGCCCGCCTTTCCTGATCGACCAATCTTGCGCCTGCCCGGTCAGCAGCTGACTGGCCAGCAAGCCGAGCGTGGGTTGGTGTCCAACAACGACGATCGGAACCTTGGCGTCCGGCCAGTCGACCGCAGCCAGAATGTCAGCCGCTGTTGCACCCGGAGCCAGCCCATCCACGGTGCGCAATTTGTGGTGGGAGATTTGCGCCAGCGCTTGCGCAGTCTGCTGCGCACGCCGCGCCGGACTGACATAGATTCTTGCGGACTGCGGCAGGCGTGTATGCAACCACTCGGCCACCCGTCGAGCCTGCTTTTCGCCTTTGGCGGTGAGCTTGCGTCCGAGATCGGATTCGCCAGGTTCGGCGTCGGCGTGCCGCCACAGAATCAGCTCCATTTGGTTAGCCCACACCCGCAGCGAGGGTCCTCATAAGTTCTTCCTGGGCCCAGCGTGCGCCGACCACTGGCTGAGGCGGCCGATATTCTCCTGTCGCTGTTAGTGTCCATGCGTCGTGCCGATCTTCAAGATAAGGAGTCAGACCCTCGTCGATCACACGCTTGCGTAACTTTGGATCGAGCACGGGCCATGCGATCTCGATCCGGCGAAACAGATTGCGCCCCATCCAATCTGCGCTCGACAAATACACGTTAGGCGTTCCGCCGTTGCGAAAATAATAAATGCGGTGATGCTCCAGAAAACGGCCGACGATGGATCGCACGCGAATATTCTCGGACAACCCCCGCACCGACGCTCGTAATGCGCACGCACCGCGCACGATCAGGTCAATCTTGACGCCTGCTTGCGATGCGGCATAGAGCGCATTAATGGTGGCCTCGTCGGTCAGCGCGTTCATCTTCGCGATGACTCGCGCAGGCTTGCCGCGACGCGCGCTCTTGACTTCATCGTCGAGTGCATTCAGCAGATTTCGATGCAGCGTAAATGGCGCCATCCACAAATGCTTAAGCCGCTCGACCTTGGTCAGGCTGGTCATGTGCAAAAAGGCTTTTTCGATGTCGCTGCAGATTTGAGCATGCGCGGTAAGCATTCCAAAATCCGTGTAAAGCTTGGTCGTCGCCGAGTGATAGTTGCCGGTTCCGAGATGTGCGTAGCGGACCAGCGTGGGCCGGCCGCGAATCTCTTCGCGTCTCAGTATCAGCGTCATCTTGCCGTGTGTCTTGAGCCCGACGACTCCGTAAACGACCTGCGCGCCCACCGCCTCGAGCCGTTCCGCCAGATTGATATTGGCTTCTTCGTCGAAGCGCGCCTTGAGTTCGACGATTGCAGTAACTTCTTTGCCGCGCCGCGCCGCTTCTTCGAGGATGTCTACCATCACCGAGCTGATGCCGGTGCGATACAGCGTCATGCGGATCGCCGCAACCTTCGGATCAACGGCCGCCTGGCGCAGGAATTCGATCACCGGCTCGAAGCTCTCGTAAGGGTGGTGCAACAGAATGTCGCCTTGCTTGATTGCCTCGAACATGTCCGAGCCCTGTGCCAGCTTGCGCGGCCAGGCCGGCGCAAACGCGGGCCAACGCAGCTTGGGCTGCGTCAGAAGATCGACCAGCTGATTGAGCCTGACCAGATTGACGGGGCCTTCGACCTGGAACACGGCCTCGCTGGGAATCTGGAACTGCTCCTGCAACAGCTGCTGCAGCGACAACGGACAAGTGCGCAGGATCTCGAGCCGAACGGCATTGCCAAAATGGCGCTGCGTCAGCTCCATGCGCATCGCCTGGCGCAGGTTATGAACCTCGCGCTCGTCGACGGTCAGATCGGAGTCGCGCGTGACGCGAAACTGCGAGAAGCCGCTGATCTCGCGGCCGGGAAACAGATCCTGCAAGTGCGCGCGGATCGCGGAGGTCAGTAGCACGAACGCCTGCCTACCGGGGGCGAGTTTGGCGGGGAGCGGAATCACCCGGGGCAGGACCCTAGGAACCTTCAGGATGGCAATCGCCGACGGGCGGCCGAAGGCGTCCTTTCCCTCGAGCTGCATGATGAAGTTGAGCGACTTGTTCAACACCTGTGGGAACGGATGCGATGGATCGAGCCCGATCGGCGCCAGCAGCGGCTTAACTTCGCGCTGCACGTAGTCCCGCAACCACGCCCGCTGCTCAGCAGTGCGCTGAGCGTGATTGATGATCACGATGTTTTGCCGTGCCAGCGCCGGCATGATGACGTCGTTGTACAACGCGTACTGCTGAGCCACCAGCCGGTGCGCTCGCTCCAGAACGACCGAATACACGCTTGTCGCTCCCGACTGCGCGCCTGCGGTCAAGTCAGAGACGCGGACCTCGAAGAACTCGTCCAGGTTCGACGATACGATGCAGATATACCGCAGCCGCTCCGCCAGCGGCACCGAAGGGCGTGCCGCCATCGCAAGTACCCGTTCGTTGAACGCAAGCAGCGCGAGCTCCCGATTTAGGTACAAATCTGGCTGAGCGTTCAACGCAATGTCCGAAGATAGGCGCGAGTGTTTTCGACGGGAACGGTGTCGATGGACCATAGTGTTTGACCATGACACTTCGATGACCGAAGCGCAACGAGAGCGCGGCGTTGAGCGATGTCAGTGTGCACTCACTGCGGGAGCGTCTATCCCGAGTGCGTTAGTCGGAATTGAACTCTGCGGCGGGGCCTGCCTCTAAGACTTAGCACTCCGGAAACCCGAGTGCTAAGCTGATTCAAATGGAGATCAAAGCTGTGGCAACAAAAAATGAGTCGAGAAGTGGTGCCCTGGTCCCGGTCGTTCCGCAAATGCTTGCGCTCGGCCCGGGAAGTCTTGGCAGCATTGACGCGTATATCCAAGCCGTGCACCGGGTGCCGATGCTGACTCCCGACGAAGAGCTTCGATTGGCGCGCGATCTTCGCGACAACAACAACCTGGATGCGGCAGGCCGACTCGTGATGTCGCACCTTCGATTGGTGGTTGCCGTTGCGCGCAACTATCTTGGATACGGTCTTGCCCACGCCGACCTGATTCAGGAAGGCAACATTGGCCTGATGAAGGCCGTCAAGCGGTTCGACCCCGAGCGCGGCGTGCGCCTGGTGTCGTTTGCCTTGCATTGGATCAAAGCCGAAATCCACGAGTTCGTGTTGAAGAACTGGCGACTTGTCAAGCTGGCCACGACCAAGGCGCAACGGAAGCTGTTTTTTAACCTACGCAGTATGAAGCAGGGTCTGGGAACGATGTCGCAGGAGCAGGTCGGCGACATCGCACGCGAACTCAATGTGAAGCCGGAAGAAGTTTCCGAGATGGAAACGCGGTTGTCGGGCGGCGATATCGCACTCGAGGGTCGCACCGACGATGGTGAGGAAGAGTTTGCCCCCATCGCTTATTTGGCCGATGCCGAGTCCGAACCTAGCCAGGTCCTTCAACGCCGCGAGTACGACATTCTGCAAACGGAAGGGGTGCGGGGCGCTCTCGAGGATCTCGATCCGCGCAGCCGCCGCATTGTCGAAGCGCGGTGGTTGAACGAAGACAGTGACGGAAAGGTCGGAACCTCGACTCTGCATAACCTTGCGCAGGAATTCGGTGTTTCCGCGGAACGAATTAGGCAGATCGAAGCCAAAGCCTTGCAGAAGATGCGAAGCGCGTTGGTCGAGTACGCATAACGAGTACTTTCGCCGAGCGAACCGTGGCTTCTGGCTGGTTGGTTGAAGCAAGGTCCGCCTCTGTTCTTCCCCCTCTCCTCCGATGAGGCGGACACTCAAGCCCCGGCACTGCCGGGGCTTTTTTTGCCTGCAGATTTGCTGCTGATGGCAATGCACTTCATCTCGCATACGGCGCCTGCGCTAAGTTGCATCGACTCGGGCGGAATTGCGCGTTCGATTGCAACGAACATCGCCTACGGTGTCTGCAACGTGGATGCATCGCTGCGTGTGCGCGCAAACGGAGCAGGAAATGCGGCGTCTGTGGCGGGTCGCGTTTACTCGCACGGAACCTGGCGAGACCCCGCCGTTCGCGCGCAGCTTTCAGAGAAGCTCGGGTTGTCCTTGGCGTCCGCATTGCGCGAGGACTTCGAGTGGTATTGCTGTCGCGGCGCATTTTTCCATAACGATGCGCACTACGAAGCACGCCTGTTCGGCATCTGGTGCATTACCGGGCCGCGTGCCGAGCTCGTATTTCCGCGCGCCGCGGTGCGCCTGGAGTGCGCACCCGGGACGATCGGGGTGTTCGATCCTTTCGAAGTGCACGGCATTCTGCGGGCGAGCGCCAACGTTTTCTCGGCAGGCGATTACGACGCCACTGAGGCTTCGGTGTTCGTGGGTTTCGAACTAGATCTGACGCTTGCAGTGGCCGCGGCGTTTTGCATCAAGCCCGGTATGGCGGGCCGGCTCATTTCAAGCCGGACCCGGATTTCCGCCTCCAGCGGCGAGCTCGACTCTGCGGGCTAGCCAAGCAGACGCTTCAAATCGGCCACCAGCGGCTCGACACCCTGGTCGTGTCGTACAAACAGACGCACCCGGCCCTCACGGTCGAAAACGTAGGTGCCGGCCGTATGGTCGATCGAATACGACGTGGCGGTCTTTCCCGGCACCTTCTGGTAAAACACCTTGAATTCTTTGGCGGTCGCAGCCGTTTGCTCGGCAGAGCCATACAGCGCAATGAAACTCGGATCGAATGAAGGAACGTAGCGCGCCAATACCGCTTGGGTGTCCCGCTCGGGATCGACGGTGACGAAAAGAACTTGAAGCCGGTCGCCGTCCTTGCCAAGCTGCTTTTTGACCTGAGCCATGTCGGCCAGGGTGGTCGGGCACACGTCGGGGCACTGTGTGAAGCCAAAGAAAACGGTTACCAGCTTCCCCCGGTAGTCGGCCAGTGTCCGAGCGGCGCCATTGTGATCCGTCAGTGAAAAATCGCGCGCGTAATTGGCGCCTGTGATATCGACATTGTTGAACCGCGGCGTGCCATCGCCGCTGCAGCTTGACAGAAAAAGCGCAACGACGACGGCCCTGAACATGGTGTGCGCGGCGCGCATCGAACTCACCTGAGCTTGTCGATCAGCAACGCAGCAAAGAGTGCGGCAAGGTAGACAATCGAGTAGCTAAACGTCGCTCGCGCAAGACGGTCGCTGTAGCTGCGATGCAGGCGCCATGCGTACCCGATGAAAATGGCGCCGAGAGCGAGCGCTGCAAGCAAATACACGATGCCCGCCATTCGAATCACAAAGGGCAGTGTCGTCACCGCGACCAGAGCCACCGTATACAGCAGGATGTGCAGACGGGTGAGCGCGACACCGTACGTCACCGGCAACATCGGCAACCCCACTTTTCGGTAATCGTCGAGCCGATATAGCGCGAGTGCCCAAAAATGCGGCGGCGTCCAAACGAAGATGATCAGCGCCAGCAGCCACGCTTCCGCGGGCGCACTGTTAGTGATTGCCGCCCATCCGAGTACCGGCGGCATTGCGCCACTCATCCCACCAATGACGATGTTTTGCGGCGTATACGGCTTCAGCAGTACCGTATAGACCAGTGCATACCCGACAAAAGTTGCCAAAGTCAGCCACATCGTCAGCGGATTGACGAAGGTGTGCAGCAACCACGCGCCGATTCCGCCCAAGATTGCGGCAAACAACACAACCTGCATCGGCGCAAGTTCTCCGCGCGGCAGCGGTCGCATCCGGGTCCGTGCCATCTTTGCGTCGATGCGCATTTCGATCAGCGAATTGACCGCGAAGGCAGCGCCCGCGAGCAGCCAGATGCCCGCAGTGGCAGCAAGCACCAGCCGCCATGGCGGTGGTTCAGATGTCGACAGAAACATTCCGATGACGGCGCAAAAAATCGCTAGTTGCGTCACCCTGGGCTTTGTCAAAGCCCAGTATTGAGCGATCAGGTGGGTTGGACCGCGCGCCGCTGCACCGCGGATGTCGGTCGTTGTGTTCGCGGTCATGCGGAAACCTCGGAAGCGAAACGGAAGTTTAGCGACTTGCCAGATGTTCGGTGCAGCACGGCGACCAGCAACGCAACCAACAGCGCCGCGCCCCCGCTGTGCAGAACCGCCAACACCAAAGGCCATTGCAGCACCACATTGGACAACCCAGTCAGCATTTGCAGGAATAGAAGTACCAGTAACCCCCGCGCCAGCTGCACCAGCCCGGGCTGCTGCCATAGCTGCCTTGCGAGCGCGCCGACCGCGAGCACTACCACGAGCGCGAATGCTCGATGCACCCAGTGAATCGACACCAGCGCCTGGAACGGGATCAACTCGCCTTCACCGGTGCGACCCAGTGCGCGCCACCACGTGAAACCGGCGGAAAAGTCCATCGGCGGTAGCAGTTCGCCCTGGCACAAAGGAAAGTCGGAGCACGCCATGACCGCGTAGTTGCTGCTGACCCAACCGCCCAGCGCGATTTGAATGATCACCGCGCACAGTGCGATCGAAGCGACAGCGTGGACGCGCGGTGCAGCGACAGCAGTCGGCGCGCGCTCCTCGCGCAAGGCAATCCAAGTCAGAAGCGCGAGCAACCCCATGCCTCCCAGCAGGTGCAAGGACACGATCGCTGGCTGCAATTTCATCGTCACGGTCAACGCGCCGAATGCACCCTGCATGCAGACCCACAGCACCGCAATCGATGCGAGCCAGGGCGACCCCGCCCCGTCGGCGCGCGTCAGCACTCGGCGCCACGCGTGTATCGCCAGCGCAATGATCAATGCGCCAACGGCGAGCGCCAGGTAACGGTGTGCCATCTCGATCCACGCCTTGCTCACCGTCACCGGCCCGCTGGGCATTGCGGCTTGTGCTTGCCGAATCGGCTCGCCCGCCGACACCGGATTCGAATGGCCGTAGCAACCCGGCCAGTCGGGGCACCCAAGCCCGGAATCCGTCAGCCGAGTGAAGCTTCCGACCATGATCAAGTCGAGTGTCAGAAACGCGGTGATCCATGCGAGCTTGCGAAATTTTTGCGGATCGCGCGAGCGCCAGACGTACACCAAAGGAATCGCAGCGATCGCCACACCGAACGTTGCGAGCCAGAAAATGGAACCGGCATTCATCGCACATCGCCCTGAGCGCCAGGTCCCACTGCGTGCTCGGCCGACTGCTTGGCGTCGCGCGGTCGAGCCTCGATCGGGATCCACCCCGCCTCCACCTTCAGCAGGCGCGCAATATCGCGCTTGACGCCGTTGACTTCGGCATTCTTCGGCCATCGAAGCATCAAATTGCCGCGCGGATCGACAACCCAGATATGCGCTTCGAGCTTTGCGCCCGCCGTCTCGGGCAGCGCAAGGTAATTGCGTAGCGCCGGCGACTGCGCACGAACGAAATGCGTGCCCTCATATTCACGCATCAGCATGATCGATAGCGGCTGCTGATCAGTAATCAGCCAGACGCGCTCGATGCGGTCGCGGTCTTTGCCGGTCATCGTGCGTTGCTGCCGCATCATCAGCAGTTTGTCAACGCACCCGATGCTGCAATCGCCACCATCCACCATGATGAAGATCCAGCTGCCTCGCAGTTGCCGCAGGTCGAATTGGCTGCCGTCGAGATTCGACAGCGGCAGCTCGGGCACCGGTCTCTGCGGCTCAATCAGCGCTCCGTAGTTGGTACGGCCGGACGGCGGCAGCAGGTAGTACGCGACATACGCCGCGATGATCGGCAACGTGGTGATCGCCACCAGAACATACAGCGGGGCATAGCGCCGCGCGCGCATCTTCATCGCCGTCGCCACCGTGTTGCTGCCAGGCCAATGATTCCGAGCGCGATCAAGGCTGCTAACGAATACCACTGAAACGCGTAGCCTCGATGGGTCTCGACACCCGTTGCCGGGCGTGGCCACTCGCGCCGCAGTCCATCAGCAGCATTGTCTGTTCCCGCGTCTGCCGTCTGCCGGACCACGAAACGTGCGACGCGGCGCCCTGTGCTCTGCTCGTACGCTGCATAGTCGAGGTTCTGCCACAGACCCGGCACACGATGCTCTTGACCGCCTCCCAACTCGAGCAGCGTGGATGGTCGCGAGACCGCCAACCCTTGAAGGCGAACGACTCCGGTCGCAGGCGACGCGATATCGACGCGGGTGCGATCCAGTGCATCGCGCGCTTTCCAGCCGCGATCGACCAGCACGGCAGGCAGGTCGGAGCGGATCACCAGCGGGGTCAGAACGTAGACGCCCGCCACACCGTTTAACGAGCGATTGTCCAGATAGATCGTGCCGGCGGGGTCGAACACCCCGCTGATGCGGACTCTGCGCGGCAAAGCGGCCGCAACCTGCTCGATCGACGAGGGTGAAGCGACAATATCGACGGGCTCCGCACGCTCTGCTGCATCGGCCTGCGCCTGCAATCCGAGCTTGTCGTCGCCGCGCCGCGTTTGCCAGTTGCCCAGCGAAATTGCGGCAAGGATGCCGACGGCAGCGGCAACCAGCAGAATCAGCTGCGTGCGTGCCATCGACCTGAATGGGATAATCGAAGTCCCTTCCGGATCGCCGATATGCGCATCATCATCGTCTTTGCCCTGGCCGCAATCATCCTGTCGCTCGGGTCGGCACTGGTCTACTTGATTCGCGATAAGGGCAGGACCAATCGCACCGTGAACGCCCTGACCGTGCGCGTCGGCATCTCGGTCGCGCTTTTCCTGTTCATCCTGTTCAGTTACTGGATGGGCTGGATCTCGCCGCGCCCGTTCGGGGCATAGCGAAACACCGCTGGACAAGTCGTCTATAGCCAATAGACGACGATATACAGGCCGATCCAGACGACGTCGACGAAGTGCCAGTACCAGGCGGCCGCTTCAAAGGCGAAGTGCTGATCCGGACTGAAGTGCCCTTTCAGCAGGCGCAGCAGCACCACCGACAGCATCATTGCGCCCACGAATACGTGGAAGCCATGGAAGCCGGTCAGCATGAAAAACGTCGATCCGAAAATGCCGGAAGACAAACGCAGGTTCAGATCACGGTAGGCATGCCCGTACTCGAACATCTGCACGCCCAGGAACGTCAACCCGAGCACAATCGAAATCGCAAGCCAAAGCATCGTTCGGCTCCGATGGTTCGCTCGCAATGCGTGGTGGGCAATGGTCAGCGTCACACCGGACGAAAGCAGCAGTGCCGTGTTGATGGTTGGAAGCCAGAATGGTCCAAGCGTTGTAAAGGGTTCGATCGTTCCGGCAGGCCCCGAATGCGGCCACGTGTTGATGAAATCGGGCCACAGCAGCTTGTGATCGAAATCGCCCAGCAGTGGCGCACTGATGATGCGAGCGTAAAAAAGCGCGCCAAAGAACGATGCGAAAAACATCACTTCCGAGAAAATGAACCAGCTCATTCCCCAGCGGAACGAGACGTCCACTTTGCGGTTGTAGTCACCGTGCTCCGACTCGCGTGACACGATTGAAAACCAGCCAACCATCATGTAGACCAGCGTTCCAAGCCCGGTAACCAGAGAGAACCAGCCAAGCGAGTTGTGGTTGACCACCATGGCTGCACCGAACATCGTCAGGATCATGGCAACGGCGCCCACTGCGGGCCACTGGGACGGCGACGGTATGAAATACAGCGGGGCGTGCGCAGGCGCGCTGGCAGAGGCGTGCGTGGTGGTGTGCGATTCAGCCATTGGTGTGACGTTCCCTTCGAAATTAGCGCACGACGAGATGCACGATGACAATCAGCACGACAACGAAAAGTGCAGCTGCCAGCAACCCCGTGATGATCACGTGCACGGGGTTCAGGCTGGCCGCATCTTTTTCATATTCGGACTTGCGGCGGATGCCGATGAAGGACCACAGCACGGCACGCACGGTCGCTGCGAAGCCCGAGCGCGTTGCGCGAGGTTGACCGCTTGCCGGATGCTCGGCCATCGAGTTCATTGCCGAACCACTGCCCCTGCAACTTCAAAGAACGTGTAAGACAGCGTGATCGTCTTCACATCCGATGGCAAGCTCGCGTCGATGAAGAACACCACCGGAAAATGCCGCGTTTCGCCGGCTGCTAGCGTTTGCTGCTGAAAGCAGAAACACTCGAGTTTCTGCAGATATTGAGCTGCCCGCATCGGCGCGTAGCTCGGAATCGCCTGGCCGGCCATTGAGCGCGCCTCAAGATTGACGAGGTCATAGTCGATCCGCACCAGTTCGCCAGGATGAACTTCCAAATGATTCTGATGCGGCTTGAAACGCCATGCGCCCTGCTTGTTGGCGTCGAATTCCATGACAATGGTACGGCTGAGGTCAACCTGCGTATTGCGCGCCGCGCGCTCGACGTCAGGATTGCGGTTGGTCAGTACGTTGATTCCAGCCACCTCGCAAATTTTGCGGTAAAGCGGGACCAGTGCCCATCCAAAGCCAAACATCAGAACAGAAACAACGACGAGCTTGCGCAGCATCGTGCCGTTCGCCGCTTTCGTCGCACCGGATTGAACGTTCCTGACTGCCATATCACCCGGCGGCGATCCAGTACTTCACGAAGATCCCCGCGAAAAACACGAGCGCGATCGAAGCCAGAATCAGGGCTGTGGTGAGGTTGCGGTTACGCAAAGTCATCGGCGCAGCACTACTTGACGATCGGCGGAGTTTCGAACGTGTGAAATGGCGGCGGCGAAGGCAATGTCCACTCGAGCCCACCGTCGATCGTGTGCCACGGATCCTCACTCGCCTTCGGGCCACCACGGATGCACGTGATGATGATGTACAGAAACAGTATCTGGCTCAAACCGAACCCGAAGGCAGACACGGTTGCAAAGGCGTTGAAGTCCGCAAACTGCATCGGGTAGTCCGCGTAACGGCGCGGCATCCCTGCCAGTCCAAGAAAATGCATCGGGAAAAACGTGGCATTGAAGAAGATCATCGACAGCCAGAAATGCACCTTACCGAGCTTCTCGTCGTACATATGCCCCGTCCACTTCGGCAGCCAGTAATACGCGCCCGCGAACAACGAGAACAGCGATCCCGCAACCAGCACGTAGTGGAAGTGCGCAACGACGTAGTAGGTGTCCTGAACCTGAATGTCGATCGGAGCCACTGCGAGAATCAGGCCCGTAAAGCCACCCATCGTGAACACGAAAATGAAACCAATCGCAAACAACATGGGGGTCTCGAAAGTCAGCGAGCCGCGGTACATCGTCGCGATCCAGTTGAACACCTTTACGCCGGTGGGGACCGCGATCAGCATCGTCGCGTACATGAAGAAAAGCTGTCCCGTGACGGGCATCCCGGTTGTGAACATGTGGTGCGCCCACACCATAAACGACAGAATTGCGATCGACGCGGTCGCGTAAACCATCGACGCATAGCCGAACAGCGGTTTGCGCGAGAACACCGGAATGACCTGAGAAATGATCCCGAACCCCGGCAGAATCATGATGTAGACCTCGGGATGCCCGAAGAACCAGAAAATATGCTGGTACATCACCGGATCACCGCCGCCGGCCGCATTGAAGAAGCTGGTGCCGAAGTGCCGATCGGTCAGCGTCATCGTGATCGCACCGGCCAGGACCGGCATCACCGCGATCAACAAGTACGCCGTGATCAGCCAGGTCCACACGAACATCGGCATCTTCATCAGCGTCATGCCGGGTGCGCGCATGTTCAGAATCGTCGTAATGATGTTGATCGAGCCCATGATCGAGCTCGCGCCCAGGATGTGCAGTGCGAAGATCGCGAGGTCCATCCCCGGACCCATCTGAACCGTCAGCGGCGCGTACAGGGTCCAACCCGCCGCGGTCGCACCACCCGGCACGAAGAACGAAACCACCAGCAGCAGCGCGGCCGGGGGCAACAGCCAGAAGCTGAAATTGTTCAGTCGCGCGAACGCCATGTCAGGCGCGCCGATCATCATCGGAACCTGCCAGTTCGCGAAGCCGACGAAGGCCGGCATGATCGCGCCGAACACCATGATGACGCCGTGCATCGTCGTCAACTGGTTGAAAAACTCGGGGCGCCAGAACTGCAAGCCGGGCTGGAAGAGCTCGAGGCGCAGCCCTAATGCCAGCGTGCCGCCGATGATGAACATCGTGAATGAAAACCACAGATACATCGTACCGATGTCTTTGTGATTGGTTGCGTACAACCAGCGGCGCCAGCCATAGGGAGCATGGTCGTGTGCGTGATCGTCAGCCTGATCGGGTGAATGTGCAGCTCCAAACGGCGGACTGATTGCCTGGTCGGCGACACTGGCGCTGACGGCTGAACCTACGGGAGGGGTCACGGCACTCATTACGATTCCCTAGTAGAAGCTTTATCGGTTACTTGCGCGCGGCGCGAAAGTCCGCGGGCTGGACCGATCCACCGCTGTTACCGAACGAGGACTTGACGTGGGTTGCAACAGCAGCGAGTTCCACATCCGACAAACCCTTCCACGACGGCATTACGTTTCGGCCATTCAAAAGAACCAGAATCATCTCCGGCGTATTGGCGACCACCTTGCTGCCAGCCAGCGGCGGGAACGCGGGCGGCGCTCCGAGCCCTGTCGGCTGGTGACAGACCTGGCAGTTCGCTTGATAGACCTTTTCGCCGCGGGCGGCGAGTTCTGCCTGCGTCCATACCTTCGAAGGATCGTCGGCGAGTGCTGCCATCGATTGTTTGCGCGCAGCGACCCACTTCGAGTAGTCCTCTGCCGAGACGACCTGTACCGCAATCGGCATAAAGGCGTGATCCTTGCCGCACAACTCGTAACACCGGCCGTAGAAGGTTCCGATCTTGTCGGCGCGGAACCACGCGTCGCGAGTAAATCCGGGAATGGCGTCCTGCTTGACGCCAAGAGCGGGCACTCCCCATGAGTGGATCACGTCGTTCGCCGTCGTGATGACGCGAATCTTCTTGTTGACCGGCACCACCAGCGCTTCGCTCACCTCGCTTAGATAATTGGGTGTCTTTGCCTCGGTCCCTTCGATCTGCGTCCGCGGCGTCGTCAGGCGAGCCAAAAATCCGATACCTTCGCCTTCGCCGCGGATATAGTCGTACCCCCACTGCCACTGATAGCCAGTCGCCTTAATTGTCAGATCAGCGTTGCTGGTGTCTTTCATTGCCACCACGGTGCGTGTCGCTGGCAACGCCATCAGAATGATGATGATGAAAGGAATCACCGTCCAAACGATCTCGACGGTGGTGTTTTCGTGCCAATTGGCCGCGACCGCGCCCTTCGACTTGCGGTGTCTCCAGATCGAGTAAAACATCACGCCGAACACCAGAACGAAAATGGCGCCGCAGATGATCAGCATGAAGTTATGAAGCTCGAAGATCTCCTGCGCCAATTCGGTAGCAGGCGGCGGCAGGTTGTACTTGCTTCGAACTGCAGCGGTGGCGTTGCTCGCCGCAACAGCCAGCGCGCCGAGCGCCAATAACTTTTTCAGTCGAGTCATCGGTAAATTGCTGTTATTCATTGCGGCTTCGCGGCCCTTACCTTCTGCGTGCACTAATAGCCCCTGCACTCACCGATTCGCCAGTCCAACGCGAGAGTCAAACGGCGCTGCGCGAGCACGCAGTAGTACCCCGTCAAGCTCGCGAGCAAGTTGTGCGCGGCGACGATCGAGTAAGTAGCGGCCGAGTTCCAGCTTGATCCCCGGCGCCAGCAGATAAACGCGCACGCGCTGGCCCCAGCCCGGACCGCGCGACTCGATCTGCACGCGACAAACCCGGGGATCGAGGCGCCACTGTTGTTTGGCGTCGCCTTCAGTGCGTTCGACACCGACGCCCGCCGGCGCAATCTGAATTCGTTCGAAGTCGGCTGCGTGACGGCCGTAAACAAGGAACGCGGCACCGACCGCGGCGAGCTCGAGCCCGACAAACGGAAGAACCATCCACAGACCGAAGACGGCAAATCCAAGACCGAATACACAGGAGACTGCAACCAGCGACCCGAAAACCAGTGCCAATTGCCCCGGACCCGCCGAGCAGTTTCGCTTGATCAACCACTCGGAGGTTTCGGATCTGGCATCAGACATGCGCGCGGATTATACGGATCGCATCAGCGTCCTTTGCCAGGGCGGCCTCGGCGATGTGCCAGGGTGCGCCTTTGTCTGGCGAGAAGGACCGAGTCGGGAACTACCGCGGCATTTCAGACGGTGCGCTTACTCGGGCGGGATGCGAAGATTCTGACCCGGGTAGATCTTGTCGGGATGCGTCAGCATCGGCTTGTTGGCTTCGAAGATCTGCTGATACTTATTGGCATCGCCGTAAAACTGCTTTGCGATCTTCGATAGCGTGTCACCCTTGACCACTGTATAGAACTGCGACGCGGGCTGCGACAGGTCGACAGTCATGTTGTCGTCCACCGCGCCAATACCGTGGACATTGCCTGCGGCCAGGATAATTTTTTCCTTGGTGGCCTGATCCTTAGCGACACCGTAGACCTTCGCAGTCGCGCTGGCGCCGTCATAGGTCACGGTCAGCGCCGTAGCCGTTAACCCCATCGACGCGATGTACTTCTCGATCGCTGCGGCAGCTTCCCGATTGGCTTCGGCAATAGCAGCTGGATCCGCCGCTGCGGAGCCGCTTTGAGCGGCCTGCGCCTTCGGTCCGAACAACTTCTCACCGGCTTCCTTGAAAAACGAAATGATCGACATCGAATGCTCCTTGTTTTGAGTTAACTCCAACTGCTCGTCATGCTGACTTTGCTCGATTGCGGCTCACAAGCTGCGCTCGCACGGATTCGACCGTGATCGCCGTAGTGCCGGCGGCTTTAGGCTGCGGCTTCCACGCGTGCCCATACGCGACTTCGAAGGTCAGTCGAATTTGGCCATCGTCTCGCCGTTGCGCTTCAAGTGCGCGTAGCACGGCGCGGGCCTGCTGGCCCGAGGGCAGCGTGTCGGACCGGTCGTCTCGCGGATTTCCTCCCAGCACCCGCACGTCGCGCAACAGATCGTGCGGTGAGGAGTATGTCATCGTGATCGTTTCGGCATCCATCACCGGCGTGGCGAACCCAGCGGCTACCATCATGTCCCCGAAATCGTGCATGTCGACGAAGGGCATCGCGCGGACGCGAGGGAGCACCGAGGTGGCTTGGCGCAATTCCTTTAGCGTGTCGGGGCCAAAGCAGGTAAACATTAGCAGCCCGTCGGTTTTCAAGACCCGTTTCCACTCGGGAAACACCGAGTGCGGCTCAGGATGCCAGTGCAACATCAGGTTCGAAAACAGCAGATCGACGCTATCGCCGGCAATCGGCAGATTGCCGCCGTCGCCCATGACCCTGAGGGGACTCGCTCCGCCCAGCCAGCTCGGCAGGCGTCGAGTTTCCAAAGCCTCGCTGGCGCGCAGCATGCGCTCGGAAATATCGACGCCGATCCACTCTGCGCGGGGATAAAGGCTGCGGATTGCAACTCGCGTCTCGCCCATGCCGCAGCCGACGTCGAGAACTCGATTCGGTACGAGCCGGACATACTGCAGGCGTTCGAGCAGCCGGCGTGCGATTTCACGCGTCAGAACTGCGCTTGCACCGAAGCGCGCGGCGCGCGCATCGAACTGACGACGGACCGTCGAGACGCGCGCCGGGATGCGCGGCGGCGCGATCATTGTCGGTGTCAGTTCGGAAGTTCCGGGACCGAGTGGCATGCGCTGTAAATGAGCCCAGTATATGCAGCTATGCTCGTCGGTGCGGATGCGCTCTAAGCTGCCAAAAGTGGCCAACCGACTGATGCCGCGCGCTCTGGTTCGACGGCTATTGCCTCTGCGCTGCGGGGTCTGCGAGATGAACCGCTGCAGTGCGATTGGAGTCTGCGCGCATTGCGAAGCGGATTTTTTCTCGCGAGACGTCGGTCGATGCGTGCGTTGCGCGATCGCCATGCCAGCAGCGCGCCTCGACGCGCCTGTTATCTGCGGCCGCTGCCTGGCGCAGCCGCCGCACTTCGACGCAACAACAACATTGGGTGACTACATTTCGCCGATCGACGGCATGGTGATGGCGCTGAAGTTCACAGCTCGACTCGATCTCGCACAGTTCTTCGGCCGCCTGCTGGGGCAGCGCCTGCTCGACTTGCCGAGCGACACTCATGAAGCGATTGTTATCCCGGTGCCGCTCGCGTTCGAGCGTCTGCAGCAACGCGGCTTCAACCAGTCGCACCATATTGCGCGAGCTGTTGCTGCAGCCGGGCACCGCCTCCTCGTGGCCGATCAATTGCTGCGGGTTCGCCACACTGCGCCTCAGCAAACGCTGGCACTTAAAGAGCGCCGCGCCAATGTCCGGCGCGCGTTCGCGGTCCAGGGAAAGCTCGACAACCGCGCGGTATTCGTGGTCGACGACGTGATGACCACGGGCAGCACGCTCGACGAAATCGCTCGCGTGCTCAAGGACGCGGGTGCATCACGTGTCCACAATCTTGTCGTCGCTCGGACTCCCTAGACAACCTGCATGTTTCATATCGTTCTGGTCGAACCCGAAATTCCGCCGAATACCGGCAACGTCATTCGACTGGCGGCAAACACCGGCGCGTACCTGCACCTCGTCGCACCCTTGGGTTTCGATATCGACGACAGGCAGCTGCGGCGCGCCGGCCTCGACTATCACGAGTTCGCCACGCTCAAGGTTCACACCAGCTTCGATGCGTTGCTGGCTAGTGAAACTCCAGCGCCCGAACGCATGTTTGCAGTCACCACGCGCGGCACTCGACACCTGGGTGAGATCGCGTTTGCGGCGGGTGACTGGTTTGTGTTCGGCAGCGAAACCGCCGGCCTGTCCGACCAAGTTAGAGCGTACTTTGCTGAGCCCCAGCGCGTGCGCTTGCCGATGCGTCCCGGCAATCGCAGCCTCAACTTGTCGAACGCTGCCGCGGTTGTGCTGTTCGAAGCATGGCGCCAATTGGGCTATGCGGGAGGCCTCTGACGGGCTCAGGGTCCGCTAGCGAAGATCGTCCGCAGACGACGGCGTCGGCGGCTCCTGAAAATGGCTTGTCAGACGCGCCAGCAACCGCTGCGGCGTGGTGTCGACCAGCAGCAACTCCAGGTGCTCGCGGCTTATCAATCCTTCATCGACGGCGTGCGTCAAAAAATCAAGCAACGAGTCGAAGTACCCATCGACGTTGACCAATCCAACCGGCTTGGCTTGTAGTTGCAGCTGTCGCCAGGTCAGCATTTCGAACATTTCGTCGAGCGTGCCGAAGCCGCCCGGCAGCACGACGAACGCATCGCTACGGGTCGCCATCGTGCGCTTGCGGGTGTGCATCGAGTCGACCACCAGCAATTCAGTCAGTGCGCTGTGAGCCAGTTCCGGCCGCAGCAGATGCTGCGGGATGACGCCGATCACACGCCCGCCCGAAGCCAGCGCCTCGTCTGCGATCGCTCCCATCAGGCCAACATGGCCCCCGCCATAGACGAGGTCGATCCCGCTCGTTGCGAGCACGCGCGCCATCTCGCGTGCCGCGGCTAGGTATGCCCCGTGCCGACCGGCCTGGGAACCGCAGAACACGCATACCGCTTTCAACTGCATCAGTGCCGCTCTTCGGGTTTGGGATCGCGCGCGAGCAGCGCACGCAACGCCTCGGACGGGGTCGCCGCGCCGTCGAGCACCGCGCAGACCGCCTCGGTGATCGGCATTGCCACTTCAAGCTGCCTGGCACGCGCCAGTACTGCGTGCGCCGAGCGCACGCCTTCGGCCACGTGACCCAAAGCCGAGACCGCTGCGCCTGTCGCCGCTCCGCGTCCGAGCGCAAGGCCGACGCGCCGGTTGCGCGACACATCGCTGGTGGCCGTCAAGATCAGATCGCCGATGCCAGTTAGCCCCCCGAACGTTTCGGCGCGACCGCCCAGAGCAATGCCCAATCGAGTCATCTCGGCCAGCCCGCGCGTGATCAGCGCGGCGCGCGCGTTCAGTCCGAGTTCGAGCGCATCGGAAATGCCGCACGCGATTGACAATACGTTCTTGACCGCGCCGCCGACCTCGACACCGATCACGTCATCGGTCGAATAAATCCGCAACGGCCCGTCGTGCAGCGCTGCCGTCACGCGTTCGCAGAAGACAGGCGCCCCGGCCACCGTCAGCGCACTTGGCAAGCCACGCGCGACCTCGATCGCAAAGCTCGGACCCGAAAGCGGACCGACATTCGCGACGTCTCCGCACTCGTCGCGCACGATCTGATGCGGCAGCTGCCAGCTGCTTTGCTCGAACCCCTTGCACAGCCAGACCAGCGAAGACAGTGCAGCAACTTGATGCACGCCACGTGCGATGGGCCGCAATGCATCGGTGGGCACCGCGACCAGAGTCAATCCAGGTTCGCCATGGGACGCAGCAGCCGCAAAATCGTCGGTCAGCTGAAGCGCGTCAGGCAACGGTACCGACTCGAGATATCGCGAGTTGACACGCTCTCGTGCGATTTGCGCACAGTGCTCCGCGCTTCGCGCGAAAAGCAGAACGGAGTGTCTTTGGGCGAGGGCCGCCGCGATCGCAGTGCCCCACGCACCCGCGCCGAGCACTGCAATGTTCACGGCGAGTCCGCGGGTGTGCCCCGACTACGCGTTGGCCGCACCGTTACCGCCGGCGCTCGCGGGCACCGGGATGCCGCCCGGTTGCGGCTGCAACATCGCAGCCATCTTTTGCGCGTAAAACGCCTCGAAGTTGATTTCAGCGAGGTGAATCGCCGGCAGGCCGGTGCGCGATATCAGATCAGCGATATTGGAGCGGAGGTACGGATAAATGATGCCCGGACATACGACGCCTAGCACCGCGCCCATCTGTTCGCCTGCAAGGTTTCTGATGTCAAAAATGCCGCCCTGCTTGCCTTCGACCAGAAACAGCACCTTGTCTTTGACCTTGGCCGTCGCAGTCACGCGCACCACAACTTCATGCACGTTTTCTATGACCACCGAGTTGCTGACCTCCAGCTGGATGTCGACCGAAGGCGCCTCGGCTTCCAAGAAAATGTGCGGCGCGTGCGGCATCTCAAGCGACGCATCCTTCAGGTAGACGCGCTGCAGCTGAAAAACCGGCGCTTGATCGGCGCTAACCGAACCTGCAGCAGCCGTAATAGTGTCCGTCATGACTTTTCCTTGCTAAAAATCGGTTATGCCAACGCGCTACGCTGAAAGCAGCGCTGCCAGCTTGCCGTCGCGGTCCAGCGCGGACAGATCGTCGAAGCCGCCCACGTGAGTCGTGCCAATGAAAATCTGCGGCACCGTGCGCCGACCGGTTCGCGTCGTCATCTCATCGCGCCGCCCAGGGTCCAGATCGATTCTAATTTTCTCGATATCGATCACGCCACGCGCCTTCAGCAGCGCCTCTGCGCGCAGGCAGTAAGGGCAGACCGCCGTGCTGTACATGAGCACACGTACTGTCATTGCGCTTCCATTAGGTCCTGATCGGCAATCCTGCTTCGCGCCAGGCGTCGAGTCCGCCGCCGAGAACGAAGACGTCATTGAAGCCGCTTGATCGAAAGATCGCAGCCGCCTTTCCCGCCCCCTGCCCGTTGGCGCACACCACGATCAGCGGCTTGTCCTTTTTCAGCTCGCGCAACCGATCCTTGACCTTGTCAGCCGGCAAATTGCGCGCGTTCGGCAGCGAACCCTTCGCAAATTCTTCTGCCGGACGAATATCGACAATCGTTGCATTCTTGCCATTGATCAGCTGAGTGACCTGCAGCGTACTCAGCGCCGGACCTGACAATCGCCTTCGTATCAGTGGCCAGAGCAGCATGGCGCCGCTGACCAACGCGATCACGAGCAAAAAGGCGTTTTCGAGGAGAAACTGCACGGGGAACGACGCATGAAGAGATCAGAACCGCCAATTATAGAATAGCGTCATGTACAAGCTTGTCTTGCTGCGCCATGGCGAGAGTCAGTGGAACCTCGAGAATCGCTTCACCGGCTGGACCGACGTTGATTTGACGGACAACGGCCGCCGCGAGGCGGGGGCGGCGGGCGAGCTGTTGCGCCTCGAGGGCTTTACCTTCGATATTGCCTACACATCGGTGCTTCGGCGCGCGATCCGCACCTTGTGGATCGCTTTAGATGTTCTCGATTTGATGTGGCTCCCCGTGGTCCACAGCTGGCGCTTGAACGAGCGTCATTACGGCGCGCTGCAGGGACTGAACAAGGCGGAGACGGCAGCCAAGTACGGGGAAGAACAGGTTCTGCTCTGGCGGCGCGCCTACACGGTAGCGCCCGATCCCCTGACGGCGTCGGTGCCGCAGCGGATCATCAACGACCCGCGCTACAAGCACCTGAAGCCAGACGAGGTGCCTGCGACCGAAAGTCTGCGAGACACCGTGGCGCGCGTGGTTCCTTTTTGGAACGATTCGATTTCACCCGCCATCCTGCGCGGCCGGCGCGTTCTGGTCGCCGCGCACGGCAATTCACTGCGCGCCTTGATCAAGCACCTCGACCACGTGTCCGACGAGGCCATTGTCGGCGTAAACGTTCCGACCGCACGTCCGCTAGTCTATGAGCTCGATGCCGAATTGAAGCCGATCCGGCACTATTACCTTGGCGACGCTGACGAGGTCGCGCGAGCTGCTCAGGCGGTCGCTGCGCAGGGCCGGGCCGCGGTGTCTGCAAACCGCGGGAACACCGCGCGGTGAATGGCTGTCATAGTGAGCGTTGCCGCCGTCGGCAACGCGCTGGGAAGCGCTTGCGGCCTATACTTTGAAATGCGTTTCGAAGAGCGCGCTTATGGTTGGCTACGCTGGGCAAGTGCGCGCTAGTGTGAACGAACGTCGAATGGGGGTGGCATGGCTGGCAGGGCTCGTAGTGCGGGTTTGATCGGGGTCGGCGCGATCGCCGGCGTCCTCGTCAGCTTGGGTATTTCCGCGTACGCGTTCCGCGATACGCGCGGCCCGATCCCACTGGAAGAAATTCGCGCCTTCACCGACGTATTCGGTGCGGTCAAGGCCAACTACGTCGAGGCGGTCGACGACAAGAAACTGATGCACGAGGCGATCTCGGGGATGCTGGCCGGGCTGGACCCGCATTCGGCATATCTTGACGCCGACGCTTTCAAGGACATGCAAAGCGACATCCAGGGCGAATTTGGCGGCCTGGGTATCGAAGTCGGGGCCGAAGACGGCATCATCAAGGTGATTGCCCCGATCGATGACACGCCAGCCGCACGGGCGGGTATTAAGGCCGGTGACTTGATCATCAAGATTGACGACAAGGTCACGCGCGGTCTAACGCTTCCGGAGGCCGTCAAGCTGATGCGCGGCAAGCCACGCACGCCGATCACACTGATCGTTGCGCGCAAGGGCGAAGACAAGCCACTCGAATTCAAGCTGATGCGCGATGTGATTCGCGTTCAGTCGGTGAAATCGAAAATGATCGAGCCGGGGTACGGCTTCATTCGTATCTCGCAGTTCAAAGAACGTACCGTCGACGATCTGGTCAAGCAGATCAACGATCTCTACAAACAGGGGCCGCTCAAGGGCCTGGTGCTCGACATTCGCAATGATCCGGGCGGTCTGCTGCACTCGGCAGTCGGTGTGTCGGCCGCGTTTTTGCCGGCTAAGGCGCTGGTCGTTTCGACCGACGGCCGTACCGACGATGCGCGCCGCAAGTTTGTCGCTTCCCCCGACGACTATCTGCGGGGCCGCGGCGAGGATATTCTGTCCAAGTTGCCGCCGCAGGCCAAGACAGTTCCATTAATCGTGCTGGTTAACGGCGCTTCGGCGTCGGCCTCGGAAATCGTTGCCGGTGCCCTGCAGGATCACAAGCGCGCGCTCGTGCTGGGCACGCAGACTTTCGGCAAAGGCTCGGTGCAGACCATCATTCCGCTGCGCGTGGACGGGGACAATCCTGCGGCGATCAAGCTGACTACAGCCCGCTACTACACGCCAAAAGGCCGTTCGATACAGGCGAAGGGAATTGTTCCCGACCTGACAGTTGAGGACACACCCGAAGGCAATTTTGCGGGGTTCAACGTGCGCGAGGCCGATCTGGTTCGCCACCTGGAAAACGCTAAGGTCGAAGACGTCGCGCGTGCCGCGACGACGACGTCCCCAGCCGCCGCACCACGAGGCTCGGCGGTGCCCTCGGCCGCGCCGGTGAAGCCGATTGATGGCAAGACCGTGTCACCGAAGCGGTACGAGTGGGGTGCGCCCGAGGATTATCAGCTGATGCAGGCGATCAATCACCTGAAAGGCAAACCGGTCGACATCGCCAAGCCAAAGCCGGATAGTGTTGCGACCACCGCGCCCGCGCGATAGCTGCACTGCTTGACCAACGACGGGCCGCGCTGCGGCCCGTTTCATTTTGGGATGAACGACACTCACTTAAACGACGATCAGCTGCTGCGCTACTCGCGCCATATCTTGCTGAACGAAATAGGCGTCGAAGGGCAGCAAAGGATTCGCGCTGCGCGCATGTTAGTGATCGGTGCCGGAGGGCTCGGCTCGCCGGCGGCTTACTACCTTGCGTCGGCCGGAGTGGCTGCGATCATCCTGGTCGATGGTGATAACGTCGATTTGACCAATCTGCAGCGGCAGATCCTGCATACCACCGAGCGGGTTGGAACTCCGAAAGCCGAGTCCGGCCAAGTTGCATTGGGCGCGGTCAATCCTGAGGTCGATGTCATCGCCGTGGTGCGCCGCCTCGATGCGGCAGCGATCGATCAATGGGTGCAGCAGGCGACGATCGTGCTCGATTGCTCCGATAACTTCGCCACTCGCCATGCGATCAACCGCGCATGTGTCGCGCATCGCAGACCGCTGGTGTCCGGCGCTGCGATCCGGTTCGATGGCCAGATTGCCGTTTTCGACCTGCGCGAACCAGCGTCGCCGTGCTACGCGTGTCTGTTTCCGCCGGGCGATGGCGATGACGAACTGTGTTCGATCATGGGGGTGTTTGCTCCGGTCACCGGTATCGTCGGCACCATGCAGGCGGCCGAGGCTCTGAAACTCGCAGCTGAAGTGGGCGAAAGTCTGCGCGGACAGTTGCTGATGCTCGACGCGTTGACGATGCGCTGGCACACCGTCCGGTTCGCGCGCGACCCCGCGTGCCCGGTGTGCTCGGATTGCGCCCGTTAGCCGACCAGCGCCGGCATCTGGGCGTCGAGCCCTTCGGTGGGCGCTTTTCGAAATCCACTCTTCGCAAACCGGTGCCAGCGGCCCAGCACGAACGCCAATACCAATATCGCCCGCGCACCGGGATCGAACGTGTCGGGAAGTTCTTTTTCGCCGACGGCCACCTTGAAGCTTTGCTTGATCGAGGCTTCGACGCGCTCGAACAACTGATTCATGCGCTCCTGCAGTCGCTCGTTTTCGTTGACCAGTGCATCGCCAATCAGCACCCGCGTCATGCCGCGGTTGGTCTGAGCAAAGTCGAGCAACATGCCAACCATGGCGCGTACCTGCTTGACGCCCGACGGCTCCTCGGAGCTGATCTTGTTGATCAGGCCAAAAATTGTGGTCTCGATGAACTCAATCAGGCCCTCGAACATCTGGGCCTTGCTCGCAAAATGGCGGTACAACGCGGCCTCGGACACATCGAGCCGGGCGGCAAGTGCGGCGGTTGTCACCTTTTCGCCCTTCGGGTCCTCAAGCATCGCGGCGAGCATCTGCAGGATCTGCAGTTTGCGTGCACCGGGTTTGCGGGTACCAAGCGCGCTGATGTCCATGACGCCCCGTCGGCCTGGGTTGAAACAATCCGGAGGTGAGCAGCCCGGTCGGCCGGCGGCCGACGTGAAGGCATACTATCTTAGAAGCCCGCGGCTGCGAACACTTTCACGCTCCGCCAAAGGGCGGAACAAGGCAGGAATTACAGGCTGCCTGATGGCTTAAACGAGCGTTGCGGGCTATCGAAGATCGCAAAAACAATACGAGATTGCGGCCAGCGGATTAGCGCGTGAGCCGAACAACAATTCAAAATCACGCCGCGCGACCAACGCTCCTTCTTGAGTGCCGAGCAACCGATCCAGACCCAGCTCGGTCTTCATGGCGGACGCAATGCGGCCGAGGAACAGCGACAGATAGCGGTTGAGGCCACGCGGCTCCGGCTCAACGTACTCGACCCGATAGGTCTCACCGAGGCCGCCGCGCTTGGCCGCACTCTTGAGCGCGACGTCAATTCCGCCCAGCGCGTCGACCAGGCCGCGCTCCTTGGCCTGCGCACCGGTCCACACCCGGCCTTGCGCAACCTCGTTGATCTTTTCAGGCGTGGAGTTGCGGTGTAGAGCCACCAGGCCAATAAACTCGCGATAGTTCGAGTTGACGACCAGTTCGAGCGATTGCGCCAGGCGCTTGTCCAGCGGCCGGCGCAAGTCGGTGGCGCCCGCCAGCCAGGTGGTGGCGACACCGTCGACGTTCACGCCGAGCTTTTCCATCGTGCCTTCGAAAGTCGGCACCAGCCCAAAGACGCCGATCGATCCCGTGATCGTCGCCGCATCGGCAACGACTTCATCGGCTCCCATCGCGATCCAGTAGCCGCCCGATGCCGCCACGTCTCCCATCGAAGCCACTACCGGTTTGCCGGCCTTGCGAGTCAGGTCGAGCTGTTCGCGAATGAGCTCGGATGCCTGCACCAGGCCACCTGGCGAATCGATGCGCAACACCACCGCCTTGATCCTGTCGTCCTTGCGCGCTCTCTGAATCAGCTCGACCATCGTGCGCGCGCCGACCCGGCCCTGCTGTGCGTCGCCACCGGTGATCTCGCCCTGCGCGACGATCACGCCGACGGCGTCGCCGACCGCCGGTGTACGGGCGCTGCGCAGGTACGAATACATCGAGACCTGCTGAAAAGTCTCCTTGTCCTCCTGACTGCGGGGCGCGCCGGTTTGCAGCATATGTTCGCGAAACTCATCGCGCGTTTTCAAGCCGTCGACCAGCCGTTCGTTCAAGGCCAGTCGCCCGATGTCGCCTCCCGCCGCAGCCAGTCGCTGTGGCAGATCGGCAATCACGGCGTCGATGGTGCCCGGTTTGAGCTTTCGCACTCGTTCGACATCCCCGGTCCAGATCGACCACACGCCGTTCAATAACAATGTATCGGCTTCCTTTGCCTCTGGAGTAGCCCCTGTGCGCGTAAATGGCTCGGCAAAACTCTTGTAGCGCCCCGCCTGAAATGAATTGACCTTGACACCGAGTTTGTCGAGTATTGTCTTGTAATAGCCGCGCGTCCCCCCGAGGCCGCGCACTGTCAGAGCGCCTGCCGGATGTAGATAGACCTCGTTGGCATGCGCCGCCAGGTAGTACTGCGCTTGGCCGTAGCTCTCGCCCCACGCATAGATCGGCTTGCCACTTGCCTTGAAGCGGTCGAGCGCGCCACCGACTTCGCGCAGAGTCGCAGTGCCCGCATTGCGCATGTCGTCGAGTACCAGCACTGCACGCGTGATCTGTGAGTCCTTCGCGGCGGTATCGAGTGCCCGCAAGACGTCACGCACGCGTGTTTCGAAACGCTGCTCACCGAGCGCCTCAGCGATTGCGGCTTCGCGCGGCCCGATCGTGTACTCCTCGACGATATCGCCCTGAAGATTGATCACTAGGGAGGTGTCAGAACCCACCAAAACGGGCCCGTCGCTCGCCAGCCACGCAACCAAAAGCAGTGCGACGATCGCCAGAAACAGCAGATTGAATACCAGTTGACGGGCGAAATTGAGCGCGCGCCACAACCCCACGAAAAAGCGACGAACCAGTCCCGGACGGGCCATCAGTGCTCCATTAGTGCGACTTGATCATGGTGCCGACGCCCTGGTCGGTCAGAATTTCGAGCAGCAGGCAGTGATCGACCCGACCGTCGATGATGTGCACCGAGTTGACGCCGCTTTTTGCGGCGTCAAGCGCCGATGACAACTTCGGCAGCATGCCGCCCGAGATCGTGCCGTCGGCAAATAAGTCGTCGATTTCGCGCGCGGACAAGCCTGTCAAAAGTTTGCCGGACTTGTCGAGCACTCCCGGGGTGTTGGTCAACATCACAAGTTTTTCCGCCTTCAGGATCTCGGCAATTTTGCCAGCGACCACATCGGCGTTGATGTTGTAGGTCAGGTTGTCTTCACCGAAGCCGATCGGCGATATCACCGGGATGAACGCGTCGTCTTGCAGCGCTTTGACGACCGCGGGATTGATCGCTTCGATTTCACCGACATGGCCAATGTCGTAACTCTTGGTCGCGTCCGCAACGTCCAGCATGCGGAGCTTGCGCGCACGAATCAGTCCGCCATCCTTGCCCGTCAGTCCGACGGCCTGGCCACCAAACCGGTTGATCAGCGTCACCAGTTCGCCCTGTATTTCGCCTGCCAGCACCCACTCGACGACTTCCATCGTCTCGGCATCGGTCACCCGCATTCCTTGCACGAAAGTCGACTTCTTGCCGACTCGTTCGAGCGCCTCATCGATCTGAGGCCCGCCACCATGGACCACGACGGGATTCATGCCGACGAGCTTCAGCAGCACGACGTCGTGCGCAAATGCTTCCTTCAGGTTTTGATCGACCATCGCGTTGCCGCCGTACTTGACGACGATGGTCTTGCCGTGAAAACGCCTGATGTAGGGCAGCGCCTCGGACAGAATCTCGGCCTTGAGTTGCGGCGCGATCACCGCGCTATCGGCTGTCGCAGTTTCGATAATCGCAGCATTGGTGATCGCTACATCCATGGGCGCGCGAATCTTACACGCGCACCCAGCCCAACTAGGGCGCTCGCGAGCGAATCTCGATTTCGACCGGCTGCGTCACGAGCTTCTTGTCACGCGTTTCGAGACGCAGCTCCACCTTGATTTTCTCACCGGCCGAAAGTGGACGCTTCAGATCCATCAGCATCATGTGATGCCCACCGGGTTTCAGCTCAACTGTCTTGCCGGGAGGCAGGTCGAGCGCCTCGATAGCGCGCATGGTCATCACATTGCCCTGCATCGCCATCTCGTGAATCTCGACGACGCCGGCCATTTCGCTTGCCGCGCCCAGCACTCGCGTACCGTTTCTCGAAGTGAGCCGCATGAAGGCGCCTGTTCCGAGCTGACCAGGAACCGTCGGTCGCGCCCACGCCGAGTTGACATCGATTTCAGCTCCCGCCTGCGGATACGCCGAAGGCGAGATTGCCGACATCAATGTCAAGCACAGAGCGACAGCACCACGCTTCACCGGACCCCCGTTAAAGGACGTAACGCGCCAGATCTTCGTTGCGCGCAAGCTCGGCCAACCTTGCATCGACATAGGCCGCGTCGATGCGCACTTTGGCCGGCTCGCCACTGACTTGGCTGCCCGCGCCGAACGATACTTCCTCGAGCAGCTTCTCGAGCACCGTATAAAGCCGGCGCGCGCCGATGTTCTCGGTTCGCTCGTTGACCGAATGCGCGATTTCCGCGAGCCGGTGAATGCCCTCGTCGGTGAACTGCAACCGGCAGCCGTCGGTCGCCATCAGCGCTTCGTATTGCTCCGTAAGGCTGGCGTCAGTGGTTTTCAGGATGCGCTCGAAATCATCGACAGTCAGTGAATCGAGTTCAACGCGAATCGGAAAGCGACCCTGCAGCTCTGGAATGAGGTCTGACGGCTTGGCCAGATGGAAGGCGCCCGATGCGATGAAAAGGATATGGTCGGTCTTCACCATGCCGTATTTGGTGTTGACCGTCGTGCCCTCGACCAGCGGCAGCAGATCGCGCTGCACTCCCTGCCGCGACACGTCGGCACCCTGCAGCTCCGAACGCGACGCAATCTTGTCGATCTCGTCGAGAAACACGATGCCGTTAGCCTCTGCGTTGGCAATCGCGCGCGTCTTCAATTCGTCTTCGTTGACCAATCGCGACGCCTCCTCATCGATCAACATCTTTAGCGCTTCCTTGATCGGCAGCTTGCGCGGCTTGCGGCGCTCGCGACCAAGAGTCGAGAACATGGTCTGAATCTGCTGCGTGAGCTCCTCCATGCCGGGCGGAGCCATCACTTCCAGCGATTGCGGCGACGTCGCAAGCTCGATTTCGATTTCCTTGTCGTCGAGCTCGCTCTCGCGCAGCTTCTTCCGGAATTTCTGCCGGGTCACGTTCTGGTCGTCGCGGCTGCCGGCCGAAAAGCCTACATCGCGCGCCGGCGGCACCAGGATATCGAGTATCCGGTCTTCGGCGGCGTCCTGCGCTCGCGTCGCGACCTTCTTCGTTTCCGATTCGCGGGTTTGCTTGATCGAAATATCGACCAGGTCACGAATGATGGTATCGACATCGCGGCCGACATAACCGACCTCGGTGAACTTTGTCGCCTCAACTTTAATGAAAGGCGCGTCCGCAAGACGGGCGAGGCGGCGTGCGATCTCGGTCTTTCCGACGCCCGTCGGGCCGATCATCAGGATATTTTTCGGCGTGATTTCCGATCGCAGCGGCTCGGCGACCTGCTGCCTGCGCCAACGGTTGCGCAACGCGACGGCAACGGCGCGTTTGGCACGATCCTGGCCAACAATATGTTTGTTCAATTCGTGAACAATTTCCCGGGGAGTCATCATAAAATTGCGAGCGAGCGCGTTCTTCGCTCAGTCGATCGATTCAATCGTATGGCTCTGGTTGGTGTAGATGCACAGGTCGCCGGCAATCTCGAGCGCCTTTTTAACCAGCACCGCTGGCGGCAGGTCGGTGTTGTCGAGCAACGCACGCGCGGCAGCGTGCGCATAGGGCCCACCTGAACCGATGGAGATCAAGCCCAGCTCGGGTTCGAGCACGTCCCCGGTGCCAGTGATGATCAACGAAGTTTCCTGGTCGGCTACGGCCAGCATGGCTTCCAGGCGGCGCAGGATGCGATCGGTGCGCCAGTCTTTGGCAAGCTCAACGGCCGAGCGCAACAAATTGCCCTGGTGCTTGTCGAGCTTGGCGTCGAAACGTTCGAACAACGTGAATGCATCGGCGGTGGCACCCGCGAAGCCCGCGAGTATCCGATCGTGATGCAACCGGCGCACTTTTTTTGCGCCTTGCTTGATGATGATGTTGCCGAGCGTGACTTGTCCGTCGCCGCCCATCGCGACCTTCGATCCACGGCGCGCGGAAACGATCGTGGTCCCGTGAAACGTATCCATTGGAATGTGCCTACCTGTGCAGCCGCAGAATACGGCTAAGGACCTGCTCGCCCCAAAACGGGAGTGCGAAAGACGGATTGCGGGTGCAGTGCAGGCGCCGCGAAGCGCCGTGGGCTGAAGCCAAGCAGCAGAGCGGCAACAACGCAATGCGCCCACAATCCGTCTTTCCCTGCGGGTTGGGCAGCGCAGCTGTCCGCATTGCGACCCAACGCATCTCCCGTTTTTGGGGCGAGCAGATCCTAAATAGGGATAAAACGGGTGACTTCTAGACCCTGCGCAGTTGAATCTGTGCAACCGCGTCGACGCCGAGCAGAGAAAACAACGCGCCGATCAGATAATTGATGTTGCGGAATTCGATGGTCGCGCCGTTCTGCCTGACCTTGGTCACCATCGCCAGCATGCCGGTCGCAGTCGAGAATTCGACCCTTTTCAGATACGTACAGTCGACCACCAGCTTCTTGTCGAGTTTCGATGCTGCCATCAAGCGTCCAAAATACGGCTCGCCCTCGCCGCGCAACGTCCCGCGCCAGCACAGTCCGTCAACAGCCTCCGCGATGGCCGCCTGCGGCACCGCGGCGCGAGTCTTCAAATTCGGCGGGGCGGGCTCCCACGACGGCGGCGAGACCTCATAAGTAATGCAATACTGGATCCCTGTTTCCTCGAAGTCGTGCTGCCGGTTCAGCAGGCGAAATACTTCGAGCAGCAACATCCACACCGCGTCACTCGGATCGCGACGCCCCGGTTCGACCGCCGCGCGCAGCGGCGTCACCAGCTGATCCGCGCCTTGCAACAATAGCTCATGACTCGCCCGCTTGAATGCGTTGATGACGCGCAACAGCAGCTCGGCGCCGACCGCGTCGAAACTGCGCACGTTGGAAGAATCCAGCGTGATCGACTGGTGCGACAACGAATGATTCTTCAATTGCTCAAGATGCTTGACCACGCCTTCGTCGACGCACTCGGGCAATAAGATCGCCGGCGCAGCACCGGTCGGCAGCGCGCGACCGCCGACTCCAGGCAGAGCGAGATCAGGCTCGTCTTTGTAATCGATCCACGCCGGCGGCGAACTTTCGAACCGCAGCACATACTCGATTGTCAGGCTGTCGAACCCCGCCTTATCGCCGCGTTGCTGTAAGAGCTCGAACAGCATCAGCCAACCGCGCTGCGCCGACTCGCCCAGCTGATCGGACTGGATTGCCGCCCGCAACCCGGCTTCGGCGGGCTCGATCAATCCATTGGCAAACAAGATAGCCGTCTCTTCGATGGCCGATCCGCCACCCTCCGCCTGCAGCTCGAACGCATTGACGTTGCCAACCCAGTCCTCGGAAATGACGTCGAGGGGTTCCAAAAGCGGTTTTTCGTCCTTCGCCTCGGGTGCCTGCACTGCATCGGGCTGCTGCGAAGCGCGCTGCAGCGTCGAGTTGGCGGCCGAATTGGAAAACATCGTCGCTGCGCCACCGGGCCGCAAAAAATCACGCGCCATTTCCGATTCGATCGCATCGATCTTGGCGGCGGTTTCCATCGCCAGCGTTCGCTGCAAGTCCTTGTCAGGCATCGCGCTGCTGGTAGCGGGCCCCTGCGTACCTCGCGCAAGGGTTGACGACGGATTGCGGTTTACCGGGCCAGGAAGTTGCCGCGCGACAGCCTTTGGCGCCGAACGTGCGCTTGCCTTCGAGGGCGCCGGTTCCGCGTCTTTCGTATCTTTCTTGAAGAAGGAAAAGACCACTGACGTTTACCGATCCCGGTTCGAACTATCGCGCCGGCACAATCCGACGGCGCGCGAGAAGTGACAAATGACCATGCATGATTCTGGCACCTGCAACTAACGGGCCGGTGCTTGGGCACACCGGAAACAAGTAACCCTTTTCGCCTAGGTCTGGTTGCATCCAACGCCTCGACTGTCGACCCGTTTGCACTTGATACCGTGTTCAAGTGAGCAGGCGCATCTCTCGCTCGATAGTAACAACTAAGACCGGTCGATAACCGTCGATCTGCACGGGAATCCCGCCTGTCAGTTACGGCGAGCTGGAGAACGACTCAGCAGTGCCATAACGCGGACTGTCAGTCGCCAAACATCTTCTGCTTCAGTTCACGGCGTTGTTGAGCTTCGAGTGACAACGTCGCTGTCGGGCGCGCAAGCAAACGCGGAATTCCGATCGGATCCCCGGTCTCTTCGCAGTATCCGTAGTCGCCCCCTTCGATCCGCGCCAAAGACTGTTGAACTTTCTTGAGCAGCTTGCGCTCGCGATCGCGAGTGCGCAGCTCGAGCGCGTGCTCTTCTTCGATAGTCGCTCGGTCGGCAGGATCGGGAACGATGACTGACTCGCGAAGATGCTCGGTTGTTTGGTCGGCGTTCTGGAGCAACTCGCCTTCCATCTCCTGCAGGCGATGCCTGAAGTACGCCAGCTGTTCAGCGTTCATATAGTCAGCGTCGCGCATCTTCAACAGCTGCTCTTCCGTCGGCAGGCGCTTGCCGTTGACCATCACCGGCTCTTCGCTGCGTGTAGCGGAACGCGCCAGCAAGTACTCGTGCGCAGCAGCGAGTGCTTTGGGCGACGGGGCCGGAGTTGTCTTGGGAGCAATGGTGATTGTGGTCGGGCTTGCCAGACCGGGCGCGGGCATCGGCGGTGCCTGCCTCTGCTCCTTTCCGGCCCGGGCAGGCCTGCCACCGCGCGGTCGCACCGGCAACGCAGCGGGCTTTGAAGCCAGCGAGGCCTTGCCCGCTTTTACGGGTGGTTTGCCATGGGCGGCGGGCGCAGTCTTGCCAATTCTTTTTGCACTCTTAGAAGGCTTGACCGAAGTCTTTCCGGCCGCGCGCGGTTTCTTGCTTTTCGCGCCGGTTGTCTTTTTCTTGTGCGTCTGCATGCTGAGTTTTTTAACAACCTTTTTGCCTGCCTTCTTCGCGCCCTTGGAGGCGGACTTGGCAATCTTCTTGGCCGATTTCTTTGCTGCAGCCATTGGTCAATCCCTTATTGAAAAGTTCTGTTTCGGATTCGTACGGGTGGGAGCCGGCGCAAACGTCAACGCACCAGACACCCTTCGAGACCCTTGACGATCGCGTCCTTCGGCAAATTGCGTCCGATGAACACGACCTTGCTGGAAGGCTTTTCGCCGGCAGCCCACGGACGTCCCACGTCGGCGCCCATCAGCATGTGCACGCCCTGAAAAATGGTCCGGCGGTTGCTGCCATTCATGAAAAGCACGCCTTTATACCTAAGCATGTCCTGCCCGTAAACCTGGGTCAGCGCGCCCATGTACTCCTCCAATTTCGCCGGGTCAAACGCGCGGCTGGATTGAAAGACGAACGCCTTGATCGCATCATCGTGATGGTGGTGGCCATCGTGTTCTGCGTCGTGACGATGATGGTTTTCATCATGATGGTGCTGGCCGTTCCCTGCCGCATCCGGGTGTTCGCCCGCGAGGAACTCGGGATCTATATCAAGTATCGCGTTCAGATTGAATCCGCGCAGATCAAGCACTTCCTTGATCGGCACCTCGCCGAAGTTCACCGGCTTTATCGGTGCCCGTGGGTTCATCTTCACCAGGCGATCCTTCAGGGACTGAGTTCGCTCGGCAGAAACCAGATCGGTCTTGCTAATCAAGATGCGGTCGGCAAATCCAACCTGGTTTTGCGCTTCCGGCTGCTGGTCGAGCGTTTCGTGGCCATGCTTGGCGTCGACCACCGTGATCACCGCATCGAGCAGGTAGTACGTCGAGACATCGTCGTCCATGAAAAACGTCTGCGTCACAGGTCCCGGATTGGCCATGCCCGTGGTCTCGATGATCACGCGCTCGAACGCGATCTCGCCAGCTTGCCGCTTCGCCTTCAAGTCATTCAGGATGCGCACCAAATCGCCGCGCACGGTGCAGCAGATGCACCCGTTGTTCATTTCAACGATTTGCTCGCCCGGCTCGGAGACTAAGAGCTCGGTATCGATTCCCTCCGGGCCAAACTCATTTTCGATGACGGCAATCTTGTGGCCGTGCTGTTCGGTCAGGATCCGATTCAACAGCGTGGTCTTGCCCGCGCCGAGGAAGCCCGTCAGAACGGTGACCGGAACCTGCGACGCACTTGCATTGACTTCCATGACTCTGCCCAGCGAGGGTCCAACTTCGGGAAGGGGCAGGAGTCTAGTGGAATTGCGTCTTCAAAGCCTGACTGGCGCGCAGCCGATACGGCTGAGTCTCAGCTGCGCCGTCTCGCTCGCGGGTGAGCGGCGTCATAAGCCTTGGCCAGATGTTGCCAGTCGAGCCGGGTATAGATCTGCGTCGTCGCGATATTCGAATGGCCGAGCAGCTCTTGGACTGCGCGCAGATCTCCACTGGACTGCAGCAAGTGCGAGGCAAAACTGTGGCGCAGCACGTGCGGGTGGACGTGGACGCCGAGACCGAGCTTGCGCGAGAGCACCGCAAGCCGAGACTGAACACTACGCGCCGAGAGGCGCCTGCCGCCGGCAGCTACGAACAGTGCACGGCCGTCGCAGCGAGGCATTGCCGAGCGCGCTGCAAGCCAAAGGGAAAGCGCGGTGCAGGCCGGAGCGCCGATCGGCACTGTGCGCGTCTTTCCGCCTTTGCCAACTACCGTCGCCTCGGCTGAAGCGAGGTCGATCCAGCTGATCGAACCCGGCACTGTGCCCGCCGTTTCGAAGTACCGATGGTCGAGCGATACCAGCTCGGCCAGTCGCAGACCGCTTGAATACAGCAACTCAACGATCGCGTGGTCGCGCAGCGCCATCGTCGATGCGTGTTCCGGCTTGCCGGCAAAAGTGACCGCCTGGTCGGCCGACAGCGCCTTTGGCAAACGCTTGACACGCTTGGGACCGCGCACGCCGACGACCGGATTCGCGCCCACCTCGCCGCGTTCGCAGAGCCAGGTGTACATCGACCGCCACGCCGACAACGTGCGTGCGATCGAAGCAGGGCTCAGGCCCGTCGCGTGCAGAGACGACATATAGCGCCGGATGTCATGCGCAGTCAGCTGAGCCAATGACCGCGTGCCGGCCGATTCGATCAGTTTGGCGAGATCGGCCCGATACGCAACCAATGTGTGTCGCGACGCTCGGCGTTGAGCTGAAAGCTGCTGCAGAAACTCTTCGACCTGCACCTTGCCGGGCGCGCTCGCCATCGGTTACGACTCGATCATTCGCGAAGACGCGCGAGCGTCGCGCTCGCCAATTCGCCAATGCGCTCCAAGAATGCAGTACCCATCGATGAGTGAAATCGCTCCGGGTCAGGCGACCCTAGAACCAGCATGCCGAATGTCTGCGGATCTGCTGCGGCCCGCAGCGGCAGCATCGCAAGACTCTTCACAGCGCCATCGTCCTTGAGCCAGGCGGCTGCCTCGAAGCCGACATTTGGCCCACAAAACGGAACGCGCATGCTGTTCGCGAAGCTCACGGTGTCGCTTTCCACCGCTTGCGCACAGTCGAGAAATGCCAGCTCCTGTCGCACCTCCCACATTCGAAGACCGGCGAAGGGAACATCGAAGATGCTCTTCAGTTCGATGATCAGCGTGGCGGGCAGAGCGGCCTCGTCGGCCTGACTCAACAATGCGCGCGCCCAGACGACCAGCTTGTCGGCAATGGCGTCGTTCTCCTGCCCGTGGCGGACCATCTCGCTCACCCTGCTTTCGAGCGCCTTGACCCGTTCACGCAGCATCAGCGACTGGCGCTCGACGAGCGAAATGGCCTTGCCATCATGCGGATGTGGCAAGTGCAATTGCGAAAGCAGTTGCGGGTGGTGCTCGAAGAAGTCGACGTGGCGCGCCAGATAGTGAGCGACGTCGGGGTCCTGCAGAGCGGTCGTCTGTGAGTTCATTTGGTCAGATTTCGATTTCGCCTTTGAATACCGTGGTGGCTCCGCCGGTCATCAATACTGAGTGCACGGCGGGCCCAGCGCTTTGCCAGTCGATCGTCAGCTCGCCGCCGCGTGCAGCAACTGTAACGGGAGTATCCAGCAATCCGCGTCGAATCCCGCTGACTGCAGCAGCGCAAGCGCCCGTTCCGCACGCCAACGTCTCACCGGCGCCACGCTCCCATACTCGCAAACGAATGCTGTGCCGGTCGGTGATCTGCATGAACCCGGCGTTCACCCGATTCGGAAATCGCCGATGATGCTCGATCATGGGTCCATCGACCGTCACCGCAGCCGCGTCGACATCGTCCACCGTTTGAACCGCGTGCGGATTGCCCATGGAAAGCGCTGCAATCCTCACTTCGTGTCCGATGTCGAGCGGCCACAGTCGTTCCTCGCGCTCGAATCCGGGCGTCAGTCCCGCCGGATCGAAAGGAACGTCGGCCGGGTCGAACCGCGGCGCGCCCATGTCGACCGAAACGTCGCCGTTTGCGTGCACTCTGGGCTCAATGATGCCGCTGCGGGTTTGAACCCGGATATGAAGCTTGCCGGTGAGCCCTTCGTCGTGAACGAAGCGCACGAAGCAGCGAGCACCGTTACCGCACTGCTCGACTTCGCCGCCGTCGCTGTTAAAGATGCGATAGGAAAAATCGACGTCGGGTCGTGGCGACGGTTCAACCACCAGAATCTGATCGGCGCCAATGCCGAAACGTCGATCCGCCAGCGCTCGCAACTGTCCGGGACTCAGGTCGATCTGCTGTGCGATGCCGTTGAGCATCACGAAATCGTTGCCCGCGCCCTGCATCTTGGAAAAGCGGAGCCGCATCGGGCTACGCCAACTGAGCGCGCGACGCGCGGCCATACACACCCGGCTGCCCGGGTGGGCGCGTCTTGAAGCGACGATGTGTCCATAGGTACTGGGCCGGCATCCTCAGGACCCATCGCTCGATTTCGCGATTCATGCGCGCGGTGTCAGCCTCGATCGATTCGCCCGGAAAGTCCGCCCATGGCGCTTCGAAGTGCAGCACGTATCCGTCGGCCGACATTTCGGTCACCGCCATCATCACGCGCGCGCCGGCGATGCGCGCGATGCGCGGCACCATGGGGATCGTTGCTGCCGGCACTCCAAAGAACGGCACGAAAATCGAATTGGCGGCGCCTAGATCCATGTCGGGCAGGTAGTAAAGGGGCAATCCATCACGCACGCTGCGAATCACGCTTCGCATGTCGGCACGCTGCCGCGCCACCAGCACCGGATCGTTGAAGCGCTGCCGACCCTTCAGCAGCCACGCATCCCACACCGGATTGCTCTGCGTGGAATAGATCGAGATGCCTCGCATCAGGGTGTTGAAACGAATCCCACCCGCATCGAGTCCGACAAAGTGAGGAGCGATCAGGATTAACGGTCGATCGGCCGCCGCCTGCAGGTGTTCAATGCCGCGCACCCGAATGTAGGACTCGACCACATTACGCTTCGCGCGCCACAGCACCGAATGGTCGAGTGCGCTGCGCGCGATGTTGCGAAAACATTCGCGTCCGATGCGGGTTCGTTGCCGCGCTTCCATTGACGGAAAACATAATGCAAGATTGGTCAGCGTGACGCGCCGCCGCGGCACCACGATCCACCACAGCAGGTCGCCAAAGACGAGCGCCACTGCCGACCGCGTAGGCTGCTCCCATCGCACCGTCATGTTGATCAGCGCAATCCAGAGCCTGGCAAACCAGCGCGTCAGCGCAGCGCCCAACCCGCCCGCCGATACAAAAATGCCTGCGTGCGACGGTTTTGGTCCAAAGTGGCCAGTGCACCCTCCGCCGGTTCTAATACAATCGCCGCTTCGCCGAGTTAACGACAACTTGCGGGGCGAACCTCACGAGCATAGCCGAGGCAAATACCGCTAAAGCGTCGCACTCCCTGAGTGCGAAGCGCAATTTATCAATGCAATTCGCAAGGAGTGGACCATGTCAGGCAACTTTCTTTTCACATCCGAGTCGGTTTCCGAAGGCCACCCTGACAAGGTGTCGGATCAGATTTCGGACGCGATTCTGGATGCGATCCTCGCGCAGGACCCGCGCTCGAGAGTCGCAGCCGAGACTCTGTGCAACACCGGACTGGTTGTGCTGGCTGGCGAAGTGACGACCAACGCGCACGTCGATTACATCGAGGTGACCCGCCGGACCATCAAGCGCATCGGCTACGACAACACCGACTTCGGGATTGACTACAAAGGCTGCGCGGTGCTGGTCGCGTACGACAAGCAGAGCAACGATATCGCGCAGGGTGTCGACCATGCGTCCGACGACTTTTTGAATCAGGGCGCCGGCGACCAGGGACTGATGTTCGGCTATGCGTGCGACGAAACGCCGGAGCTGATGCCGGCGCCGATCTACTACGCGCACCGGCTGGTCGAGCGCCAGGCCGATCTGCGCCGCGATGGCCGAATGCCCTATCTACGTCCCGATGCGAAGAGCCAGGTCACGATGCGCTATGTCGACGGCAAGCCGCATTCGATCGACACCGTCGTGGTCTCGTCGCAGCACGCTCCCGAGATGTCCGAGGGCAAGGCGATGAAAAAAGAATTTACCGAAGCGGTCATCGAACTGATCATCAAGCCATCGTTGCCTCCTGAGTGGCTGACCAATACCCGCTACCTGGTGAATCCGACCGGCCGCTTCGTTGTAGGCGGACCACAGGGGGATTGCGGGCTCACCGGTCGCAAGATCATTGTCGACACCTATGGCGGCGCATGCCCGCATGGCGGCGGCGCGTTTTCCGGCAAGGATCCGTCGAAGGTCGATCGCTCGGCCGCTTACGCCGCGCGCTATGTGGCCAAGAATGTGGTCGCGGCCGGGATTGCACGCCAGTGCCAGGTGCAGGTCGCCTACGCGATCGGCGTCGCACAGCCGATGAACATCACGGTCTATACCGAGGGCACCGGCGTGATTCCGGATGAGCAGATCAGCAAGCTGGTGGCGGAGCATTTTGATTTGAGACCGCGCGGCATCATTCAGATGCTTGACCTGTTGCGGCCAATTTACGAGAAGACAGCGGCGTACGGGCACTTCGGACGTGACGAGCCCGAGTTCACGTGGGAGCGGACCGATAAGGCAGCGCAACTGGCCGACGCGGCGGGTTTGAAGCGCAAAGTGACTCGCGCACCCGAAACGGTGGCCTAACGACGTATAATTCGCCCCGCTTCGAGGAGCGTTGCGACAGTCTCAGACTGCCAGGCTCGAAGCGGTCCCCGATCAGGCGACTGGAGTAACGGCGCTCGCGAACCCCTTAGAAGGAGCGCGAGATGAGTGCCGTATTAAGAACTGCCCAACCCACCTCAAGCGACTACGTCGTCGCTGACCTTGCACTGGCCGACTGGGGCCGCAAGGAGATCCGCATCGCCGAGACCGAAATGCCCGGCTTAATGGCGATCCGCGACGAATACGCGAGCACCCAGCCGCTGCGCGGCGCCCGCATCACCGGCTCGCTGCACATGACGATTCAGACTGCAGTGCTGATCGAAACATTGCAAGCGCTTGGCGCCGAAGTTCGCTGGGCGAGCTGCAATATTTTTTCTACGCAGGATCACGCCGCTGCGGCAATCGCTGCCAGCGGCACCGCGGTGTTTGCGGTCAAAGGCGAGTCGCTCGCCGACTACTGGGACTACACGCATCGGATCTACGAGTGGCCCGATGGCGGGTACAGCAACATGATCCTGGACGACGGTGGAGACGCAACGCTACTGCTGCATCTGGGCAGCAAGGCGGAGAAGGACGCGAGCGTGATCTCGCATCCCGGCAGCGAAGAGGAAGAGTTCTTGTTTGCGTCGATCAAATCACGGCTTGCGCGCGATGCGAGCTGGTACTCGACACGGCTGTCCAAGATCAAGGGCGTTACCGAGGAAACAACCACCGGAGTCAAGCGTCTGTATCAAATGGCGAAGGAAGGTCGGCTTGCGTTCCCCGCAATCAACGTCAACGACTCCGTGACCAAGAGCAAGTTCGACAATTTGTACGGTTGCCGCGAGTCGCTGGTCGATGGCATCAAGCGCGCCACCGACGTGATGGTTGCCGGCAAGGTCGCGGTCGTCGCGGGCTATGGCGACGTGGGCAAAGGCTCGACGCAGGCGCTGCGCGCACTATCGGCGCAGGTCTGGGTCACCGAAGTCGATCCGATCTGTGCGCTGCAGGCGGCGATGGAAGGCTATCGCGTGGTCACGATGGACTATGCCGCAGACAAGGCGGACATTTTCGTCACGGCAACCGGCAACTTCCAAGTGATTACGCACGATCACATGGTGAGGATGAAAGACCAGGCGATCGTGTGCAACATCGGACACTTCGACAATGAGATCGACATTGCCGGAGTCAAGCAGTACACCTGGGAGAACATCAAGCCACAGGTCGATCACATCATCTTCCCTAATGGAAAGCGGATCATTCTGTTGGCCGAGGGGCGGCTGGTGAACCTCGGATGTGGCACCGGCCATCCGAGCTACGTGATGTCGAGTTCGTTTGCCAATCAGGTGATCGCGCAGATCGAGCTGTTTACAAACACCGACAAGTATCCGGTTGGCGTCTATGTGCTGCCCAAGCATCTCGATGAAAAGGTCGCGCGTTTGCAACTGAAAAAACTCAATGCGCAGCTGACCGAGTTGACCGACGCGCAGGCGCGCTACATCAGCGTGGCCAAAGAGGGTCCCTACAAGCCGGATCACTATCGGTACTGACAAGCGGAGATTCGATGCGCCTACTTCTGGTCTGGATTTTGAACGCGATCGCGCTACTGGCGGTGGCTTATCTCTTTCCCGGCGTGCAAATTCAGGACTGGAAGGCTGCCGCGATTGCCGCGTTGGTGCTCGGGTTGGTCAACGCGGTGATCAAGCCGATCCTGGTCATCCTGACGTTGCCGGTCACGATCCTGACCCTCGGCTTGTTCTTGCTGGTCATCAACGCACTGCTGTTCTGGACAGTGGCTTCGCTGGTACCGGGATTCAACGTGGGTGGCTTTGGCGCCGCTTTCATCGGTGCCCTTCTTTACAGCGTGATTGCTTGGCTGCTGTCGTTGCTGATTCCAGATCGGCGCAAAGGCTGAGATGGCTTCGGCCACTCTGCTTGCTCGCTGGGTAACGGCACCGGGCGCGTGTGGCCCGACGTGATCACCCGCGTCAGCTTCGAGTTTTTCCCACCGCGCACGCCCGAAGGCGCCGCAAAGCTCCGCGTTGCGCGTTCGCAGCTTGCTGCACTGAAGCCGGAATATTTTTCGGTCACTTTTGGCGCCGGCGGCTCGACGCGAGAAGGAACGTTTAACACCGTCATCGAAATGCATGGCGAGGGTTTGCCGGTGGCTCCGCACATCTCGTGCATCGGCACGACGCGCGAATCGGTTCGAACGCTGCTCGCGAGTTATCGCGAAAGCGGCATCCACCGCATGGTTGCTCTGCGCGGGGATATGCCGTCGGGCGCGGCAGGCGGCGCCGGTGATTTTCGCTACGCCAACGAGCTGGTCGAATTCGTGCGTGCTGAAACCGGAGACTGGTTTCATGTCATGGTTGCCGGCTACCCCGAGTATCACCCGCAATCGCCGTCGCCCGCTGACGATCTGCAAAGCTTCGTGCGCAAAGTCAACGCCGGAGCGGATTCCGCGATCACTCAGTATTTTTATAACTTCGATGCGTATGCGAGGTTTGTCGACGACGCACGCGCGCTCGGATGTGACGTGCCGATCGTTGCCGGCATCATGCCGATCGTCAGCTATACGCAGCTCGCGCGTTTTTCGGATGCCTGCGGTGCTGAAATTCCGCGCTGGATACGCAGGCGGCTTGAAAGCTTCGGAGACGATCGCGAATCGATCCGCGAGTTCGGCTTAGACGTCGTGGCCAACCTATGCCAGCGGTTGCTCGCGTCTGGAGTGCCCGGGCTGCATTTCTACACGTTGAATCAGGCTGAGGCGACGACCGAGCTCTACCGCCACCTGCAGCTTGACTAGCCGCATCCGACCGGTTGACGCCGGACATTGAGCCATTCGCGCGCCGCCGCAATAATCCGATTGCACCATGCCGCGACAGACCAGCCGCCGCGGACCGGTTTGATCCATTCGATTCGCGCTGGAGCGAGGGCCTCGATGACCGCGAGTCCGCGGCTGTGCAGGCTGACCTCTTCACCGCTGCCCAGAAACGCGTCGCCCACGTAGCCTTCCTCGGTCAGCCAGACTCGCCCGTGCAGAATGCGCACGCGCTCGCCGGGAACCGACGGAAACGGGACCAGCGTCCCGCCAGGTAAGTCCAGGGTTTTGAATACTGCTGGTTCGTGTCTCATTGAGCACTCCTATGCGCTTTTTGCATGACTCGCAAATTCGCGATGGGTGCATTTGACTCTCTCCTAGAGGCGGCGGCAAACGAGAAAATCGCAGTTGATACATGCGCGTGGCGCATGTATCGTCATGTTGATGAAACCTTCCCGCAGCCGCACCCCGCAGCCTCACCGGCGCATCGGCTTGAGTGCTTTGCGCGGCTTTGAGGCGTCGGTCCGGCGCATGTCGTTCACCCTGGCTGCAGCAGAGCTCAACCTGACGCAGTCATCGATCAGCCGACAGGTGGCCGAACTCGAGCGCCAGGTTGGCACCGCGCTTTTCGCACGACAAACTCGCGCGCTCGCGCTGACCGCTGCCGGAAATCGGCTTTACCAGGCGACGCAGCAGGCACTCAAGCAGATCGATCGCGCGGTGCAAGACATTCGTGGTCCGCGCAACTCGGAACGCGTGACGATCACGACCTACGCGTCGTTTGCTTCACTATGGCTGGTCCCGCGGCTGGCGATATTTCAGCGCGAGCATCCGCAGATTGAAATCCGGATCGATGCCGGCGATCGTTTCATCGATATCGATGCCGAAGGGGTCGACCTGGCAATTCGCTGGACGCGTCTGGCGTCAGTTCCACAGGGGTCCTGGCGTTTGCTTGAGGAAGAAGTGATGCCTGCAATGTCGCCCATGATGCTCGAACGCCACGGGGTTGCACTGAGCAAGGCCGAAGACCTGTTCAAATTGCCGCTGCTGGAACTCGATGACTCCACGCCGGCGTCGGCTGCAAGTACCTGGGGGCGGTGGTTCGCGTTTGCCGGTGTGCGCGCCACGCCCCCCGCTCCGCGCCTGATGTTCACCTTTATCGACCAGACGGTCCAAGCGGCAGTGCGAGGTCAGGGTGTGGTGCTAGCAAGAACACCTTTCATCGACGACCTGCTCGCAACCGGCGATCTGGTCGCGCCCTTTCCGAAGCTCAGAATGCAGACCGGCTATCAGTACGCACTGCTTGCAAATCGCGAGACTGGTGAAACGCCGCACGTCGCCGCATTTTGCAAATGGATCCGCACCGAGCTCGAGCGCGGTCCCTTGCGGCAGACCTAGTGCATGAACGACAGCGGCGCGTCAATACTGACCGGCGTCCGTGATAACGACGTCGAGTCGAATATCGTGCGGCTGCGGGTCGATCGAGCCAACTTTTGTGTTGTCGAACGCGATGCCGACCGCCAGCGGCCACGGCACGAGATGGCTCAGTGTACGGTCGTAATAACCGCCGCCATAGCCGAGTCGAAAGCGCCGCTCGTCAAATCCGACGCACGGAATCAGCAGACACTCGGGCTGCACCACGCGGCCCTGCGCGGGAACCGGGATGCCAAAGCTTCCGGCTTGCATCGGTGAGTCGGCGGTCCACGAATGGTAGTCGAGCAAGTGGTCGTCACCGGTATTGCTTACCACCGGCAATGCGGCGATCCGGCGCGAATCGTTTGCGAGCCATTCAGCAATGACCGTTCGCAAATCGGGTTCGCCACGAATCGGAAAGAAAAATCCGACCACATGCATAGCCGCTTGCTGCAGCCAGTCGGCCACCCTTTGCTGCAAGGCACCCTCGCGCCATGCGCGATCGGTCATGGCGCTTCGCAGTTCGAGCAGGTGCGTGCGCTGCAACTTCCGGTCGGCCTCCATATCAAAGCACCGCCCTACAAAGACACGCCTTGATTTGCGTTTGACACGCGCGTCGCATGATCTAATCCCATCCGATAAAAACGCCGGCCGAATGAAACGTCCATTGTCAGTCTATAGGCTTGCTCTGCCGATCGCGCTCGTGGCCACAGCCGCGCTCGCGGCTGCGCCCGCGCTCGCGGGGCCGGCATCGGTCAATCCGGCGGATCTTTCGGCCGTCGACCAGGCGTTCATCAATGCGCGCGAGGCGGTACGGATCGGCGACCGTGAACGTCTGACTCAAAACGCCGCGCGTCTGGTCCGGCATCCGTTGGCCGCCTACCCCGAGTATTGGCTGTTGCTCGGTCGGATACGAAGTGCGGAGCCCAACGTAACCGCAGACGTCACGCAGTTCATGCGTCGTCATCCCGATACCTACATTGCCGACCGACTGCGGCTCGACTAGGCACTGGCGTTGGCAAGCCGCGGCGACT
>JBDUCU010000156.1:0-5607 GCA_040003315.1 Burkholderiaceae bacterium | reverse complement strand
AAAAACTTGGAGCGGGAAACGAGTCTCGAACTCGCGACCTCAACCTTGGCAAGGTCAGTGCTGCTCCAAGCTTCACGGCAACACACCCAAATATTACCTTGAATAGCGCGCAGTTGCTCGCCGTTGCACCTTGGGTTCTGATGTGGCCAGATGTTCTTTACGCCATCGTTGAAGCTGAAGCTTTCGAGGGGTCGTGGAGATGAAGTCGCTTTATCGCTCGTTTCAGCTAGCGTTGCGGCCGAGAATCGTGATGCAAGCGACCGCTTCCTCGATTCCTTGCAAGCCGCCGCCGTTCTCTGCAATCGCGATCCTTGCGTCCTCGACCTGACGCGGGCCAGCTTCGCCGCGAAGCTGCGACACTAGCTCGTAGATCTGGCCGAGTCCTGTAGCACCAATCGGGTGACCCTTCGATTCGAGTCCGCCCGATGGATTGACCGGAATTCGGCCGCCGATGCGTGTATCTCCGCGCTCGGCGAGCTGACCGCCCTCGCCGTATTTGCAGAATCCGAGGTTCTCCACCTGAATGATTTCTCCCATTGCAGTCGCATCGTGGACCTCAGCGACATCTACATCGCCGGGCCCTATACCTGCCGCCTCGTAGGCACGGTTAGCCGCGAGCGCGGTGCAGTGCCGGTGCACGTCATCTGGAATGCGATCGCTACCGGACTGGACCACGCAAGCGAGCACGCGTATCGCACGCTTTGGGTCCAACCCATGACGCTTCAGCGCAGCATTGGTGCCGACTACCACGGCGGCGGCGCCGTCGGACACCGGCGAGCACATCGGCACGGTCAGCGGATACGTGATCGGCGCGGCCGCGAGAACCTCGTCTGTCGAGAACGGCTTGCGATATTGCGACAGCGGATTGTGGACCGAGTGAGTGTGGTTTTTCGCAGCCACCGCGGCGAGCTGTCGCTGCGTCGTGCCGAAGCGCTTCATATGAAACCGCGCGAACGCAGCGTACACATCCATAAACACGCTGTAAGGCTTGTCGGACGCACTGCCTACAGGCGGTTCAACGCCTTCGCCGAGCTCAAGTAGCTTGCGGATGTTTGCTTGCTGCGTGGCGACGTCCCATGCGCCGTCGAATACGGAGAACATGCGATCGCGGTCGGGCGACACCATCTTTTCAGCGCCCACTGCGAGAGCGATGTCGACGTCTCCCGCTTTCAGCGCGGTTATCGCGAGCTGAAGCGCGGTGCTGCCGCTCGCGCACGCGTTCTCGACATTGACGACCGGGATCTCCCCGATGCCCATGCTGCGCAAGGCAATCTCGCCGCGCACCATATGCTGGCCTTCCATATGACCCTGGGTCGCATTCGAGAAGTACGCAGCTTGAATATCGGCGGGTGCGAGACCCGCATCCTCGAGAGCGGCGTTGACCGCCGAACGCGTTAGCTGCTTGATGTCGAGATCGGGAAGGCGTCCGAACGGCGTCATACCGACGCCGAGAACGTAGATCGGTTGAGTACTCATCGCGTGGGAATGTCCCTTGTCATGCCAATGGTCCGGTCGTGATCTCGAAGAGTCGGCACACGCTCAGTTTGCGTGACGCGCTTCATATGATCTGCGCGCTGTGTTGAGCTGGTGCCAGGCGACTCCATCGACCATCTTGACGATCGCCTCTCCGCGCCCCAGCAGGTAGTTGATATGCGCGACGCTCTCGCCGGTTGCCAAGCTGAGCAGGCTCGGGTCGTTGATCGGCCGCGACAAAAGCGCGCCAAACACATCGATCGCGCGCTTTGGCTCGTCGAGGCTATCGCGCAACCGAGCGAGCGACCGTTCGTGCCCTTGTGCGAGATAGTCGAGCCGCGCATGCAAGCCGCGAAACGGATCGTTGTGAGCGGGCAGCACCAGTACGTCGTCGGGTACTTCGCGCTTGATCTTCTCGATCGATGCGAGCCAGTCGAAGAGCGGATCCGCGTCGGGCTCTGTCGGAAACACCGATACGTTGGAAGAGATCTTCGGCAATACCTGGTCGCCGGAGATGAAGAGCTTCAGATCGCGGCAGTACAAGCAGGCATGCTCGGGCGAGTGACCCGTGCCCACGACCACGCGCCATTCGTGATCGCCGATGACGAATCGCTGACCGTCACGCAGGCGCATGTAACTATCGGGCAGTCGATGAATCATCTTGCCGAAACCGCCGAAGCGCGCGCGATAGTTTTCGATGTCGTCCTCGCTCCACCCTGCTCTGCGGTAAAAGCGCACGCCGTCATCCGGTGCTTCGCAACCGGTATCGGCGGTCAGCACACCCGACAATTCAGATACTCCAAACGCGTCATCCACAACCGGCACTCGAACTTGCGGGTCATCCAGCCTGCCATCCCAATGTGGTCGGGATGCATGTGCGTCACCATGACGCGCGTAATTCGGCTCTGTCCGAGGGCGCCAGCGCCTGCGAGCAGGCCTTGCCATGCGCTGGCGGTGTCGAGTGTCTGCAGTCCGGTATCGACGATCGCCCATCCATCCGTGTCCTTTATCGCCCATAGATTGATATGGTTGAGCGCGAAGGGCATTGGCATGCGGATCCACAGCATGCCTGGAGCGATCTCGCGAGTCTCGCCAGCTGGAGGCGGCGCACCGCTCGGATAGACAACGGAGGTCGTGGCGTCCAACTGGCTCGCTTCACTCATTCGGTGGGTTCCAGTTCACAGGTTTTCAACGCGCAAATCCACATACGTTCGGTCGAGATCTTGCAGCAGCTTTGCCTGCATCCGAACCTTCGGTAATTCAGAGCGAAAGAACCAGCCGCACGTCACCAGCTTTCCCCCATAGAAGCCCGTCGGCTCGCACGCGCCATTCTCGCCTGCCCCAATAGCAACTCGAGCCTGTTCGAGCCAGACCCACGCGACAACGACGTGGCCGAGCATTTCTAAATAAACCGAGGCATTTGAAAGTGCGAGTGCGAGGTCAGCGCGCATCGTGCCGAGCAACACGCGCGTCGTTTCTTCGACGAGATGAAGCGCGTCTTCGAGCGTATCGGCGTGCGTGCGCAGCGACTCGATCGTCCGGCACGCGCCCATCGTGCGTCTGATCTCTTCGAGTAGCGCCGCAAAAGCCGCGCCGTCCTGCATCGGGACTTTGCGTCCCAGCAGGTCGATAGCTTGGATGCCATGCGTGCCTTCATGGATCGCGTTCAGTCGGTTGTCTCGGTACAAGCGTTCAACCGGGTATTCGCGCGTGTAGCCGTAGCCGCCTAGTACTTGGATGGCGAAAGCGTTCGCTTCCAAACCGTATTGCGAAGGCCAAGACTTGACGATCGGTGTCAGGATGTCGAGCAGTAAGAGGCAGCGCGCACGCTCCGCGGCGTCTTCGGAGTGGTGATGCAGGTCGAGCAGCTTCGCGGCATACAGGCAAAGGGCCAGTGCGCCTTCGGCGTACGCTTTTTGTGCAAGCAACATGCGGCGCACATCGGCGTGCTCGACAATCGGAATCTGAGGGCTGGCCGGATCTTTCCCGTGTGGGCTGCGGCCCTGTGGCCGCTTGGTCGCATAGTCGAGCGAATGAAGGTAGCCAGTGCATGCGAGGGCCGCTGCGCCCAGTCCAACCTGAACGCGTGCCTCGTTCATCATTTGGAACATGTAGGCGAGCCCCTGATGCGGCTCGCCGACCAGCTCGCCTATGCACTCGCCGCGCTCACCGAAGTTGAGCATCGTCGACGTAGTGCCGCGGTACCCCATCTTGTGGATCAGCCCCGCCAGCGCGACGTCGTTGCGTTCGCCTAAGCGCCCATCCCGCTCGAGGTTAAGTTTCGGGACGATAAACAGCGAAATGCCCTTGACCCCGGCGGGCGCGCCCTTGATCTTCGCAAGCACCAAATGGACGATATTCTCGGCGAGCTGATGATCGCCGCCGGAAATGAAAATCTTGTTGCCGCGGATCCGGTATCCCCCGCCTGCGAGTGGCTCGGCGGTCGTACGAATGTCTGCGAGGGAAGAGCCCGCTTGCGGCTCGGTGAGTGCCATGGTGCCGAAGAAACGTCCTTCGCGCATCGCTGGCAGATAGCGCGCTCTTTGCTCGTCTGAGCCGTGCGCTCCGATCAGGTTCGCCGCTCCTCGTGTGAGGAACGCGTACGCGACTGTGCTGATGTTTGCCGCCGAGAACACCGCCATGCATGCCTGCTCGACAGCCGCCGGCAATTGCATGCCACCGGCGTCGTAGTCCTGCGTCGCCGCTATGAAACCCGCGGCGCGGAATGCGTCGAGCGCTGCCTTCACCTGGGGAATCACGTCCACGCGCTCACCGTCAAAGCTCGGCTCCCGCTCGTCGAGAGCATGCGCATGCGTTGCAAAATGCTCCTCGGCAATCGAGTACGCGGTGTCAAGCGCTGCATCGAAAGTGGCGCGTGAGTGCTGTGCGAAGCGCGGCAAGCGCGCGAGCCCATCGACCTGCAGGAAGTCGTACAGTAGGAACGCGAGATCGCGACGCCGAATCAACAGCGAATCAATGCGGACTCTCCTGTTGCATTGTGACTTCTAACGCCTTACTCAATGCAGACGAAGCTGAAATCTGTGATCCGGCCGTCGCGCGAATCAGCGAATTGGACGCGCACGCGCTTGCCAGGCGCGAGCTTCTCCATCGCGACCTCGCTGTCGGACAGGTCCAGCCCGTCGACATAGTTGCCGATCGCCGAGTCGATGCCATCGAGGCGGACAAAGGCGATCGCCACGGGAGGCTTGCGTTTCCCCTCAAAGCCGCGCAGGACGATGGTGGACGCTTCGATGACGCCTTCTAGTCCCGCCTCCACCCACGCGTCGCACTTCTCGAAGCTGCGCTCGCAGTACGCGCGCGGCGGCAAATAGGTAAGACCGGACGCAGAACATCGCGTCGCGAGGATCTTGCCTTCCTTCAGCCCCGCCATAAAGTGCCCAGCCACTTCACCCAGCGCATAGTCGTAGCGCAGCGTGACCTGATCGGTAATCACGTCACCCTTGTCGGGCGTAGTCATTTCACTCACGTTGATTCTCCGGCCTAGAAAGTAGCGGCGCGCTCAATCCGAGAGCAGCACCTCGATATGATTCTGTCGCGGTCATTCGATCAGTCGACAAATGAACCAGCCCTCAGGAGCAATGAGTCATGAGTGATGTTAAAGAAGCCGGTAGTCGCGTGGGCGATGTCGTGATTCGACTGATGCCGGGAGTGGTTGACGCAACTCTTGATCGCCCTGAAGTCATTAACGCCTTAAATGATGCCTTGGTCAACGGGCTTGAACGTGCGATCACTCTCGCTGAAGAAACGGACTCAATTCTCCTCGTGTTACGCGGCGCCGGCGGTAACTTCTGCGCTGGCGCTGACCTGAAATATGTCAGCACGTTGATTGGTGATCTCGAGAATTCCCTCTTTCCGTACATCGGCCGGTTGCGGAACGTCTGTGACGCCCTAGCCAATAGCTCATTCATCTCTTTAGCGATCATCGAGGGCTATGCCCTTGCAGGCGGTTTTGAAATTCTAATGGCATGCGATCTCGCGGTCGCCACAACGACGGCAGCAATTGGAGATCGCCACCTGGAATATGGGCTGGCTCCCGGTCTGGGAGCATCTGTGCGCGTCGCGCACCATCTCAGCAGTAAGCAAGCGCGCTACCTTGCCTTCACGGGCGAAGTG
>JBDUCU010000155.1:0-5637 GCA_040003315.1 Burkholderiaceae bacterium | reverse complement strand
TCGCCATTGCCCTCGAGGGGTTCCCTTGGGCAATGGATGAAGAACAGAGTGATCAGCTGCGCCGCGGTGCTCAGGTAAGCGACCCAAAGTAGCGTTAGCAATGCAGGGTGGTGATGAAACCAGGCGTTCGCGTCCTCCCAGCGAAACCCCATGCCCGCATCATCGACGGTCACCCGTATCATGAATAGTCCGATGCCGGCGACAACCGCGCTCGCGCCTACGACGAGCCACCGATAGAGCCAATCGCGCGAAAGAACTTGTTTGTATATCGCCAGCGAAGTCATGTGGGGCAATGGCCGGGATAAAACGCTTGTCAGGTCCGGGGTCAGTCGCTCCCGAAATAATGGCGCCATTCGCTTCCCATGTTGTCGTCGGTCACCGGGTTCTTGCCTTCCGTGCGTGCGAGTATTTGCGTGCAGGGTTCGATCGGCTTCTGCGCCCCGGGGATCGCTTCGGTCCGCATGCTTGCCTGAAATGCGATCAGTTGACCCAGCGCCGCTATGTCCTGCGGGCGGTCCAGATCGAGCACCGGCTGGCCATCGATGCGGTACGCCTCCAGCGTCCGCCGCCAGCGCTCGAAATCCCACACGATGGGCGACGCCGAAACAACCATGTGATTGGTGAAGCGGGAGCCATAGGGAAACGCCAGGCAGCCGGTTCGCTGCACGCGGTCGGAGCTCGTCGTGTTGTAGAAAAAAACGCCCTCGGGGCGCAGGTGGCGCTTGATCAGTTCGAGAAATTCGGTCGACAGGAGGTTGGTGACATTAGCCCGGTAATACCATGTCGTGTTCGACACGATGACATCGAACTGGCGGTCGCGATTGAGCCTCAGCCAGCGCCGTCCGTCGTCGATGACTATCGTAACCTTGGGATTGGTCAGCACCGACGCGATTTCGGGCACTTCCGCCGCAAGTCTCATGTAGCCCGGATTGATCTCGACGATGGTGAACGAGGAGACCGCCGGGTTGTTCGCGATCACCTGTGCCCACGATCCCGATGAAAAGCCGATCATGAGGACGTCACGCGGCGCCGCATGATACAGGCTGAGGCTGTAGGGTCGCACGATGCCGTTGGTGTCGTGCACCAAGTCGATATTGAAGCGGCCGTCGTAACTTCCATCGCCCCACACCACGCCTGACCGGTCGACCGTGATGATCCCGTTCCTGTTTTCCACGACACGAGCAAACGGAGGAATGGGATCTGGCGTGCGTTTCGGCAACAGGCTTTCCAGGACGTTGTTCGCCAGCACGGGTAGCAGCAGCACGGACAGGAGGCCGCACGCGATGGCCAAGCCTGCTCGCCGCCATTTCTGGCGTGACGTCAGCGGCAGTGCAAGCATGAGCGCCGTGCTACAGGCCAATCCGCCGACGACCAGGAATTCGGCGATGCCTATCAGGGTCAGCTCGTCCATCAGGACAAAGCCGGTGAGGATGCTGCCTGCCGCGGAACCGATGATGTTCGCCAGATACAGCCACGCGGTGCGCATGCCCGCGCGCGCATCGGCGGCGATCCCGAGCTGAGCCAGGCAGGGAAGCAGCATGCCCCAGCTGCGCGCAAGCAGGTACACGAGTGCCAACGCGATGCCAATGACGCCAAATTTCAGCCATGCCATGTGCTCGAGGACCGGCAGAAACAGCAGTCCAATCGCGTTCGCCACGATCACACGTGCCACCACGCGCTTGACGACCGCGTCCGGGGCGGCCGTGGCGCAGAGCACACCCGCTTCGCGCGAACCGGAGGCAAGACCGACGAGGAAAGCCCCCAACGTTGCGGCAAATGCCGTTGCGGTGCTGCCGGTCGCATAGGAGATCGTGCGAAAAAAGAAAATCTCGTACGAGAGCGAGATGAAACCGCTGGCGCATGCCAGGCCCAGAACCGACGAAAACCGCAGAACCGGAGCGCTTGCGACCGACGTCCGCCGTGACTCCTCGGGAACGGCCAGTGCGCCTCGACGCTCGCGAAAATACGCGCCAAGCGCACCCAGCGCCACCGCTCCGTTCATCGCAACGGCGACGTGGACCGACCCCTGCATGCCCAGGAAGGGAAAGAGGAGTGCAATGCACACCAGGCAGGCGGCACCCGCCCCGAGCGTATTGACGTAATAGAGCAGCCCGACCGAGCTGCCCACATTGCCGGAACGACGCGCCAGGTGACTTACGGGCACCGGCAGGGTCGCGCCCATCAACAGTGTAGGCACCAGGACCAGCGCCAGCGCGGTGGCGGCGGTCAGCGGCAAAGGCATGCCCAGAGCGAGCGTTCCGACACGGTCGAAAATATCGAGTGAGAGCATTCCAAACGCCGCTGTCAGCAATTCGATGGCGGCGAGCAGCGGCAGCAGAGGAATGCCGCGACGCTTGGAGAGCCAGCCGCCCGCCAGGCTGCCCATGCCGAGACCGAGCATGAAGGCGGTGACCACGATGGTGACCGACTCGATGTTGACGCCGAAAATACGGAACAGCGCGCGCTGCCAGACCAACTGGTAGATGAGCGCAGGGAAGCCGGAAAAGAAAAACAGCACACAAAGCACGCGAACCCAGGGCGCTGCGCGTGTGGGAATACCGATTGGACCAGAGACAACCGTCGAGATTTCTGGCGCTTCCGCGGGCATTGCGAGCGGCGGCCCGCCCCTCAAAAGGACACGCCGCGTTCTTCGCCGATGCGTTTACCGGCGTCAGGTCGATGCGCCTTTGCGTCCGCTCCCGAAAGCCGCCGCCACCAACGCGTGCGCGCGGCAGCGCTGACTATCGCGATGGTCACGGCGGCAATGGCGCCGCCTGCAATCACATCGATCAGATAGTGCCCGCCCTCGGATGGCAACGACAGCAGCATCACGCCGTTCAGCGCCAGCGCGACAGCGAACAACCGGCCACAGCCTCTGTACGCATAAATGATCAGGATCGCCAGCACCGTGTGGTACGAGGGCATGGTGATAATGCCCTGGATTTCGTTCATCGAAAAAGACGACGCGGTGCCTTCGCGCAGCGCGAGCAGGTGCGGCAGATACGTCGCCTCCGCGGGTCCGGGCACGCCGAAGTGCACGAACGCTCCGGCAGCCGGAACGATACCCGAGATCGTGCCCGTGATCAGAATCGAGATCAGGGCGCCCCAGAGAAATTCGCCATTGCGTTCGCTTCGTCCGCGGTGCGCAAAATAAACGATCGATGCGACGCACTCGGGCAGCAGGATCGCATAGACGACGGCAAAGAGGCCCTTGAGCAGCGAGTGCGAGTTGACGAACTGAAACCAGGCGGGCCAGCTGAAGCCCAAGCCGGCGTCAACTCTGGCGAGCTCGCTGTCGACGAATGAAAACCCCAGCGTCGCCATCAGATACGTGAAGATCGCGGCGGCGAAGGTGAACGCCGCCACGAGTGCGCCCCACAGCGCCATGTCGGCGAGCTGCGCGTTCCGCCTGATCGAGCCGTAGACAAATCCGAGCGCAAGCAACAGCCCCATCAGCGTGGCTGTCTGCGTCCAATGGCTGAAGGTCAGGCCCGCGTGTCTGGCCCAGAGCCAGTCGCAGATGCCGAGGGCGGCGATCCCGCACGCTGCGGTTGCCTTCATGGCAACTCGACGGCAGAAGTGGTGTAAACGCTCAGCCCGAAAGGTCCAATTCAACCGAGTGGGATCGTCAGCCTCGTTATGACACCCCGTGGCGTTGTGACGACGACATTAATAAAGCTGCTCGTGCCACTGCATACGACGGGCACATCGTATTCCTCTATCACCACGTCGTTCGGGCCGGTCCCGAAATGCTGCCCTACGCTGAGCACGTAGTTCGAGACTACAAAGGAAGTCAAGGCTCCGGGTGCAATCGCCGGCCCGGTGAACACGACAGTGGTTCCCGCGGGCATGGGGTTGCCGTTGAGATCGACTATGCGTACGTGAACGCTTGTCGTGCCGCCCGCAGGGGAGAAATTTGCACAGGCGTTTGCCGCGGTGATGATCGCGTGGCTCCCGGACCAGATCGCAACATACGAGCGGCCCAGGTACGTCGTCTGCTGTGCGTTGGGAATTTTCGGGTTGGCGAGCACTCCGTTATAGAGCCCGTCCGGCGGCGTGCTGCACAGCCCGTTGTTGTTCGGTCCTATGCACGGCTCGCCCGGATCCCACCGTCCGGTTTCGTTGTCGTCCCGGAAAATATCCGGGCTCAAGTCCTGAACTGGCGTGAACTCCGACCCGAAGGTGTTGCTGCAATTGTCGCAGACGTTGTTCCCGTTGGCGTCGAAGAAATCCTCCTCGCCACGCAAATATCCCATCACAACCGAGCGTCCCCCGGGCGGACGATTGCCAAGCGACCAGTATGCGACCGAGCATGCTCCCGACACCCCGCTGACCGCGGAGTTCGTCGTCTGACCTGGAGGCGTGGCGACGATCGCGCCAGTCAGACATGAGGCGCTGATGCCCCCATATGCGGCGGTGAAGCTCACTGCGCTGCCATCGGGGGGTGGGTTTCCGAAATGATCCGCGGTCGACATCGTCACGCAGGTCTGCGATGGTGACCCGGTGCAGGCCGGACCCGCGGGCCCGTCAAACTCCCACCCTTCGAAGTTGCCTATGCTCATGCTGATCGATATACGCGCATTGACAGGAAGGCCCGTCGAAACCACCAGCACGCTCGATACGGTCGTGATCCCGGTGTTCGGTATCGATGCTGTCACGATCACGAAAGGCGTTGGCACCGTTCCGGCGGAGACCACCGTGGAAACCTTTCCGCTCCCATCAGTCAATGCGGTTTGCGGCACCAGCGACAGCCCGCCCACGGTGGTGTTCAGCGTAAAGTTGACCTGCGTGCCCGGCACGGGATGGCCGGTCTGATCGAATACCTGGAACGTCAGGATGGAAAATTCCTGGCGGCCAATCCCACCCGTTCCCTTGAGGGCGATGTTGGTCGTGTCCGCTCCCACGAACTTTATCGAGCCCAGCGCGCTGGCGGGCAGGTTGGGAGCATTAACCGTATAGCCGAGATTCGCGGTGCCGGCAGTAATGGTGCCGAGGACAATCGTTCCGCCTGGACAAGTGGAAATGACCGTCCCGGACGGTGTCCCCAGGATCGATGCCGTAACGGTGAACGCGCCCGCAGCGGTTCCGGCAAGAACGGTAATGCGGGCAACGCCGTTGCAATCCGTGAGTGCGGTCCCCGATGCCGGGTTGAATCCGCCGGTAATGTCCGAGGTCTTGAACGTAACGGCAATGTTCGGCGCGGGCTTGCCATTGGCGTCTTTTACCAATGCCTGGACGATCCCCGGACTCGCTGGCGAGATGGTAGTGATTGGATTTCCGGATGCATCCGTCAGCGCCAGAGTAATGCTTGATTGGGTGGTGGGGGGAGTGCCCGTCGTTCCACAGCCAGGCAGCAGCGGATTGCGGTTCGGGTCGGGTACGCAAGTGTTGTCGCCGCCGCCGCCCCCGCAGCCGGACAGGATCGCGAGCGCCGTAACGACCGCGAACCACTTCAAGCGGCTGCCGAGTTGTGCGACTGTTGCCATTCGTTTCTCCTAATGAAGCATCGTGAGGTCGTCGCTCGACCGATGACCTAGCACGGTCGGATCGTTCACCGGGCGCATCGGCAGCGATCACTCGCTGCCTTCGCGCGTGTGTTGCGCGGCGTCGGCAACTTGCATGGGCTCGGATGCAGGC
>JBDUCU010000052.1:0-19023 GCA_040003315.1 Burkholderiaceae bacterium | reverse complement strand
TTCATCGGCCAGGTCGGCAATGATTTCGTCGAACGCGAAGCGTTCCAGGAAATCGACTACCGACGCATGTTCGGGCCGATGAGCAAATGGGCTGCACAGATCGATCGCGCCGATCGCGTGGCCGAGTACGTCGCGCGCGCGTTTCAGGTCGCCTCCAGCGGCCGCGCGGGGCCGGTCGTGCTAGCGCTGCCCGAAGATATGCTTTCGGCAAAGGCGGACGTGCCGGATGCCTTATGCCATCAGCCCGTGCAAGGCGCACCCAGCGACACGCAGATCGCTGCGCTGCGCCGCGTGCTCGGCCGCGCGCAGCGGCCGTTGGTGATCCTCGGCGGCTTCGGCTGGACGCCAGCTGCATGCGACAACGTCAAGCGCTTTGCCGAGGCCAATTACCTGCCGGTGGCGTGCGCGTTTCGTTTTCAGGATCTGATCGATAACCGGCACCCGAATTACATCGGAGACGTCGGGGTCGGCGTGAATCCGAAACTCGCACAGCGCATCAAGGACGCGGACTTGATCATTGCGATCGGCCCGCGTCTCGGCGAAATGACGACGTCGGGCTACACGCTGCTGCAGGCTCCGGTGCCGGCGCAGACACTGGTGCACGTACATGCAGGAGCCGAAGAGCTCGGGCGGGTATTTCAGGCGCAGTTGATGATCAACTCGGGGCCACCGCAGTTTGCATCGCGGCTGGCGATGATGGTGCCGATCGAGGAGCCACCATGGCGCCAATGGCTCGCCCAGGCGCGCGAAGACTGCGTCGCGTGGCAACAGCGGCCGGCGGTTTACACCCACGGTGATCCCGCGCTCGATTTGTGGGAAGTAATGCAGATCCTGTCGCGCGCCCTTCCTGCCGACACGATCGTTGCCAATGGCGCCGGCAATTTCGCAACATGGGCTCATCGATTCTGGCGCTACTCCGGGCTGCGCACGCAACTCGCCCCGACTGCCGGTGCGATGGGTTACGGAGTTCCCGCGGCAATCGTCGCAAAGATTGCCGCACCCGAGCGGATGGTCGTTGCCTTCACCGGAGACGGCGATTTTCTAATGACGGGGCAGGAGCTCGCGACCGCCGTGCAGTATGGCGCTGGCATTCTCGTTCTTGTCTTCAACAACCAGATGTACGGCACGATCCGCATGCATCAGGAGCGCGAGTTTCCCGGGCGTGAACATGGGACCGCGCTCGTCAATCCGGATTTCGCCAAACTTGCACAGGCATATGGCGCCTACGGTGCGAACGCCGCGACCACCGATCAGTTCGCGATTGCGCTGTCGCAAGCGCTATCGTTCATCAAAGAACGACGGATGCCAGCGCTGGTTGCGCTGACAATGGACTCTGAAATCATTACGCCAAACGCCACACTGTCGGCCATCCGGGCGACCGCGCGATTGCAGCAGTAGCGCTGCGTGCGCACCGCAGGGTGCCGTCTACTTCGCCAAGCCCTTGCGCAAAACCTCTGCTGCAACTTCGTTCAGACCGAGGCCTTGCGTGGCGGCCTGCTGCTGCAGAGTCTTCACCAGATCCTGCGGCAGCTTGACTGCGAACGGCACCAGGCCCAAGGCGCGATCTCGATCGCGCTGTGCGCGGCGGTCAAGCTCGGGAGCTACGGCGCGGCCGTATGCGTTGCCGTCGGCGCGCATCTGATTGGTGAGCTTGCTGCCTTGGCGCTTCTCAAGTTCGCCGCGTTTCATTCGATCGTTTCTCCGGAGTGCGTGGGCGCCGCATAGTAGCTGGGCGAAAAATTCTATCGTCTTGATAAAAACCCGGAAATGCATTCGGCGCGTACCAGTCCGGAATACCGAGGACCGGCAACGGCATCAACTCGACAGGAGTCAGGCCTTCGTCGAGCAGCGAAGCAAGACGCTGGTCGACCTCCGTCAATGATGCATCCGCCTCCAGCGAGACATGGATCGCATGTGCCGTAATCGCCTTGTAGGGACGCACCAGTTTTTCCAACAATGCGTGGCCGAAAGCGAGCGGCTTGATGTCGCGATTCCAGGCGACGCGCCGGCGCAAGAACACTTCCGGCCAATCGTGTTGGCGCAACGCATTAACCAGTTCCTCAAGCCGTGTCACCAGCACTACTGCGTTCTCGTCGATCAACGTTGCCGCATCGCGTATTGGGCCTCGAACCGCGCGTATTCCATCGCGCTCGATCGCCGCCGACTGCAGACGGTTAAGTTCGGCCTTCGATTTTGGCAGATGCAGAAACATCAGCGCGTTGAAAAAATCGTGCAGGTGGGGCCGCGTCGGGACTGCGCCAGTGCGCGCAATAAACGACTCGTACGGCTCGTCTTGCGCTGCGCGTGGCTCGACGAACACAATCCTTTGGCCGCGATGATTTCTCACGCCGCGCTCTTCGGCTACACGATTCAATGCCACAAGCCAGTCGGCACGCGATGATATTGCTGCGCCGATCGCACGAATCGGTGCAAGCCATGGCGCCGACCAGTCGACGCTGGTTACGCCTGGAATTTCCATCGCATCGTTTCACCCGCACATAACGGCACGATCGTCCGATCCGCGAATGGAAATTCGGACGGTAAGACCCAGTGCGAGCGTTGCAGTGTGATTCGCGTGATATTTCGCGGCAGTCCGTAAAAATCGGGCCCATTGAACGAGGCAAAGGCTTCGAGGCGATCCAGTGCATCTGCCTCGTCGAATGCGGTCGCGTAGAGCTCGAGGGCGCTGGCCGCACTGAAACAACCGGCGCATCCGCATGCGGCCTCCTTGTCACCCTTCGCATGCGGCGCCGAATCGGTGCCAAGGAAAAACCGCGGGTTGCCGCTGGTCGCCGCCTGTACCAGCGCGCGCCGATGCGTTTCCCGTTTCAGCACGGGGAGGCAGTAGTAATGAGGGCGCATGGCTGGGCGGCCATCGCCGGCGACAAACAACGCATTGCGATTGAAAAGAAGATGCTGTGGCGTGATCGTGGCGCCGATCGGCCCATCGGCTTCGAAGACATAGGCCGCTGCCTCGCGCGTCGTGAGGTGCTCGAACACGACTTTCAATGCGGGAAAATCGCGGCGCAGCGGGATCAACACTTCGTCGATAAAGACTTTCTCGCGATCGAACACATCGACCGCCGCGTCGGCCACTTCGCCGTGAACCAATAACGGCAATCCCGTTTGCTGCATCCTCTCGAAAACGCGTGCGCACTGTCGGATACTGGTTACGCCGGACTCCGAGTTCGTGGTGGCGCCGGCCGGATACAGCTTTACCGCGCGCACGATGCCGCCGCCGACCGCCCGATCGATCTGGTCGGGCGCGGTGTTTTCGGTCAGATAGAGCGTCATCAGCGGCTCGAACTTCAGCCCCTCCGGCAATGCCGCCCGAATACGTTGCGCATACGCTGCGGCCTGCTCGGTGCTAACGATCGGCGGCCGCAAATTGGGCATCACGATTGCCCGCGCGAACTGACGCGCGGTGTGCGGAAGAACCGACGCCATCGCCGCCCCGTCGCGCAGGTGAAGGTGCCAATCGTCGGGCCGTGTGATCGTCAGCGAGTCGATGCTCATGGCCGGATTATCTCAGCCGCCCGGTGGATAATCCTCGGATGAACTTCGACGACCTCGCGAAGCTGATTCCGAACGCCGCCTGGCGATTGTCAGAAAACGACTCCGACCCGCAGGAAACCCGCGAATGGCTTGACGCCCTTGATGCCTTGGTCTCGAGCGTCGGGCCGGAGCGCGCGACGTTCGTGCTGAAACAACTGCTGCAACACGCCCGCACGCGACGGGTGCCGCTGCCGCAGGTGCTGAACACGCCGTACCTGAACACCATCTCGCTCGCGGACCAGCCGCCGTTTCCGGGAAATCTCGAGATTGAAGCACGCCTGAGTGCGTTGGTTCGCTGGAACGCACTGGCGATGGTGGTGCGGGCAAACGCCGCCAGCGCTGAACTGGGCGGCCACATTGCGAGCTATTCATCAGCGGCGGATTTGTTCGAGGTGGGCTTCAACCACTTCTTCCGCGCAAGCAACGCCGATTCTCCCTCCATGCAGCGCGGCGATCTGGTTTACTTTCAGCCGCACTCTGCTCCGGGCGTCTATGCGCGTGCATTCCTCGAAGGCCGGCTGAGTGCCGAGCAGCTCAATCACTATCGTCGTGAAACCGAGGGCAAGGGACTCAGCTCGTATCCACATCCATGGCTGATGCCGCGCTTCTGGCAGTTTCCAACCGGTTCGATGGGGCTCGGGCCGCTGTTTGCGATCTACAACGCACGGTTCCTGCGCTATCTGAATGATCGTGCGCTGCTCGACACGCGCCAACGGAAGGTATGGGCGTTCGTCGGCGACGGTGAAATGGACGAGCCCGAATCGCTGGCGGGACTTTCGATCGCCGCGCGCGAAGGCCTCGATAACCTGATCTTCGTCGTCAACTGCAACCTGCAGCGGCTTGACGGACCGGTGCGCGGCAATGGCTCGATCATTCAGGAGCTTGAGGGCTTGTTTGCTGGCGCCGGTTGGAACGTCGTCAAGCTGCTCTGGGGTTCCGATTGGGACCCGCTGTTTGCGCGGGATTCGCAGATGCTGCTGCTGCGCGCGTTTCACGAAACGGTCGACGGCGAATTCCAAACGCTTTCTGCGACCGACGGGCGATTCAACCGCGAGCATTTCTTCAACAAATACCCCGAGCTTGCCCAGCTGACGTCGCATTTGTCCGACGCAGACATCGACCGGCTGCGGCGCGGCGGCCATGATCCGATCAAGATTTACGCCGCGTACCACGCAGCGGTCAATCACCGCGGCCAGCCGACGGTGATCCTGGCGAAGACCAAGAAGGGATATGGCATGGGAACGACCGGCCAGGGGCGCATGACCGGTCATCAGCAAAAAAAACTCGATACGCAGGCGCTGCTTGAATTCCGCGATCGCTTTGCGCTACCGCTCAGCGATTCGCAAACCGAACACGTCGAATACCTTCGCCCGCCGCCCGACAGCCCAGAGATGAGATATCTGCGCGCCCGGCGCGAAAAGCTGGGCGGGTACCTACCTGCACGCGACGGAAGTTGTCCTGCTCTGGCGACGCCCGAAGCAGCCGCGTTCGCGCGCTTTGCGATCGAGGCGAACCACAGGGAGATGTCAACCACGATGGCGTTCGTCCGCATGCTGTCGGCGCTGCTGAAGGACCGCGCGATCGGGGCCCGCATCGTTCCCATCATCGCCGATGAAGCACGAACGTTCGGCATGGCCGATCTGTTTCGCACCGTCGGTATCTATTCGCCGGTCGGACAGCTGTACGAGCCCGAGGATCAAGCGCAAATCAGCTACTACAAGGAGGCGAAGAACGGACAGATTCTCGAAGAAGGCATCAACGAAGCCGGTGCGATCGCGTCGTGGGTCGCAGCGGGCACCAGCTATTCGACCAACGGCTTCGCAATGCTGCCTTTTTACATTTTCTATTCGATGTTCGGGTTTCAGCGGGTTGGTGACCTTCTTTGGGCCGCGGCAGATTCGCGTACACGCGGATTTTTGCTTGGCGCAACTGCAGGGCGCACGACACTCTCGGGCGAAGGTCTGCAGCACCAGGACGGAACCAGCCATTTGAGCGCCAGCACGATCCCCAACTGCCGCGCGTACGACCCCTGCTTTGCCTACGAGCTCGCTCTGATCGTCGAGGACGGCATGCAGCGCATGCTGACCGCGCAGCAGGACGTTTTCTACTACATCACCGCAATGAACGAGAACTACGCACAGCCTTCGGCACCGGAAGGGATGCGGGAGGGGATTCTGCGCGGCATGTATCGCATCAAGTCGGCTGCGGATCCGAAAGTGCGCCTGTTGGGATCCGGCACGATTCTGCGTGAGGCGCTCGCCGCCGCCGAGCTCCTTCAGGCCGAGTTTGATATCGCGGCGGAGGTGTACTCCGTGACGAGCTTCACCGAGCTAAGGCGCAACGCCCTCGAATGCGATCGGGTCGGGAGGGTCGAAGCACACAAGGCCCCCTGTTGGATCGAGCAGCAGCTGCCGCTGAACGGAATTCCGGTGATTGGCGTCAGCGACTACGTTTCCGCTGTGCCCGATCTGATACGCGCGTGGATCGGCGATCGCTACATCGCGCTCGGCACCGACGGGTTCGGTCGCAGCGACACGCGCAAGGCGCTGCGCGAATTTTTCGGCGTCGATCGACGATCGATTGTTCGCGCTGCGGTGCAAGCGATCCAAACGGCACCTCGCTAATGCGACCGGGGTTTATCGCTATTTCTTGCCCGGGCCGATCTGCTCGTCGAGGAATTTGAAGATTTGGTTGTAGAGGTCGACGTTGTTCTCCAGCCTTCCAAAGCCGTGACCTTCCTCGGTCTTCAGGACCATCGCCTTTGGTCGATTCCCCGCTCGCTCAAGCGCACTTTGAATCGCTCGCGTTTGTTCAATCGGAGTCCGGATGTCGTCTACCCCTGCGTACATCATGATCGGCCCCTTGATCTTTTCAGCGTACGTCACCGGCGATGCAATGCTTGGAATTGACGACGTCGAATCGGCTCCCAGGATATTCAGCCAGAACTTGACCGCCGCATCGTTGCGCGCAATATCGCCAGATGGCGAGGTCAATATCATCTTCATGTCGCTGACTACCAAGCCGGCGATACCGCACTTGAAAACGTCCGGAGCCTGACCCATTGTCATTAGGACCGCAGCGCCGCCGTAACTCGCTCCTGAAATACAAACACGAGCCGGGTCGACGAAACCTTGCGCAATACCCCACTTCACCGCATCCACGTGGTCCTGCACCATCTGCCGCCCGTACGAACCGAAGCCGCTGTAGAAAATCTTGGATCCGAGTCCCGGGGTGATGCGGAAGTTTGGGAGGATGACCGCATAGCCCCTCGACGCCAGTAGCTGGGCCTCGCGAACGCCGAAACCCCACCGCCCCCAGACATCCGCGCGGGCGGAAGGGCCCCCATGAATATGCACAACGGTGGGCAGTCGGTCACCAGCTTTATAGCCGCGCGGCAAAAAATAGTACGACGAGATTTCCAAGCCGTCCGCCGTCTTCAGCGTAAAGGGCCGCATTTCCGTGAGTTGCTCAGGCGATATCCACGGGCGACTGGCGAACAACTCCTCCATCGTTTTTTTCTTTTCGTCGAGCAAATACCACCGCGTCGGTTGGATGTCCGACACCGCGGTCACAATTAACCGATCGCCGTCAGGCGTGCGGGTAAACGTGTTCAATGTGTCCGAGAGTGCCCCGTCAATCATGCGTTGCAGCCGCTGATAACGCTCATCGGTCCAAACCGTTTCGGTCTTGTCACCGCGAACACGAAAGCCGACAACCTCGTCCGTCTTGGAATCACGCAGTGGTCCAGGGACTGACTGGCCAGATGCGTCCGCTCCCATGTCGAACCGAGGATGCTGCGCAACCAAGGCACCGAGCTTTTTTGCATTGGGGTCGTAACGGAAAACTCCCATCGTCTCGCGGCCGGCGTTAGTTGCAACGAGCAGGGTCTGATTGTCCTTCTCAAAATACAAGGGAACAAACGCCGGGCCCTTAACGGAGTCGTAGCGAGTTAGCTCCTCCCACGACGAATTCTCATCTTTTCGGTAATAGACAATCGAAATGCTCGTGTCTTTAGGATTTGATATGGCAACACGAGGGATCAAGTTAGCGTCGATGACCCAACTAACCGCCGCCTCATCGTCAGACTCGCCAGAATGGGGAACGCGCTCGGGGCGATTCTGTGTTAACAGAGTTGCACGGCCCGTCTTGACGTTAAGTCGATAGACGTCTGACGAATCCGCGGAGCGTATATTGCCCTCAGCGATGATCTCTTCGTCGCTGCCGGGAACCGATCGCAATCGACTGTAGCCGCGATTAACATAAGTGTTGCTACGGCGCAGTTCGCGAATGGTTGGAGACAACTGCCGGGACTCTTTGCCGTCGCGCGAAACCATAAAGAAGCCGCCACCCTCCTGCAATCCAGCGCCGCTCGGAGCGTTGTACTGGCCTAGGGAATAGACAAGGCGCTCGTTGCCGACCCACGCCACATCTTGAACATCGAAATCACGAAAATTCGTGATCGCCACGCCTTTGCGCGTTTCAAGGTCGACGATAGCCAGATTGAGGCGATCGTTAAGCGGCGACAGCACTGCAAAGTAACGCCCGTTCGGAGACAGTCGAGGCTCGGCGATCGCGGGTCTACGCCAAACATCCTCAATTGAAAGCTGCTTCGCGACTTTTGCGCCGCTCGGTGTAGCCGTCTGCGCATGAAGCTGCTGTCCGACGCTCAGCAGGCTAGCAACGATCGCAATTATCCCAATCTTCATTCGCGTCCTCGCAAGTTTGAACCGGTCGACTCACCAACCGGAAGTCATGCAGCCATTTTAATGCCCAGCTAGATTGGGCTCACTGGCACGGTTTACCTGACCAGTATTACGCGATAGTCATTGACGTTTGTGCGAGTGGGACCGGTGACGATCAGCTGACCGGCGTCGAGAAAATATCCGTACGAGTCAAAGTGATCCAGAGCAGTTCGGGCGGCACGTGCCGACTGTTTGCCCGCAACCCACCACGCGCCGGCATTATCCTCTGTGCCATCGATTCCGTCGGTATCGCACGCAAGTGCGTATACGTTAGGCATGCTCTCCAATTCAGCTGCCAGTGAGGCAAGAAATGCGGTGCATCGTCCGCCGCGGCCGGTGGTGCCAGACGGCAGCGTAACGGTGCATTCGCCCCCCGAGATCAACGCCACCGGCGGCGCAAACGGTTGCCCGCGGTCGCGTATTTCCCGGACCAGCGCGGCATAGACCTTTGCGACTTCGCGCGCTTCGCCGGTGACGGTGTCGCCGAGCAAGACGGCGTTGATGCCTGCAGCCTTGAATACATCGGCGGCGGCTTCGAGCGACTGATGTGCGGTGGCGATCACGCGGTTTTCAACGCGTTCGAACATGGGATCGCCGGGCTTCGGCGTTTCCGGCGCTTCACCTTGGGCGCCACGACGCAGCCACGCGTCGACTTCGACAGGAGCGGTGACGCGCCATCGCGACAACACATTTAACGCATCCGCGTAAGTACTCGGATCGGGCGCACAAGGCCCGGACGCCACATCGGTGGGCGAGTCTCCGGTCACATCTGAAATGATCAGCGCGATGACGCGGGCACCTCGGGTCGTTGCGGCACCCGCGAGGCGGCCGCCCGCAACCTGCGATAGATGTTTGCGCACAACGTTCATTTCGCCGATCGGCGCACCACTGCCAAGCAGCATGCTGGTCACCGATTTCAGTGCGGCTATCGGAACAGCGGGCACCGGTGCGGTGAGCAGGCTGGAACCACCTCCGGAAACCAGCACCAGCAGCAAATCGTCGCGCTGCAGTTGACTCACAAGCTGCATAATTTCACGGGTTGCCGCTTCTCCCGCCGTATCCGGAACCGGGTGAGCGGCTTCGATCACACGAATGCGCTGGGTCGGTGCGCCATGCCCGTAACGCGTGATTACGATGCCGTCCAGCGCGCCGTCGGGCCACACTCGGTCGACCGCCAGTGCCATGCTGGCGGCCGCCTTGCCCGCACCGACGACTACGACGCGCCCTTCGGGTTGCGGTGGCAGCTGCGCAGCGACGATGCGCAAAGGGTCGGCAGCGGCTACCGCGGCTTCGAAGCTCGCCCGCATCAGTTCGATTGGATTCATACAAGCCAAGCCCGCCTACTTCAGCACGCGAAACAGATTGTGGTGCGTGTCGGTAAACGTCGGAAGATCGGGGCGATCTTCTATCGGGGTCACGACATAACGCAGGCTGTCAGCCTGCAGCAGTGTCTTATTTTTAGTCACCAATATCTGATCGGTTGCTGACAACCAATAGCCCGGCCCCGTTTGGAAGCTTGGCACGTCCGAAACAAGAACGGCCTGCATGCCGAACTCGCTGGCCAGCCGCTTCACGATCGGAGCGATGTCGATGTAACGATTGGTGGCTTGGAACACGATCACTCCGTTTGGGGCAAGGCGGCGCACGTACAGCGCCATCGCTTCGCGAGTTAGAAGGTGCATCGGGATCGAATCACTGGCGAACCCGTCGATGCCGAGCACATCGTATGTCTGAGGCGTCTCGCGCTGCAGACTCAGCCGGCCGTCGCCAAGCACCACCGAGGTCTTTGCGCCTGTGTCTCGCAAAAACGTGAACTCGTCGTTCGCCACGCGAAGCACGCGCGGACTGATCTCGTAAAAGACGAATTCGTCGCCGGTCCGCCCGTACGATGCAAGTACACCTGCTCCAAGCCCGATGATGCCCACCCTGCGGGGCTGCGGCTGCAGCGAGTTGAGTGCCTCGAACAGTCTGCCGTAGCCCGACGACGGTCCGAAATAATCGCTCGGCCGATTGCGAAACTCATCTCCTAGGAGTTGGCCGCCGTGCACGATGCTGCCGTGAAACATCGACCGGTAAGGCGCCGGATCGAGCCGGTCTCTGGTGCGCACAACTCCATAAAAATCGCGATCCATCACGCGCACATCGCGCCAGTATTCCTGGGCTCCGCGCAATGCCAGAAATGCAGTCAGACCGAAAACCGCGAATCCGATCAGACGCCACCGCCCGTGCATGCGAAGCGACAGCAGCAGCGTCAGCAGTACCAGCGCGATGTTGACTTCGATATAGCCACGCAGCACAAACGGAGCAACGATCGCGATCAACACCGCACCCAGCGTGCCGCCGACCGAGAGCATCAGGTAAAAACGCGTCAGCCAGCGCGGGTCCGGCTTCATCGCAGCCAGTTCGCCGTGACAAAACATGCACGCGCAGAACAGCCCGACCAGAAAGACGGGCACCGCAGACTTCAACTCCAGCGAGGGAATCAGATACGCCATCGCTGGCGCGAGCACGGCGAGCCCAGCGATGAACAGTGATCGGCGGTACCACCGCGGGTGATCAAAAGTCAGGATGAAGCTCAGCAGATAGATCGACAGCGGCAGCACCCACAGAAAGGGCACGCTCGCGATGTTTTGGGTGACGTGGTTTGTTACTGCAAGCAGCATGATCGACGCCATTGCCGCCAGCACCAGCCAGGTCAGCTGAGTCGCCCAGCTCAGCGCATCAACCGAATACCCGGTAGACGGCGCCACCAGCTCGGCACTGCTGAAGTCCGGGGCGCGCTGCAACGAGCGCCACGCGATGGCCGCGCAAATGCAGGCAAACAAAACATAGGCAATCGACCACGCCCAGCCGAGCTCGGAAAGTCCGAACCATGGCTCGAGCAGAAACGGGAAGCCCAGCAACGCCAGCAGCGACGCCAGGTTCGACAGCGCAAACAACCGATAGGGGACGACGCTTCTGAAGCGACGCCAGTACCACGACTGCAGCAACGGCGTGGTCGCCGACAACAGGAAATAAGGCAGCCCAATCGTCACCGTCAGCAACAGCAGGATGCGCACAAGCGGTTGCTCATCACCGCGCGGCTGCCATGAGTCTGACGCAAGAATCGGCAGGGTCAGCAGCGATACCGCAAGCAGCGCAATGTGAAGCAGCGTCTGGCGACGTACACCCAGTTTTGTCGTCAGATCCGCGTACGCGTAGCCCGCAAGCAGGATCGACTGAAAGAAGACCAGTGCAGTGGTCCACACCCCGGACGATCCGCCGAACCACGGCAGGATCTGCTTGGCGATGATCGGCTGAACCAGGAACAGCAGGAACGCCGACAGGAAAATCGTTCCCGCGTAGGGCAGCACGAGCAAGCGAGGACGCACATCAAAAGCCGGGGCCGCTAGCGCCATGAGCTCTGCCGTCGGGACGAAGACCCGGCATTATCTGCGATCGTGTCTTTGCGCTGCGTTCTTCTTCGCCCTTGCGCTCCACCGCGCCCAGCCGTCGAATATTCAGTGCTACGCGTGCCGCAAATGCAGGCGCGCCGATCGAAGCAGCTACCTACAGTGCATTCACGCCGCAACAAAGGTTGCAGCGAATCCCCCGACCCAAACAAGGAGTCATCATGAATCGCAATTCAATCTCCACCTTATCACGTGCCCTGCTGGCAGTGGTCGTCATTGCATCGGCCGCACTCTCCGGCTGCGCCAGCGTCTCCGATGGCTCGTTCCCCTATGCGGGCAACGACACGATGCCGATCGATCGCGTCGGCAGCGCCTAATTGCAGAGTGACGAGGCGGGGTCCCGCGAGGACCCCGCCCGTTCTACAGCAAGGGACTCACCAGCCGCGCCAGGTTTTGAGTCAGCTCAAGCGCGAACGGTCGGCGGCGCCATTCGTCAAGCGTTATTCGATGCGAGCCCCGCATGTACCGTTCTTCCAACGCCACCAGTTGCCGCGCGATCGCTTGATCGAAGAACAGCGCGACGATTTCTTCGTTCAACTCGAACGAGCGCATATCGAGATTGCACGATCCGATCCACGCGACCTGGCCGTCGATTGATACCGACTTTGCGTGCAGGAACGCTTCGGTGTAGGCGTGGATGCGAACGCCGGCGAGCAGCAGCGACTCGTAGTACGAGCGTTGTGCGTTACCAACAAAGAACTGGTCAACGTGATCATCGACGATCAAATGCACTTCGGCTCCGCGATGCACGGCGGTCTCCATCGCGTCGTGCAAAGACTGACTCGGTATGAAGTACGGCGTTGTGACGACCACCCGCTGCGTTGCCGAATAAATCAAGTTGATCACCATTCTGTGGGCACGCTGCGTTGACGATGACGGGCCGTTCGGCAATATCTGGGCCGGGGTGCGTCCCGCGGTCACCGGCTGTGGAAAGGCGTGCTCGCCGATGAATTCGCCGCTCTCGACCAACCAGTCCGAGCCGAACACCGCCTGTAATTGCAGCACCGACGGGCCCTCGAGGCGCACCATCAGCTCGCTATACGTCATCCCCCGTTTGAAGTCCGAGCTGACCATGTTTTGCGATCCGGTGTATCCAACACGACCGTCGATGACGACAATCTTGCGATGGTTGCGCAGATCAAATCGCGCGGTCTTGCGTCCGAACCTCACCGGCAGCGCCACCCGCACGGCGATACCGAGGGAGCGCAGTTTCGGTAACAGCGTTCGCAACGAAGGCCGCGAACCGAACGCGTCGACTAAAACGCGACAGGTCACGCCGCGCGCAGCCGCCCGACCCAATGCGTCTATCACCGCAGCACTGCGCGCGTCGTCGCCGAAAATATAGAAGCAGAGGTGCGCGTGGTCGCGAGCCGCATCGATATCGGCTGCGATGCGATGGATCGTCGCGCCGTAGTCGGTCAGCAGTTCCACCGCGTTACCTCCGAGGTTATCGAGCAGCCCGAGGTCTGCCGCCAGACGCACGCTCGGCTGATATTGAGGGTCCACGTCCGGCGCCGCCACCCTCAGCGTCTGCATCCTGAGCCGTATCGGACCCAGCAGATCGATGTATCGGTCTCGCCGCTCGATGCGCCAGCGCGGCAGCCGCGGCCGACCGATCAGCAGGTACAACAACAACCCCACCCAAGGCAGGAAAAAGATAAACAGCAACCAGCCTTTGGCCGCTTCCGGAGATCGCCGCGTTGGCACGATCGGCAGCATCACGAACCGGATCGCCCAGTCGCTGATGATGAGCAGCGTCGTCCAGAAGCCAGTGCTGTCTGACATCAGATACGCGGAGGCTTCAGTGAGTTGGCAAGGCGCTGTGCAACATTCGTCACGCAGGCCATGAACTGGAGCTGCAATCAGCGACGCATTTCGTCGCCGAGTCGATCGGTCGGCCATGCGAGCTGATCGCGCAGCGAAAATGTCATCGGCAAATCCAGCCGCAGATTGTTGGGCGGGATCGGCTGCAGAAACCACTTCGTATAAAAACGTGCGACAACGCCGTCGAGCATCAGCGCAGTCAGGTGGCGATCAACGGCCTTCTTGAATTCGACATCTCCCTTGCGCAACACGATCGCTATCGGCTCGAGAACGAGGTAGGCGCCAACGATCGCCAGCTTCGCAGGGTCCTTGGACTTCGCGCGCTGCGCCGCGAGCAGTACGTCGATCGTCGCAAACGCATCGACCTCGCCGCGCTCCACCGCCTCGCGCGCTTCATCATAGGTTTTGTATTCGACCATCCTCGCGCCGCGCAGCACGCCGCTGTCGATCTTCTGCTGCAACAGCGGCACCGAATTGGTGCCCGGCACCACCGAAATGCGGCGCCCGCTCAGATCCTCGACGCCGCGCACTTTCGAGTCGGCGCGCACCAGGAAACGCGGGCCGGAAAATTGATATGGCATCGAGTAGTCGGCGGTCTTGCGCCGCTGAGGATCATTGATCGTGGTCCCGCACTCCATGTCGGCCTTGCCGCTGTTGACCACGTCGAACCGGGTTTTCGCGCTTACTTCAACGAACACCATGCGCAACGGCTTTTTAAGATCGCGCTCTAGCGAGCGCACGATTTCGCGGCAGATATCGATGCCGTAGCCGATCGGCTGCTTGGTTTCGTCGAGATACGAAAATGGCACCGCATCGGGCCGGTACGCGATCGTGATGACGCCGCTGTCGCGGACTCTGGCCAACGACGACAGCACCGGAGGGCTGTCGGCCGCGGGCGACTGGGCCGTCGCCACACCGTGGCCCGACAGGACAAAAGCGCAGAGGCAACTGACGACGAAGTTGAAATGCTTCGCGAGTTTCATCCCATTGTTGGTGAAGTGGCCACGACAGGCGCAATCGGGCGGACTATACGCAGCCGGCATCGACCGCAGTTGACAAATTGACGGCGCGCCGTCGCGCACTTCCGCTAGAGGGGTCACAAGCGACTTCATGGCTCCGCCGCAGCGTCGCCGACCGCTTCAGTTATGCAGAATCTTCGACAGGAAAAGCTGCGCGCGCTCGGAACGAGGCTGTCCGAAGAAGTCGTCCTTCGTTGCATCTTCGACGATCTCGCCGCGATCCATGAAAATCACGCGGTTTGCAACCTTGCGGGCAAAGCCCATTTCGTGACTGACGACCATCATGGTCATGCCCTCCTTGGCGAGCTGCACCATCACGTCAAGGACCTCGTTGATCATCTCGGGGTCGAGCGCGGAGGTGGGCTCGTCGAACAGCATGCAGATCGGATCCATCGACAGCGCGCGCGCGATAGCGACCCGCTGCTGTTGACCGCCCGACAACTGTCCGGGAAACTTTGCGGCTTGCGTCGTCAACCCCACACGCTCCAGCAGCTTCAAGCCGCGGGCCTTGGCTTCGTCGGAGCTGCGATTGAGCACCTTGATCTGCGCCAATGTCAGATTGTCGATGATGGTGAGGTGCGGAAAGAGTTCGAAGTGCTGAAACACCATGCCAACGCGCGCGCGCAGCTTCGGCAGATTGATCTTCGGTGCGCCGACCGATACGCCGTCGACGGTGATGACACCTTTCTGGAAAGGCTCGAGCGCATTGACGCACTTGATCAGCGTCGATTTGCCGGAGCCCGACGGCCCGCAAACCACAATCACCTCGCCTTTTTCCACGTTGGTCGAACAGTTCGTCAGCACCTGGAAGGTGCCGTACCACTTCGAAACGTCCCTGCATTCGATCATTGCCATTGCGTAACAACCCCCCTAGCGGATCACTGCAATTCTTTTCTGCAGCAGCTTGACCAGATGCGAAAGCGTGTAGCACAGCACGAAATAAACCACAGCCACGAACAAGTACATCTCAACAAGCCGCGAATCCCGCTGCGCGATCTTCGATGCTGCACCCACAAAGTCCGTCGCGGAGATCACGTAGACCAGCGAAGTGTCCTGGAACAGGATGATCGTCTGCGTCAACAGCACCGGAATCATGTTACGGAACGCCTGCGGCAAAATGACCAGCCGCATCGCCTGCCCATACGTCAGGCCCAGCGCATAGGCCGAGTAGACCTGGCCGCGCGGGATCGACTGAATGCCGGCGCGCATGATCTCGCAGAAATAGGCCGCCTCGAACAGGATGAAAGTAATCATTGCTGTACGCTCGGCGCCAATTTGTATCGGCCTCTCGGCCCCGGTGATCCCCTGCGCGATCAGCGGCACCAAGAAGAAAAACCAGAAGATCACGAGCACCAGCGGAATCGAACGCATCAGGTTGACATAGGTCGCCGCTGCGTTTGAAAGAATCTTATTCGACGACAAGCGCGCCAACGCGAGCAACGTGCCGAAGAACAGTCCGCCGACGGCTGAAGTCGCCGTCAGCTGCAGCGTGTACTGCATGCCCTTCCACAAATAAGGTAGCGTGTTGACGACGACCGAAAAGTCCAGGTTCATCGTGCCGGTCCCGCCGACTTGCAGTGCGCAATCATTTGGTGCCGATGAAGCCGGGAACCGCGACACGCCGCTCGACGAATGCCATCACACGATTGGCAGTCATCGCCAGCACGATGTAAATCACAGTCGCGGCGGTAAACGCCTCGAAAAAATTGAACGTGTATTCGCCGATCTCGCGCGAGCGGAACGTCAGTTCGGCCAACCCGATCGTCAGCGCGATCGACGAGTTCTTGATCAGGTTCATCGTCTCGCTGGTCAGCGGCGGGATGATGATCCGGAACGCCATCGGCAGCAGCACGTAGCGATAGACCTGCACCTCGTTCAGGCCAACCGCCATCCCCGCATTTCGCTGGCCGCGGGAAAGCGACTGAATGCCGGCACGCACCTGCTCGGCAATCCGTGCCGAGGTGAACAAACCCAGGCACAGAACCGCGGCGAGAAACTGCGCGTAAGCCGGCTCGGTCGAGATCATCCAGTGTTTCAGTGGCGGGATGAACTCCGGTATCACGAAGTACCAGAGGAACATCTGCACCAGCAGCGGTACGTTGCGGAAAATTTCGACCCAGGCGTTACCTAGCTGGACCAGCCATTTTCGATCGGTGGTTCGGATCGTGCCCACGATAGCGCCGAGGACCATCGCAATGATCCAGGCCACTGCAGAGATCGCAAGCGTCCAGTAGAGCCCAGCGACGATCCATTGCCAATAAGCGCCGTCACCGTCGGGTGTCTGCTGAAAGAACACCCCCCAGTTCCACTTGTAATTCATCCGCTTCCTCCCAGCCCCAAGCGAAGCTTGCCGGAAAAACCGCGGATGGGGAACCTAAGCGGATAAATCGTCGCCTGGCGGTGGACACCTGGGCAGTCAGCCAAAAAAAAACGCCGGCGCTTTAACCCCGGCGTTTCATGCTGGACTAATCAAAGCCCTATTGCACGCCCTTGTCGTTCGGGCTCTTGAACGCTTCCTTGATGGCAGGCGTCTGCGCGAAATTCAAGTTGATGTTGCGCGGAGGAATCGCGCTGGTAAACCACTTGGCGTAGATCTTGTCGATTTCGCCCGAGCTGTAGACGGCACTCACCGCGCGATCGACCAGCGCCTTGAACTGCGGGTCTTCGCGACGCAGCATCATGCTGTACGGCTCGGTCCGCAGCGATTCGCTGATGATGGTGTACGCAGCCGGGTTCTGCTGATTCGCAATCTGGCCGGCGAGCAGGATGTCGTCCATGATGAACGCCTGCGCGCGATCGGTTGCCACCAGCTGCATCGACTCGGCGTGATCTTTGGCCTGCAATTCCTTGAATTCGATTCCCTTGGCTTTTTCGTAGCCGCGCAACAGCGGGATCGAAGTCGTTCCCGACGTCGAGGCGACGGTCTTGCCGTTCAAGTCGGCAAATGTTTTGATACCAGAATCCTTCTTGACCGCTGCCGACACATTGATCACGAAATACGTCGGCCCAAAAGCAACCTGTTTCTGGCGCTCGACCGAATTGGTCGTTGAACCGCATTCGAGGTCGATCGTGCCATTTTGAAGCAGCGGAATCCGGTTGGCCGACGTCACAGGCTGGTGCGTCACCTTCAGATTGGGCATTTTCAGCTCGGCCTTGACGGCGTCAACGACCTTGTTACACAAGTCAATCGCATAGCCGACTGCCTGCTGTTTATCGTCCAAATACGAAAACGGAATCGACGATTCGCGAATGCCAAGCGTCATCGTTCCGGTCTCTTTAATCTTCTTTAGCGTGCCGGTCAGTTCCTGCGCGTGAGCGCTAAAACTCAATGAACTCACCAGGCCCGCACCAGCCAGAGTCAGCAAAAGGCGGGATAGCTTCATTTCTCAGTCTCCTCGGGGAAAATCGAAATCAGTCTAACAAACGACTCCGCCTGGTGAGCGTTGACTCGGACAAGGGTTAACACGGTGCGCGCACTCCGCTGAGTCGGCAGATCTAGGCCGCTGCGAGCGTCTCTTCCACTTTAGCCTGCTCGCGGCTTTGTATCTCCCACATCGACGCGTAGGTACCGCCGCGCACCAGCAGCTCGGCGTGCGTACCGCGCTCGACGATCCGACCGTGATCCATCACCAGGATCTGATCCGCATGCACGATTGTTGATAGCCGGTGGGCAATTACCAGCGTCGTGCGGCTTTCCGAGATGCTGTCGAGCTCATTCTGGATCACGCGCTCGGTGCGCGAGTCCAATGCGGACGTCGCCTCGTCGAACACCAGGATTGCCGGGTCCTTTAATAACGTGCGAGCGATGGCAACCCGCTGCTTCTCACCGCCCGAAAGCTTAAGCCCGCGTTCGCCAACTCGCGTCTCGTAGCCGTCGGGCAACGATTCGATAAAAGTGTGAATGTGCGCAGCTCGCGCAGCAACGGCAACGTCGTCGCGGCCGGCGCCGGGACGGCCGTACGCGATGTTGTATTCGATCGTGTCGTTGAAAAGCACGGTGTCCTGCGGCACGATACCGATCGCGGCACGCAGGCTTTCCTGCTTCAGGATGCGCACATCCTGGCCGTCGATCAGAATGCGGCCGCCATCGACGTCGTAGAAGCGGAACAGCAGCCTCGCCAGCGTCGACTTGCCCGAGCCGGTCGCGCCGACGACTGCAGTCGTCGTCCCGCCCGCAATCGTCAGGCTCACAGCGTGCAGCACCTGGCGTCGCGCGTCGTACCCGAAGTCCACGTGCTCGAAGCGCACTTCGGCGGCGCGCAACACCAGCGGCCGCGCATCGGGTGCGTCAGCGATTTCGCGGTTCTGCTCAAGCAGCATGAACATGCGGTCCATGTCGGCCAGGCTTTGTTTGATCTCGCGATAGATCACACCCAGAAAATTCATCGGGATGTACAGCTGGATCATGAAGGCGTTGACCAGCACCAGATC
>JBDUCU010000154.1:0-5685 GCA_040003315.1 Burkholderiaceae bacterium | reverse complement strand
TCCGAGAATGTCTGATCCCAGGCAACCCCGACACGCCGCGCCGTCGTGCCGTCGAAATCGTCATAGAATTGATTGAACCCGGCGATTTGCGTCGGCTCGATGGTTTGGTCATTGATCAGGGGCCGTTTCAACGACTGGAATGCGGCGGCACGAATCGTCGTGGTCGGAACAGGCCGCCATATCACGCCGAACTTCGGATTGAGCCGTTTTCGAGCCAATCCAAACGGCTCCTCCAATGTATCGGCGGACAGACCCAGCTCCCATTGCGTACTTCCCCGATTCACGTTCGCATAAATATATGCGTTCCGATGTGACTTGTCCCCGACTCCCAGATTCTGGTCTTTGGCGTTGAAATATCCTGCGCCGCTGATCAGGAACACGGAACCGGTGCGCAACTGATGCTGCAGCTCGACAGTCAAGTCCTGCGTGCGCGGGTTGTTGACATCAATGAAATCCCCGAACTTTGTCATCTCGACGAACTCGGAATTCTGAAAATTCGCAGACATCAGAACTCTTGAATCCGGGTTGAAGCTGTGGTTGGCACCGACGCGCACCCCTTCGCTCTTGAACCGGTCCGAGCGCGGCAAAGCGTTATCGGGATCGAACCCGGTCAGGACCGATTCCCGTCTGACGTCCGAGTTACGGTATTCGATCTGGACGCTGGTTTGTGGCCAGATAGTTGCTTGTAGAAAGGCGTCGTAAAAGTTCTTGCGCACCGCGTCGTTTGGCTGGAAACCCCTTGTTTCATAGTGGAACTGCCCCACGCTGAACGAAATGTTGTCCCGGATTCCGGCAACCACCGCCTGATCTCCCCGCGTGTGATTGCCTCCCACGAGACCATCGAGCCGGAAGACGACCGCGTTGCTCGCATACAAGCGGTTGTATTCGTTGAACCCCACGCTGCCGGGCCCGGCTCCGCTGAGCACGAACAGCTTGTCATCCAGCAATTGCGGCTGCAGTGGCGTGAGGTTCAGCGGTTGCAGGAGCTGCGACTGCAAGAGCTCGCTGACGCGTGCAATCTCGTGGCGCGGCTGATTGGCGTAGGCATCGGCCAGGAAACGGTGCGCCGAAAAATTACCCGGATCGGTCGATACCGATTTCCAGCCCTCCACGAGCGCCAGTTGCTCGAACCCCAGATCGCTGTAGATGCGCGCCGTGCTGGCGCTGCGCGCGGCGAGGTCGTCGTCCAGCAGCAGCTTCGACCGATACACCGCCCGGTTGCCGTTGAGCTCGATGGACTTTTGCAGGTCCTTCAGTGCCTCCACGGGCCGGTTTTCGGTCTGCTTGCGAATTGCGTCGTAGAACCAGGGGGTCGGATCGTTGGGGTCGCGCGCCTTGGCCAGGTCGAACTGCTCTCCCGCCAGTTTGCCTCGCCTCTCCTCGTAATAGGCCTTGCCGAGATAGCTGCGAATCAACGAGCCTTCAGGATCGAGGCTGGTGGCGATCTCGATTTCTTGCCGACCGGCCTCGAGATCTCCGTCGCGGATCTTGGCGAGGCCCAACCCAAGGCGCGGCAGAGGATCGGCGCTATCGAGCTCGATCGCTTTTTCAAAGGCCGCCCTTGCGGCTCGAGTATCAATGCGCGCCAGGTACGCAAATCCCAGCACGGTCTGGGTCTTGGCCAACTCTGGATTCAATCCAGACGCTTGCTTCGCTGCGTCCAGCGCGCGATCGAGATTGCCGGCCGACATTTCAAGCTCGGCCAATCTCGCCCAAGCAAGCGCATTCTGGCGGTCCAGATCAACGGCTTTCCGGACGCTCGTCAGCGCTTGCTCGATCTTGAACTGAGCCTGCTGAACGTAGGAGAGCGATATCCTGGCCGCGGGCGAGGCGGGATCGAGGTCGACCGCCTTGTTGGCCAGTCTTAGCGCTTCGTCCTTGTCGTTCTCCACCAACGCAATCAAGCCCTCGAGCGAATGTGCGTCGCCGTTGCGAGGATCGAGCGTCAACGCGCGCTGGAGATTCGGTTTCGCTTCATCGAGGCGTCCCACTAGGAGCAGGAGCTCGGCGCGGTAGATCAAGAACCGGGGGTTGTCCTCTAACCCTTTCGGTGTGTTCTCCAGTCTGGCAATGGCGTCAGCCAGCTTGCCCTTTCGGAAGAATTCAATGGATTCTTGCAGCGCCGATTCCCCCGGAGCTCCCGCCAGCCCGACTCCGCGGTAGTCGAATAGGGTCGGAAAGAACAGTGTCCACTGGACCGCGTCCCTAGGGTGAAGCACGATCTCTTTACGGGGCGCCGAATTCTTTGTCGCAACAGCTCCTTCGCCGCTGACGAGAATGACGCTTCCTCGCTCGTTGGTGGCCGCCACCTGTCCTTCAAAGACTGCGACGCTGGCGCTCTCCTCACCGACAGCCACCAGGAATTCGGTTCCTTCAACATTCGCATTGACGAACGGTGTTGTGACCTTGAGTGGCCTTGAGGTACGGGTTATGACGTGGACCGCTCCGACGAACAGGTTCAGCAGAGAGGACCTGTCCTCACCCGGCGCGGCAAGCGTTAGAACCGTTCGCTGATCGAGTCGAACGGTGGTCTCGTTGCTGAACAAGAGCGCCGCGCGACTTCGCTCGTGAGTACGGACCATGTCGCCGGCGCAAAGAACCACGTCTAATTCAGCGGCATGCCAGCCTGCCTCCTGTGATCTTCCAACCGGAGAACGACGCAGCTCGACGCTTCCCTGCAGCGACACGAGCTTGGCAATCACCGGCGTGCAAGTGTCTGCCGCTTGCACGCCGGTCAACGAAGTCAGTACGAACAACATGACCGCAAAGCCGCACGATCTCGCAGCTCTCGTCGTTGTGCGGCAAAGTGGGGTGAAACTTTGCGACGAGCGCCTTATTCCAGACGGAGCGGCGCGGGCCGGCATAACAATGGTTTCGATATCACAGACACCACTACCGACCGCTTTGCAGCGCAGGTGCGTCCGCAGCATGCCTCCCCCTTAGGTCTTCGGACAAGCGTGCATTACCCCTTGCGCGCGTTATGGGACCTAACAAGACGTAGTAAACAAGAATCGGCGCTCCGATGCAATGGGCAACCGCGAATTTGTCTTGTCCAGTCGGCTCTGGGCGGCGCAAAGCATGACCAATCGCCGGTGCTTGCTCGACCGGGCTTGCTGACCTTCACCGCGAGAATCATTCCGGCCCAAGACAAGATCGCCGGACTCTCCGAGGTCGAAGCGCGGGACGATTGTGGGAGAATCCGGCAGCGCATATCCGTCAGCGTTCCGACCCTTTCTCGCAACGCGAAGGTGTCGTGCACGGCGGAAACAGGTTCTACTCGATTCGAGTCCACGAGCTCAAGGTCGCACATGGGTCGCCCACTCAGCGGGCTAGCTTTGGGGTTTGCGGTCGGTCTGCTCGGAGTCGTGGCGACTTCCATCCCCCGCGTCTCGGAAATTGAGGAGGACTTCGAGCTGCGCTGGTTGTTCCAGCTACGGGGCGCCACTCAGGCGCCCCCTGAAGTCGTCGTTGTCGCGATGGACGAGAAATCCGCTCAAGAGCTCGGCGTGCCGAGCAAGCCAAGCGAGTGGCCTCGTAATCTGCACGCTCAACTCATCGACCGCCTATCGCGAGCGGGCGCCAGAGTGATTTGCTTCGATCTTACCTTCGACACCCCAAGCCGAGCGCCACAACATGATTTGGAATTCGCCGCGGCCATTCGCGGGGCAGCAAATGTCGTGTTGACCGATTCGCTGCGCAAAGAGCCAGCCCGACAGACAAATGAGTCGGACCAGATGATCGGTGAGATCCTGATCGAGAAGGTTACGCCGCCAATTCCGCTTCTCGAGCAGGCGGCGATTGCGCATGCCACGTTTCCTCTGCCAAAAGAGTCAAGAGTGAACACATTCTGGACCTTCAAGACCAGCGCTGGGGACAGTCCAACGTTGCCTGTAATCGCGTTTCAGATTTACGCCTTTGACGTCTATGACGACTTTCTCGGTTTGTTACGAAAGGTCGCGCCGCGCCTCACCATGGCGCCGCCTGCCACTGCAAAGGCTCTTGTTGCATCAAATGACGCTGGAGGTCTGAATGCGACGCTGCGGAACTTGTTTCTAAATGACCCGCAAATCGGAGAGCGGATGGCAATCGAGCTTAGAAAAATCAGCGACGATGATCTGGCGCCGAAAAAGAAGCGCCTCATTCAGTCCCTGCTGAACCTGTATCGCAGTAACGAAGTGGCCTACATAAACTTCCACGGACCTCCCCGGAGTTTGGCGACCGTGCCCTACAACGAGGCTCTGAGCCCCCGAGATGGCGATGCGAAAGGTCGCGGCGTCGACAACTTTGCAGGGAAAGTGGTCTTTGTCGGCTTTTCCGCACTCTCGCAACCTGAGCAAGACCGCATACGCGACGACTACCAAACGGTATTCTCGCAGCGTGACGGCCTCAATATCAGCGGCGTGGAGATTGCCGCGACCGCTTTTGCCAATCTCTTGGACGATCGACTGGTGCGACCGATTCCATTTATCTGGCAAATCGGAATTGTCGCTCTATGGGGCATCGCATTAGGCGCGATCTGCCGGATGCTTCGTCCAATCGCTGCCGCGGGACTCGTCTTGCTTCTAGCGTCAGCATATCTGTTATTGGTCCTCCGCCAATTTACGGTGGCGGTCATGTGGTTGCCGTTGCTGATACCGCTTTGTCTGCAAGCACCCCTGGCCTTGTTCGGCGGAGCACTGCTTAACTATCGTGAGGCGAGAAGGGAGCGCAAGCTCATCAAGCAGGCATTCGGGTACTTCCTGCCAGACAACATCGTCGATCAGCTCGCCGAGAACGTAGGCGCTATCAACTCGACCGACCAGCTCGTTTATGGCGCCTGCCTGGCCACCGATGTCGAGAAGTACACGGCGCTCGCCGAAACGATGGGCCCAAGGGAATTGGGTCTACTGATGAACGAGTACTACGCACAACTATCCGAGCCCGTTGAGCGCCTGGGCGGCGTCGTTAACGAGATCGTTGGCGATGCGATGCTCGCCATCTGGGCTGCGTCATCCTCGCAGCCATCAGTAAGGAGGCGGGCGTGCGAGGCCGCGCTCGACATCGTCGGAGCGCTGGAGCGGTTCAATCAAGCAGTCGAAAGGAGGCCAGCGTTACTGACGCGTCTCGGTCTGCATTCCGGACAGATGTTTCTCGGCAACATCGGAGCCTCTCGCCACTATGAGTATCAAGCCGTGGGTGATATGGTGAACACCGCGACGCGTATTCAGGGACTCAGTAAGTACCTGGGCACGCGAATTCTCGCCTCGGAGGCAACAGTCGAGGGGCTGGAAGAATTCCTGATGCGGCCAGTGGGATGTTTCTTGCTTGCGGGAAAGTCCACGGCCGTGTGCGTTGTCGAGCTGGGTGGTCGCAAGCAGGATGCGAACCCACGAGCGTCGATCCTATATCGACAATTCGCCGACGCTCTCGAGGCTTACCGTACTCGCCGATGGCGCGATGCAGCAAGCCAGTTCTCTGAAATTCTTCATGTGTTTCCTGAAGATGGTCCCTCGGGGTTCTATCTGCACCGATGCGAGTCTTATGTTCGAGATCCGCCGGACGAAGCATGGAGTCCGACGGTACGCATCGACCAAAAATAATTCACGCCCCGCACTACTACTAGTGGACCGTAACAGCCAAATCGGTAGTGTCTGGATTGCGCTCCGCGCCGATCGCGGCGTTGCCGAAGCTCGCAAGGGGGCCTAC
>JBDUCU010000051.1:0-19455 GCA_040003315.1 Burkholderiaceae bacterium | reverse complement strand
AGATTCGAACTCACGAAGGACTTACGCCCTTGCCGGTTTTCAAGACCGGTGCCTTCAACCGCTCGGCCACGCCTCCGAGATCGTATTCTGCCGGTTTGTAGTAACAGCGTGTCGGCAGTTCGCGTGCGCCGCTCTATCCTTCGCAGGCTTATTTCAGTGCGCCAGATGCGCGCGCAACGTATCGAGCCAGCGTCTGCAACTGCTCGTCCGAAAGTTGAGGAAACGCCGGCATCTGACCGAAGCCGGCTTTAACGGCTTTGAGCACGCGATCTGCGTCGGGCTTCAGCTCGTCGAGCGAAGGGCCGACAGCGCCGGAGGCGCCCGCATCGGCCAGCGTGTGGCACACCGCACAAGGCGGCATCGCTTCCTTGACGAACAACTGTCGGCCACGATCGTCGGTCTCCGCCGCGTTTGCAATCGAGAAAGTCACGGACGCGAACAGCGCCGCAATGAACACGACCGCCTGACTCATGGCCATGAGCCTGTAGAGTCAGGCGACGGTGACCGTGACCGCGTGCGCGCGCCAGCCGCTGTTCAAATAACCGCCCACGTTGTCAGGCGAGGATTCAACCTGAATCCTTCCCTGCGAATCGGTTACGCGCGAAGCGAGCACGTAGCGGCCTGGCCGCAACTGGGTCTGCATCACGAATGGGCGCCAGGCATAGCGGCCGAGATTGGGGCCGATAAAACTCGCTTCGCGCCACGTTGTGCCACCATCGACAGAGACTTCAACCGTGCGCGGAGCCTGTGTGCCGCCCATCGCAAAGCCGTGAATCTGAGTCCAGCCGTTGCGCACCGGGCCCGCATCGGGGGCCGGAGACACGATCCACGACTTCGGACCCATTTCCCACACGGCTGGTTGAGCCGGGCTCTCTTTCGTTCCAAGCGGCGCGATGCGATAACGCGTGCTTTGGATCGCCGCGTCGGTTTCATCGTGGGTGAAAGCCAGACGCTTGATGTACTTGATGCTGTTGACGCCGCTGTAACCGGGAATCACCAACCGCAGCGGGCCCCCATGCGCGTGCGGAACCGGTTCGCCGTTTAGCTCCCACGCAAGAAGCGCGTCTTCGATTGCACTGATCGGAACAGAGCGCTCGACAATCACACTTTTCGGGTCGACGCCGTCGGGAAGTTTTTCGCCGCCCGTGCCGGTGATAAAGCGCATACCGGAGCTCGGACCTCCGAGCGCTTCCGCAACCGCACGCACCGGCACTCCACTCCACAAAACACAACCCGCTGCACCGACTTCCCACTTGGTGCCGGTGGGCTTGCTCGCAAAAAACGCGCGGCCATTGCCCGAACATTGCAGCACCATCGCCAGCGTTTCCAGTCCCAGTGTTTTTAAATCGGCAACGGTCAGGGTGCGCGGCTGCCGAACACCTTCGATGGCGAGCTGCCATGCGTCGCGATTCGCGACGATTGAAACGTCCGGCGCGGCGAGATTGTTGCGGATATAAAGACGATCCGCGGGCGTGATACTCGACCCGAGCGCCGAGCGCTTCGTTTCGATGGTCGTCGGAGAGTGCACGATCAAGGCACCAGCGTCTTTCCAGGCGACGTAGGCCGGAAGTGGCTTCGCCCCCGCCGCGGGCGCGGCCGGCTGCGGTGGAGTTTGCGCGCTTACGCTTGTGCAGCCAGACAGGCCGGCCGCCGCAAGAACGCTCGAACCTGTTGCGAGTAGTCGACGCCGGGTTAGATCGGGGTGAGCTTTCATCGTGACTCCACGAAAGATTGCAGAACGGACGCGATATCGCAAATATACAGGCTCGGAACCGTCGCCTTCATGCCTCGACGACGCGCGCCGGTTGGAGAATGCAGCCCACTACTTTGCCTGTGCCTCGACTTTACGCTGCAGTTCGTCGAGTCGCGCCTGCACCTTGCTTTGCCGTGCACGGTATTCGAGCGGCTTTTCGCCACCGGGCCGACCGAGCGTTTTAAGCGAGGCTTCCCATTCATTCTGATAGGACTTCAGCGCGGCCTTGCCCGAAGTTGTCATGGCCTGCTTGGCCGCGCTGCCGTACATCGCGCGGCCCTTGGCGAGCGTCTCTTGCACGCAGGCTCGATAGTCGTCATCCGCAGGCGGTGAGCCGGTCACTGTGGTCTGTCCTTCGTTGGCGAAGGAAAAGCGCTCCCACTTGCCGACGTAGTCCCGATACTTGTCGCTGCACGTGATGTACCCGAGCCGGGTACCGACCACGTAGCGTGATACCGCCTCTGGCGGGGCGTCGTCAGTCGGACGCATCTGCGCGAGGCTAGTCCCGCTGATGCCGGCCATGCACAAGACGCTGGCTGAGATCAATGCAATCGTGTTTCTGGTCATTTAATGGCTCCTGTAGAGCGTGCTGGGCATCAGCAGATCGGGATCGGCAGACTTCTAACGCGTACCCTTCACAAAGAGACTACGAAGTTTGCCGCATACGCTTGCGTGCGCCTTCAATCGCCGCGACAAGATAACCCTCATAAAAGCCGGAGCGGTCCAGTCCGACCAACGGCTCCGCCAGTAAACGCATTGCCTGGTCCAGCAATGTTACGACCGGCACTGCGCGCACACCAAAGCCGGTCGCGAAGGCTGCCTGCGTAACTTGACGGCCCGCTAGATCGATGATCGGGCGTTGCGACGTGATGTCGATTTCGCCAAGCAGCAGATCCGGATTCGCACTGCGCGCTTGTTCAAGCATCCGCGGCGTCAAATAGTTTCGCCGCACCTCCTTGCAATAAGGACAACCTGGTGTGCTGAACAGGACAAGCCACGGCGCATGATTGGCAACGATCGACGCAGCCACGAGCCGCAAGTCTTCGGGCGCAGTCAAGGTCTCGTTGGGGACCTTGGGCTGCGCGGCCAAGAAGCTCGGCGCTCCCAGCAACAGCGTGATCAAGACGTCGCGCCGGCGCATGTTAGTCATCGAGCCATGCCCGGGATGGCACGCGTACCGGCAATCGCCGGCACATTCAAACGCGGAGGCGCGACAGTTTTCAAGTCCTTCAGGTAAGTCGCCACGACGTCCCAGATTGGCGCGCCTTTTGCATTTTCGGCCACCGGCGCCCACCCGGCGACCTTGTACAGCTTGTCGGCGTCAAGCAGGTTCCCGCCGAGCCGAAGGTCGCCGATGCGGTGACCCATGTTCGCGGCCGGATTGATCGCGTACTTCAGGCCGCCAACCCGCACCATGTCACCGCCCTGCTGCAAGTACGGATCCGGATTGAACAGATTGTCGGCGATGTCTTCCAATATCGTCTTGATCGCTGCGCCGGAGAGTTCGTTGACCGTTGTGTAAGGGTACGTGATCGCAGTCTGATCCATCACGTGCTCCATCAGGATCGATTGTCCGGGCAGTAACGAAGTTCCCCAGCGAAAGCCCGGCGAAAAAGCTATCTCGGCGCCACGCACTTTCATCAGCGCATCGCAGATCACCTGGTCGAAAGTTCCGTTGAAGTTTCCGCGGCGATACAACAGGCCTTCGGTCGTCGCCAGGTTTTCTGACAGCCTCGATTCAAATGGCGCCCTGACGTTTTTTATGTACGCACTCATCCCGGGATCCGCAGGCAACAGGTTCGCAAAAACTGGCAGCAAGGTGTAACGGCAATCGACCGGCCTTGCGCCTGTGACGTCGAGGTCGAGCACGGCCAGAAATTTGCCGTTGCTACCGGCGTTGCTGACCAGGGTGGTACCGCCGGCATTCTTGACACGCGTTGGGTGCGGTACGCCGTCGTGCGTATGTCCGCCCAAAATCGCGTCGATGCCGCGAACTTTAGAGGCCATTTTCAGATCGACATCCATGCCGTTATGCGACAGCACGACCACCACCTGCGCACCCTTCGCACGGACTTCGTCGACCATTTTCTGCATGTGCTCGTCCTGGATACCGAAGCTCCAGTCGGGAACGAAGTAGCGCGGATTCGCAATCGGCGTGTAAGGAAACGCCTGGCCGACGATTCCGATGCTGACGCCGTTCATCTCCTTCATCGTGTACGACGGAAAGACCGGATCGCCGAAGTCAACGGTTCTGATGTTCTGCGCGATGAAGTCGATGCGGCCTTTTAAATCCCGCTCGACGATCTCAAGCACGCGCTGCGCGCCGTAAGTCATTTCCCAGTGCGCGGTCATCACATCGACGCCCAGCAACTTGGCGGCATCGACCATGTCTTGTGCTTGCGTCCAGAGCGAAGTGGCCGAACCCTGCCACGTGTCGCCGCCGTCAAGCAGCAGCGCACCGGGTCGATCGGCTCGCAGCCGCTTCACCAGTGTGGACAGATGCGCGAACCCGCCCATCTTGCCGTAAGTCTGGGCCGCGGCGGCAAAATCGAGATACGTAAACGCATGCGCGCGCGCGGTGTGCGGTGCAATTCCGAAATGCCGCAGCAAATGTTCGCCGACCAGATGCGGCGGATGTCCAGATGCCGGGCCGACGCCGATGTTGACGCTCGGTTCGCGAAAATGGATCGGCAGAAGCTGAGCGTGGCAATCGGTGAAGTGAAGGAGATGAACATTGCCGAAGCGCGGCAGTTCATACATTCGCGCCGACGATGGCGCAGCGGCGAGTGCATCGCGCGCGTCGATCGCCATGCCCGCCGCGGCGGCGACCGCGAGGACCTGCAGGAATTCGCGACGATCCACTACTGTCTTGACGAACCCGGCGCAAAGCGCGCAAGCGCAACGATGTCCTCGGGAAACATTTCGCCTCGATGCACGAAGACGACCGTGCCCTTTGCGTTGACCACGTAGGTTTCCGGAAGCGAGCGGTTGCGGCCGAACCACCGATCGACTTGGGCGTCGCGCATTGCGACGTTGAATGTATAGCCGCGCTTGGCTAGGTAGTCACGCGCGGCCTGCTCGCTGCGATCGATGGAAAACGCAAGCACGACGAGGCCCTGGTTTCGATAGGCATCATGAAGCTTTTGCACATACGGATTCTGGGCGCCGCAAAACGGACACCACGATGCCCAGATCTGGACCACGACAGCGCTGCCTCCGAGCTCGCTTGCTTTTAGCGTGCGTCCGTCGAGCAAGGTCACATCACGCCATCGCACCGAACTTCCGACGTCGCCGGCGCTTTGTGCATAGGCAGGCGCGACAAATGTCACCGCCATTGCGACCAGAAAGGCAATGAACGCGCGCACAGAGCGGCCGTGAATGACTTAGTTGTTGACCGGTGACTTGGGATCGAGCAACAGCGCCATCAGATCCTTCAGCTGCGCGGTCGTCAGGATGTTTGCGTCGCCATAGCGCGGCATCTGCGAACACGCGTTGTAGGCGTGCGCATTCCACAGCTTGCTCCATGTGTAAGTAACGACCGCAGGGGAAGTGCCGCGCAGCTTCCCATATTCCTTCAACGAGGGGCCAATGTTGCCGTAGGCGATCTCTTGTGGCGCGATCTGGTGACACGCATAGCAATTGCCTCCGGCGACGGTGGTTGCACTGTCGCTCCATTGCAGGCCGACGCCGGTCTGTGCGATGCGTTCGCCCTGCTTGTAGTCACCGAGGTAAACGCCATCGGCGGGCAATTTCACCGTTGCGAGTGCCTGGCGCTCCAACCGCGTCCGCACATCCTTCGGCAGTTCTTTGCCACTCAATGCCGCTTCCGAGCAGGCGACCTGCAGCTCGGATTGGCTGAGCCTGTCGAGCTTCGCAATGCCGCGCTCGCGAAACGAGCTCTTCACGACCTGCTCAGTCTCCTGGCGCGTCGGTTCCGGATACACCGCGCAGCCCACGAGCACCGCGCTGCCGGCTGCTGCCGTCGCCGCTGAAATCATCCATTCGCGTTTCATCGTCGGGCCCCTAGCGTTTGATCGATGGCGAATCCATCTTCGCGCCGTTTGCGTTGACACCGAGGAACGTGATCAAGTCCACCGATGCCTGCGAACCAAACACCAGATCAGGCCAGCGCTGTTGCCGGAAGCAATCGTTAAGGCGCCACTGCATCGATCGCAGCGTGCCTTGAGACACGCGGTATGCAGGCCATGTGGTGAATGCCCGCTGCGCATCGTCCTTGTTGCCGGCAATATTGGGTAGATCCTGCAGGCGGATTCGCTGGCCAGTGACGCCGTGACAAGTGGCACACGAAAAGTCGTAGGGCCCGGCACGCATATAGAAGATCTGCTTGCCGCGGCCATAAGCCGCTTGCTCCTTCGGGTGCGACTGCGGAATCGTGACCGGAGCTCCGCGCGATTGTTCCACACCGTAGGCGGCGAGCGCTTCGATGTCGGTCTGCCGCTGCCCCATTCCAGAGTAAGGATTCTTGGTGACCGTTGCAGAGTCGAAGCCCTGCAAGCTGACCATGCAGTGCACGACCCGCGATTCATAGTCCATTACCTGGTCGGTATCGGCAAAGTAGCGGGGCATCTGTGCGTACGCGCCCTTCACGACTCCAGGCCCGAGGCCGAGGTCGCATTGCTCGAGAGACATTTTTTTCGGACCGCGTTTCTCCTTCCACAGCGCTTCGCCGCGCGCGACCACCAGCTCGGCCGGGTTGCCGTCCTGCAGCAGCTGGCGGTAGCGGGCGATTGCATCGGTCGTAGTGTTCTGCGCCTGCACCGGCGCCAGTGCCAGCAGCCACGCGGCCGCGGTCAACATCGATAAAGAGCTCTGCTTCATGTTTCTCCGGACGAACATGATCGGCATAAGCTAGCTGATGGTCGCCTCATCGGTCCGTGTATCGCCTCTATTGTCGACCCACGTGACCGTTATCTTCTCGCCCTTTTTTCCACCCTTGAATTTGAACTGCAGATAGGGGTTCTTGGCAACGGCCGGGCCCCATTCGGCGCTCAGCACCTGCTTGCCGTTGTGGCTGACGGTGACGTTGGAAATGTAGTGCGCCGGCACGATTGCCCCGGCCGAGTCGCGGCGCTGACCGGTTTCCATTTCGTGACTCATCAGCACGCGCACGTCGACCCCATCGGGCTGTTCGGTCGCACGAATTCTCATCGGATCCGCCATCTGTGTCTCCTTAGCCGCCGCAGCCGCCCAATGTGACCTTGACTTCCTTGGTTGCCACGTAAAACTTGTTGTCTGCCTTGACGACGGCGTACACATTCGACGTCTGACCCATCTTGATCCGCGTCGAGACGTTGGCGTCGGTTCCATCCGGAATTCCAAATCCGGCAGCCAGCGTGTTCGGATTCTTCTCGACCAGGATGTACACGTTCTGGGTGTTTGGAATCTTGCTCGTCACGGCCACGGGAACAACGGCGCCGTTTTCTGCGATATCGGGTGCAATGATCGAGATCGCAGAACTCTGCGCGGGCGAAGTGCCGCCGAGCGCCTTGACCGCTTCATCGAGGCTCTTCGCCTCGAACGCTGGTTTGTTCCATGACTGCTGTTGGGCCAAGGCCTCCTCGGCGCTCATCAAACCGCCGGCGACCAACACGGAAAACACAGCCCCGACTTTCACGAAATCTCTGCGCTCTTGCTTCATCGAAATCTCCTGCGACTGCGTCCTAATTGGAACCGTGCAATGTAGCAGCGCGCGGGTGCACCCTGCCTATGCGTGGGGATAACCCTAGCGCGAAAAATCATTTGGCTCCGTTTGCAAGCCAACGCGCAATCTCGTTTGCATCCGCATCTTTTAGCCCGGTCTGAGGTGGCATCGCAACCGCGCCCCACACTCCCTGCCCACCTTCCTTGATCTTCTTCGACAGATACGTCTGCGCATCGGTTCGCCCCTGATAGCGGCCGGCAATTTCGGCGAAACCCGGCCCAACGATCCTGCTGGACATTCCGTGACATGCGGTGCAGGCGTGGCGTGTCAACAGGTCCACCGGTTGTGCGCTTAGTGCAGCTGCGGCATCGTGGACGCTCGCCGCGGTGGCGCGCGTTTCGTAGCGAACGGTGTCGATTCCGCGCATCGGGCCCAATGGCCTCTTCTGATCGGCCAGATTGCCGCTTTGATTGCGCGCGAACTCCGGAATCTCGGAGACGACGGTTACCTGATCGACGCACTCCTTCATGCACAAGCTGCCTTGAGTATCGGGCCGACCCTGCACATGCCCCAGGCCGTGCGACGTCGTCAGACCGTTGCGATTAGGCATCTGAACCGCGAGCAGTGTCCGCTCGTTCAACTCAAAGCCAGCGGGAACGATCTCGTTCAGGTACAGCAGGTACGCGGTGACCGCATACGTCTGATCGACACTCAGAGATTGTGGATTGGTCCACGGCATCGCACGGAAGATGTAGTCCCACAACGTGGTCGCATAGTTGAGCTTCGTGCCCAATGTGCGCACCCCCGCCGGGTCTTTCAACGCGATCGATCGGCCCGTTTGAAGGTCTTCCTTGCGCACACCGCCGGCAATCGCCATGTAGCGATTGCTTTCGCCAAAAGTGCCGTGGCAACTTGCACACTGGGCGTCGTAGATCTTCTGCCCTTGCGCGACCGTACCCGCACCCTTCTTTACCCCATGGCCATCGGGACGCACATCGATGTCCCACGCTGCAATTTCCGCTGGCGTCGGTGCCCGGCCGAAGCCAAACCGCCCCGATTGTTGCGCCTGCGCACCCAGCGCAGCCACCATCAGCACCAGCGCGCCGATCGTCCTAAGCGACCTGCACATTCCACACTTCCCCGTCGGGCTGCACACGCCACGTCTGCACGGCGTTGTTGTGATAAATCGAGCGCACTCCGCGCACCTCGCGCAATTGCCGAATGGTGGGCTGCACATGACCGGTTTGATCAACAGCGCGACTTTGCAGCAACGCGGGGGCGCCGTCCCAGTTCCAGTCAAAGCGAAAGCGTGTCAGCGCCTTCGGCAACGCCGGTTCCTGTAACCGCGCGGTCTGCCAGTTGCGACCGCCGTCGACCGATACGTCGACTCGGCTCACCTTACCGCGGCCCGACCATGCCAGGCCAGTGATCTCGTAATACCCGCGACCGATCAGCTTCTGTCCGCCCGACGGCGTCGTGATCACGGATTTCACCTCCTGCACAATCGAGTACTGGCGGTGCATCCCGTCGGGCATCAGATCGATGTAATGCAGCGCCTCCTCGCGCGTATTCCACGGTTCGTCGCCGACCTCGAGGCGACGCAGCCACTTGACGCTCGACACACCCTGCATGCCGGGCACCAGAAGCCGCAGCGGATAGCCGTTCTCGGGCCGCAGCATCTCGCCGTTCTGGCCGTAGACCACCATGACATCGTTCAGCGCAACGTCGATCGGAATCGAGCGCGTCAACGCAGATCCGTCGGCACCTTCCGCGAGCACGAAGCGGCCGGGCGCGCGATCGAATCCCGCCTCGTCGAGCAGCGTGGAAAGCAGAACACCCGTGAATTCGCTGCACGCAATCATCCCGTGCGTGTACTGCACCGTCGGCACCGCGACGTTGGCCCATTCCATTCCGCCGTTCGCGCCGCATTCGATGAAATGGATGCGCGAAACCGACGGGAACCTCATCACGTCGTCCATTGTCAGCATCAGTGGCCGCTGGACGAGGCCGTGAATCATCAGTCGATGCTGCTGCGGATCGACCTCGGGCATGCCCGAGTGGTGCCGCTCGAAATGAACACCCGCGGGAGTAATGATGCCGAAAAGGTTCTGCAGCGGCGTGAAGCTCACACTGGCCTGCGGTTGCGGCGTCAGTCCGGGACTCTGCCGGCGCTGCACGTTGATCTCATACTTCGATGGCATGCCGTAGCCGGTCGCAGCCACCGGCGCTCCCAGGGAACGCGTCCACGCCGGCACCAGTGGCACGCTGTTGCCGGTCTGGGCCGATGCAGTCAACGCGCCAGCGGCCAGAGCGCTGCCGACGAACGCCCGTCGCGAGGTCCGGCTCGGGTTCGCCGGCAGATGATTCTCGGGAGCCGCGACGATGCGGCCGGACAACCGCGTCCTCATGCGCGCTGCATGAAACGCTTGAGCGTGCGATTCGATACCGATCGGTCGCCGAACTGGCTCGCCATCTGCACGCACGCGGTGCGACATAGCGTCACAACGTTGGGATCCGCGATCGAATAGAACGTCATCGGCCCCTTGCGGCGCCGCTTCAGCACGCCCTTGCCGTACATCAGATTCAGGTGGCGCGACACATTCGTCTGTGTCGATTCAACGCGCTCGACGATGTCCGAGACGGTGAGCTCCCTGTCGCAGATCGCGTTCAGGATCTTCAGCCGCGTCGGCTCGGACAGCAGCCCAAAGTACCCCGAGACCACTTCGAACAGGCGATCCAGATCGGGATCCATGGCGGCCCAATATGCGCATATGCGCAGAAACGCATATTAGGCAAGCAGCGGCCGGTGTCAAGAACGATCGGTGCGCCGTTCTTCGATTGACTTCCCCTGCAGCCTCGCTGCAGGAACGCGCGACCTGCGCTAGCTTTCGGTGCCTAGTTCGCGACGATCTTGCGCTCCCGCACCACCTTGGCCCAGCGCGCGCTTTCGTTTTGGATGCGAGCGGCTAACGCTGCGGGTGACATCGGAGTCGGCGACATGCCTTGAACAAAGAAGCGCGCGCGGATATCGGTTGTATCGAGCACTTTGCCAACATCGCGATAGATGCGATCGATGATCGGCGGCGGTGTGGCCGCAGCCGCCATCAACGCAAACCAGCCGGTGTTTTCGAAGCCGGGCACTGTCTCGCCGGCGGTGGGGACATTCGGAAGCGCGGGCGAGCGCTCCTTTCCGGTCACCGCCAGCGCGCGAAGTTTGCCGCCGTGGATGAATTGGATCGCCGCAGGCAGGTTCGGTGTGGCGAGGTTGATCTGGCCAGCGACCAGATCGGTAATCGCCGGCCCTTCGCCCTTATATGGAATGTTCTGGATATCAAGGCCGGTGGTGTAAAGAAAATTCTCAGCAGCCAAGTGAGTTTGGCTGCCGATGCCGGCGTGGCCGTAGTTTAGCGTTCCGGGCTTTGACTTTGCCAGATTGATCAGCTCCTGCAATGTCCTGACTGGCAGATTCGGATTGACGACGATCACCTGCGGGCCGCTGGCAACCAGGCTGATCGGAAGCAGATCCGTGCGCGGATCGAAGCCCATGTTCTTATAGATATGCTGATTGGCGGTGACGATCGAGCCCGACGTCATCAACAACGTGTACCCATCGGGCACCGCCTTGGCGACCTCTGCCGCACCGATGTTGCCGCCGGCGCCCGCGCGATTTTCGACCACCACCGGCTGGCCCCACATCTCGGTGAGCTTCTGCGCCAAGATGCGCGTAATGATGTCGGTCGCACCGCCGGCCGCGAACGGCACGACGATGCGCACGGTCCGGTTGGGATAATTCGCCGACTGGCCAAGTGCGCCGATTGACACTGTGCAAGCGAGAAATAGCACAAACATCCGCATCATCTTCATCCGTTTCTCCGTCACAGTACGAGTGCAAAAGCCAGACCGATCACCACCGAAAACGCCGCCGCCAACGTCAACAACAAACGCTGCCACTCTCGCCACGCAAGAAACTCCAACGCTAGCAGTCTCATTCCGCCGCCGGCATGCGCCGCAAGTAGCAGCACCAACACCCATTCGGCCGCCTTCACCAATGGATTGTCGGCCCAGCGCAGGAATCCTTCCAGCTCGGCTTCCGCTGTCAGCGCCCGCCCCAGCGCCCAGAAATGCACCGGCAAAAACAACGCAAGCGCAAGACCGCTTAGCCGATGCACGAGAAACGCAACATACGCGGGCCGATACCGGCCCGGATCATGACTTGCACGTGCGACACCGCTTCTCATGGTTCACGCGGAGCTCAAAAGAACAACCCCCACGTCGCAGCAAGTCCCATCACCGCGAACAACACGCCGGCCGCGATCAGCAGCGTCCCGCTGGCACGATCGCGCCAGCCGAGCCACTCGATCGCGATCGCTCGCAATCCGATCGGAACGTGTACCGCGACACTTAGGACAAAGACAACGTAGAACACCAGCCAGGCGCTGCTGCCGCGCGTGCGGGCGAGTATTTCGGCCGCTGTCAGGCCGCCACGCGTTGCGTAAATGATCGTGATCAGGTGCACTAGCACACAGACGCCGAGCAGTGCCGCCGAAGCGCGCTGCACCAGCCATAGTCGAGCTTCGCCGCGCGTATTGCGCACTACAGTTCGCCCCTTATCGCCGCTGCTGCCGACGCGCGCTTGAGCCCGGCGATCGAGGCCGTCGGCGAAAGGTGTTGCGGACATCGATCGGTGCAGCTCATATGGGTGTGGCAGCTATGACATCCAGCATCACCCGAAACGCTGCGCAGCCGCTCCCGCTGTGCCACGTCGCGCACGTCGTTGACCAGTGTCCACGCGCGATTCAGCGCGGCAGGGCCCAGATACTCGGGTCGCCACCCGACGACATCGCACGACGCGTAGCAGACGCCGCAGCCGATACATTCGATGCCGGCCTGCAACGCCCGTGCTTGCTTGCTCTCGGGCTTCACGACCTCGAAGTCTTCGTGCCGTGTGCGCGCGCCGCGATACTGGCCCTTCGCGCGCGCCCATTTGTCGAAAAACTCACGCATGTCGGTCACCAGGTCGCGCACCACTGGCAAATGCGCAAGCGGCCCGATTTGAACCCGATCATTCTTAGCAACCGCTGCCACGTGGGTGCGGCATGTCCAGCGCGCCACTCCGTTGACAGTCATTGCACAGGAACCGCACATGCCGACTCGGCAGGCATAGCGATATGCCAGCGTCGAATCGAGCTTGCGCTGGATGTAAGTGACGACGTCGAGCACCGTCTGGCTGGTGCGGCGGGGCACTTCGTAATCGACGTAGCAGCCCTCTTCGATTCCGCGCCACACCGACACCTGCAGCGACTCTGCCGACATTAAGCGCTCTCGTACAGCCGGGTCAGCACAAATTCGCGATGACCGAGCGCCTCGGCTGCGGTGAGCCGACCGTTCGCCGTGCGATACATCATGTCGAGCAAAGCATCACCCGCCTCGTCGGGCGACATCTCGCGCCGCAGCAGGCCTGACACATCGACATCGATGTGTTCGCGCATGGTTCGCACCGTGCGCGGATTGGCGCACAGCTTGATCACCGGCAGGATCGGGTTGCCGATCACGTTGCCCTGACCGGTCGGAAAGAAGTGAACCGTGTAACCCGATGCTGCGCACAGCGTCACCATTTCCGCAGCGGCCGATGATGAATCCATGAACCACAGGCCCGGTCCGGTCGGCGCTTCGGCCTTGTCGAGCACGCCGTCGATCTTGCACTGGCGGCCGATTTTCTGAATGTTGCCGAGCGCTTTCTCCTCGATTGTCGTCAGGCCGCCGAGGATGTTGCCCTTCGTCGGCTGCGAATCGGACAGGTCACTTGTCTTATGTCGATCAATCACTTGCTGGTAACGGTTAAAGTATTGCATGAACTTCTCGCGCACCGCTGGCGTGCGGCATCGCTCCGCAACGAGGTGCTCGCCACCGGTCAACTCGGTCGTTTCTCCGAACACCAGCGTCGTGCCCAGCGGATACAACTTGTCAAATGCATTGCCGACGGTTGGATTGGCGCCGCATCCTGACGTGGTGTCCGATTCACCGCACTTGGTCGACACCCACAAACTGTCGATCGGACATTCCTCACGCTCAAGCTCACTCGCCCACTGAACGTATTCCCGCGCCGCCTTCGACGCCCGCATGATCGTGTCATGGTCGCCGTGTTGTTCGATGCCGAAGCCGATAACCGGTTTGCCGGTCGCAGCAATTCCTTCGACGATCTTCTGCGTCCACTGATCCTCGATGCCGATCACCACCACCGCGGCGACGTTCGGATTGCTGCCGGTACCGATCAAGGTGCGAAAGTGCAGCTCGAGATCCGCGCCGAACTGCAGGCGCCCATAGGGGTGCGGCAACGCCATCACCCCCTTGATGTTGTTGGCCACCGCGACCGATGCGGCGTTCGACAAATCGTCAACCGGCAGGACGATGACGTGGTTGCGCACGCCGACACGGCCGTTTTCGCGGCGATATCCCTGAAACGTTTTTTGCATCAGCTCACCACCCTCACTTACCACCGCTTGGTCTTGACGTTGTGCACGTGCAAATGCTCGCCCACTTTGATCGGCGCGATCGTGCGTCCGATGTCGGTGCCGTACTTGATCACCGTGTCGTTGTTCTTCAGATCGCGGATCGCGATCTTATGGCCGATCGGAACGTCGTTCAGGACCTTGGTGTGCAGCGTCTTGTCCTGATCCATGATCCAGCCGGTCAGTTCGTCGCCCGCACAAATGCCTTCGACAACCACGACACCAACCGAATCGTTCTCGTCGTGCACCACGAAGTGAATCATCGTTTCCCCTATCGCTGTCTGGCAAATCGTAGCGCGAGACCGTGCTACACGCTGGCCCACCGCGTTACGCGCGGCCCTTCCATGGCACAACGGCACGCTCGATGTGGCGCATCAGCAGGTCGAATGCGTACGCAACGATGCCAATCACGAAGATGCCCATGATGACCACATCGGTGCGCAGGAAATTCGACGCATTGAGAACCATTTGACCCAAGCCCGCTGTGGCAGCAACCATTTCGGCGGCAACCAGCGTCGTCCAACCGAAACCGATCGCGATCCGCATCCCGGTGAAGATCTCGGGTAATGCGGCGGGAATGACGACGTGGCGGATGACCTGCCACTTCGAGGCCCCGAGTGAATACGCCGCGTTGATCTGCTCGATCATCACCCCTTTGACGCCGGCGCGCGCCGCCATCGCAAGCGGGGCAAAGCACGCAAGGTAGATCAACACGACCTTGGCGGTTTCCTCGATCCCAAACCAGATCACGATCAACGGCAGGTAGGCGAGCGGCGGCAGCGGTCTGTAGAACTCAACCGGAGGGTCGAATATGCCGCGCGCGATGCGCGAAACTCCCATCGCAATCCCAACCGGAATGGCGCTCAGGCACGCGAGTCCGAACGCGGCGAAAACGCGGAACAAGCTCCAGCCGAAATGCTCGGCCAGCGGACGACCGCCCTGGATGTCGCCCCTCCAGGCGTCCGCGAAGCTCTTGATGATGCGCTCCGGTTGCGGCAGAAAAAGGTCGCGGATCCAGCCATTGTGTGTCGCCACCCACCACAGCGATAACAGGGCGATTACGGTGACGACGGCGATCGTTGTACTCGAGCCTTCTCCCGGCACGCTGTAACCACTGACTTGGCGGACCGGGGTCGCAGCCGCCGATTCCATCGGTGCAGTGGCGTTTGTTGCCACCTCAACATGACCGGGCGTGCTCATCGGGATCCCCGTAAAGCTACGCCGCTTCGCGCACTCGTGGCGCCGAGTGAATCACCTGCAGCACTTCCTCTCGAATGCGAATGAATTCGGAATCGGACTTGACCGCACGCGCATCTCCGCATTCGATAAAGCGGCGCCCGAAATCGAGCCGGTAGCGATGCGCGATGCGACCGGGCGACGGTGTCATCACGACGAGTTCGGTCGCCAGAAACAGCGCTTCCTCGACGCTGTGCGTGATAAAGAAAAACATCTTCTGTGTTTTCCACCAAAGCACGAGGATCAGCTCCTGCTGCTGCTCGCGAGTCAGCGAGTCGAGCGCTCCGAGCGGCTCGTCCATCAGCATCACCTCCGGATCGCTCGCCAGCGTGCGCGCGAGTCCGACCCGCTGCTGCATGCCGCCGGAGATCTGATACACAGCAGACGCGGCAAACTTTTCGAGGCCGACCGCGGCGAGTTTCTGCAGCGCAATCTCCCGCCGCTCGGATTTGCCGAGGCCGCGCATCTTCAGCCCGAACTCGACGTTTTCTACCACATTGAGCCACGGCATCAGCGCGTGCTTCTGAAACACGACGCCGCGCTCGGCCCCGGGCCCGACTACGGGTTTGCCGTCGAGGGCGATTTCCCCTGATGAGAAAGGCATGAACCCCGCGATGCACGAAAGCAGCGTGGTCTTGCCGCATCCGGAAGCGCCGAGCGCGACGACGAAGTCGCCGGGATCGAGTGCAAGATTGATGTCTGACAGTGCGTGCGTACCGGCCGCTCCGTGGCGGCCGGTGTAGTGAACCGAAAGATGACGGACTTCGAGCTTGCTCAGCGGAACCCCTATTTCATTGCGTCCTGCACGTACGCTGGGTTCACTGCCACTGAGTAATCCGGCAACTTCTTCTCGATCTGCTTCTGCGTCAGCTGAAAATCAGCCGTTGCGGTCAACGCCTTCGCGGCAATCGAATCCTTGCCGCCGCCGAGCCATTTCGTCGCCTGCTCCTGCGCGGTCGGGAACGCATACAGGCCCATGCTGGCCGGTACGTCCTCGGGTTTTGCGCCCGACCACTTCGCAATCGCCTTCGCCTCGGTCGAGTCCTTGGCGTACTTCGCCTTGTTCTTGCGGTAGTTGTCATCCGCGGCGGCAAGCACTTTGACGAACTTGACCATGAAGTCCTTGTGCGTCTTGGCCCAGTCGCGGTTGACGACATAGCCATCGAACGTCGCCTTGCCCGTGTCCGCGGAGATCTTTCCCGACGTCAATATCACAGTGCCGTCCTTCTTCGCTTCGGCTAGTACTGGATCCCAGATGAACGTTGCATCGATATCGCCGCGTTGCCAGGCGGCGCGGACCTCTGGCGGACGCATGTTGAGAATCTGGACTTCAGCGGGGTTGATCTTCGCCTGCTCGAGCGCGACCATGGTGTGGAAGTGAGTGGTCGAATTGAACGGCATCGCAATCTTCTTGCCTTTCAGATCAGCCAGCGTCTTGATGCCGGAGCTGTTCTTGACAACCAGTGCTTCCGCGCTGCCAATGTCGTCGAGGATCCAGAACAGTTCGAGCGGCTCTCCGCGCGATACTGCGGCCGCGATGCCCGCCGAGCCGACTTCGCCGATCTGTACCGCGCCCGACGCCATCGCCTTGATGACTTCACCGCCACCGCCGAACTGCTTCCAGTTGATTTTGTAACCGGTTGCCTTCTCGAGCTCCTTTGCCTCCTGCGCGGCGCGATACGGGACCACCATATCCTGATAACCGATCGTCACTTCTTTCGTTTGCGCGACTGCCAAGTTCGATACGGCCAATGCCGTGATCGCCGACAAGCTTGCGATAAAGCGCTTCATGCCTAGCCTCCCTTTGTACAACCCAAAATTAGATGGACTTCAAAGTCCGCCGCAAAATCTCGACGATGCTGTCGATGTGCGCGCGTTCGGCGATCAGCGGCGGCGCTACGATGGCACTGTCGCCAGTGGCTTTCAGATGCAGCCCATTGTCGAACAGCTTCTTCTGCAGCGTATGTCCGCGTTTACCCGCAACACCGTCGGCGTGCATGTCGAACGCCCCGAACATCCCGTACCCACGGATATCCGAAACAACGGGGACGTCGCGCAACGAGAACAGACCCTCTAGAAAATACGGCGATAGCGCGCGCCCGCGGTCGAACAGCCCTTCGCGCCGGTAGATATCGAGCGTGGCAAGGCCGGCCGCGCACGCCGCTGGATGCCCCGAGTACGTGTAGCCGTGAAAGAACTCGATCGCGCCGTCGCCGGCCGCGTTGAAGATCGCGTCGTGGATGCGCTCGCTAATGGCAACCGCACCCATCGGCTGCGCGCCGTTCGTGATGCCCTTTGCCATCGTCATCAGGTCCGGCGTCACCCCGAAGCTTTGCGCAGCGAACGTCTGGCCGGTGCGTCCGAATCCGGTAATCACTTCGTCGAATGCAAGCAAGATCGAATTCGCGTCGCAAATCTCTCGCAACCGCTGAAGGTACCCGGCCGGTGGCACCAGACATCCGGTCGAACCCGCGATTGGCTCGACAAAGCACGCCGCGATGTTTTCAGCGCCGTACAGGTTGATCAGCCGGACCAGTTCTTCGGCCAGCTCGACACCGTGCTTGCCTTCGCCAGGCTGAAAGAAATTTTCCTTAATATGCGTATGCCGCATATGCGCAATCCCGGGCAGCGTCGGCCCGAAACGGCGGCGGTTATTGGCCAGCCCCGACAGCGCAACGCCCCCGAAATTCACGCCGTGATACGCCCGCTCGCGCGAGATAAACATCGTGCGGCCGCCTTGGCCTTTGGCCTGCCAGTAGGCGAGCGCCACTTTCATCGCGGTGTCGACCGCTTCCGAGCCTGAGTTGGTGAAAAAAATGCGATTCAAGTCCCCAGGCGTCAATTCGGCGACCCGGCTTGCAAGTTCAAACTGTTTGGGGTGCCCGCGCGTGAACGGTGCGATGAAGTCCAGCTCTGCCAGCTGGGCGCCGACCGCCTGCGCGATCTCGGTGCGGCAGTGGCCTGCATTGACACAGAACAGGCCGGATGAGGCATCGATGAGGCGCTCGCCACGATCACTCCATAAATACATGCCTTCTGCTCGCACGACCATCTTCGGCTCATGCCTGAAGTCGCGATTCGGCGTGAACGGCATCCAGTACTCGTCCATCGACACCGGTTTCGCATGCAGCGCGTCCTGAACCTTTGTTTCGGCGTGGCCCATCGTTGTCTCCTTAGTACTGCGTCCTCGGTGCCGTCGACGGTGAGAGTTGCAAGCAAATTTTGAATCCTACACTCGTGCACCGGCTGTCGCTTCGGACAGCTTTTCTACATTGTTGCCGCTGAAATAATTGTTGCTGAGCTTCTCAAGCCCCCTCACCTGCAATAGGATGGCACGCTGGACGGGAAGACGCGGGCGTTCATCCGAGCGTCGGCCAAAACCGAGGAGGCATGCATGCAAGGTCTGCTACATATCGCGCGTTCGCTCGCCGTTGCTACGGCCATCATCACGGCGCTTGTTCCTGTCGCATCGCTCGCACAAGGTACTCCGCAGCGGGGCGGCACGCTGGTGATGGTGGTGCAACCGGAACCGCCGACACTTGCCTCTTATCAGAGCACGTCGGGCCCGATCGGCCAGGTCGCGACCAAGGTGTACGACGGGCTGCTCGAATATGACTTCAACTTGCGGCCCGTGGCGGGATTGGCTGAGTCGTGGACGGTGAGTCCCGACGGCAAGACGATCACCTTCAAGCTGCGCCGGGGTGTCAAGTTTCACGACGGTCAGCCCTTCACAAGCGAGGACGTCAAGTTCACGATCCTGGACGTTCTGAAGAAAGTGCATCCGCGCGGCGTGAACACGTTCCGCGCAGTCGAGGCGATCGACACGCCGGATGCGAGCACAGCCGTCTTTCGCCTGTCCGAGCCGGCGCCGTACATGCTGATGGCGCTGTCGAGCTACGAATCACCGATGCTGCCGAAGCACGTGTTCGGCACGGGTGACATCGCCAACCATCCCAGCGCCAACAAGCCGATCGGCACCGGTCCGTTCAAATTCGTCGAGTGGCAGAAAGGCCAGTACATGCGCTTCGACCGCAACAACGACTACTGGCGCCAGGGCAGACCGTATCTTGATCGCATCGTGGCGCGCTTCATCGCTGATGGCGCAACGCGCGCGGCTGCAATAGAAACGCAGGAAGTGCAGATCGGCGGCTTTAGCGCCATTCTGCCGCTCGATGTAAAGCGTCTGCAGGCGCTGCCGCATATCGCAGTTACCACGCGCGGTTACGAAATGCAGTCCCCGATCGTCGAGCTCGACTTCAACACGCAGAAAAAGCCGTTCGACAACGCCAAGGTAC
>JBDUCU010000050.1:0-19486 GCA_040003315.1 Burkholderiaceae bacterium | reverse complement strand
ACCGGCACGCCGGCGGCCGAGTTCTTGGTTTTGTCGATCGCGAACATGAATCCGAATGCACCGGCCAGAAAGACGATCAGGCTGATGCCGGGCGACATCGCGCTCGCGATGCCCGTTGATACGCCGATCCACGCGCCCAGGACGGTCGGAATCATCGATAACGCCAGAAGCCAGTAGGTGTTGCGCAAAACTCGATTGCGCTCGACGACCAGAGCTTCCGTGCCGCGATAGTCGGAGGGGGTTTGCACGATCTGATTCATAAGTTACCCATCGTGGTTGAGGGGTTGGTAAAAACACTTGTCACCGAGTGCATTGTATTCCGCCGCAGGGCCGCTGCCGGCTGCGATCAGCTGGGGATGTTTTGCGGGTGATCTACCTCGCGACGTCTAGAAAAGACTCCGGCCCGAGTGCACCCACGTCATCATCGCGGCGAGCACGGCGACGAGCGCCGACCCGATCGCTATCCAGCGGCTGATCAAAGCTTCGCGGGCACTGCGATGAGCTGCGCGCGCGGACTTTTCGGCGGCGTCGACGACACGCTGGCGGCGGGTTTCACGCTCTTGCTTTTCCGCAATCTTCAGTTCTTCACGTTCGATATATCGAATCGCCGTGCGAATCGACTGTGGATCGGTGCCGAAAGCCCCGCGCGCGATAGCCTCGTTGAGCGCGTCAAGACCGCCGTGTTCCAGCGTCCATTCCTCGACGTCCGACAGAGTGTGAAAGACCATACGGTGCGTGAAAGCGACGGTAGCAGAGTCGGAAGATCACACGATTCGGGTTTCGCGCAAGCGTCACAGCGTCCAACCGGTTGCGCATCGTTATCTCGACAGCGCAAACCGCACGATCGCGCGCGCATCACCGGCTGGTCCGGACACGAGTCCAAAGTTCCTGCGTGCCGCTCGACGATTCTCGCCACAATCGCCAAGCCGAGGCCGGCACCGCCCTGGCCGCGACTGGCGTCGCCTCTCTCGAACGGCTGCAGCATTCGCTTCGGATCCACCATTCCAGGCCCGTGGTCCTCGAGGATCATGACCGCCTCGTTCGTGTCGCGGTCGCCGTATGCGGCCGCGCCATCTATGCACGCTTTCCGGTGGTTGCCGTGGGAACCAGCAGCGATGCCGGGCAGGGGCGCTCATTCCAACCACCTCGGTCGATCAGTAGGCGGCGACCTTCGCCCGCTGGATGGGGCTTTCAGATATTGAGGTCGCAGATGTGCTGCCCAACCCGCAGTATTTCTCTCCGAGGACGCTGTCGCTGTTTGCCTGAAGTGGATGTTTCAGGCCGCTTCCCCTAGGTACGCTTCACGCACCTTCGAATCGTTCAGCAGAGACTTCGCATCGCCCGACAAGGTGATCAAGCCGGACTCCATCACGTATCCGCGGTGCGCAACTTGCAACGCAAGCCGTGCATTTTGTTCGACCAGCAGCATCGGCACTTTCCTTTCGGCGACCGACCGGATCACTTCGAACACCCTTTCGACGAGGATGGGTGCAAGGCCCATCGACGGCTCATCGAGCAGCAACAGTTTGGGCTCGCTCATCAACGCACGCGCCATCGCGAGCATTTGCTGCTCGCCGCCCGATAGTGTTCCCGCAAGTTGCTTGGCGCGTTCCTTCAGGCGCGGAAAGACAGTGAACATTTGATCGATGTCGCGCCTGACGCCGTCGACATCCTTGCGCACAAATGCGCCCATCTGCAGATTTTCAGTGACGCTCATGCGCGCGAACACACCACGGCCCTCTGGCACCATCGTCAAACCTTTGGCCAGCAGCTGATACGGCGCCTGCCCCCTGTTAGATGTGCCCAAGTAGTCGACTTCACCGCTCCACGCTTGTGTGCCGGTGATAGCTTTTAGCGTCGTCGTCTTGCCGGCGCCGTTGGCGCCGATCAGCGTCACGAGCTCTCCTGCGCGTACTTCCAGGTCGATGCCCTTGACGGCTTGAATTCCGCCGTAGGCAACCTTGAGGCCGCGCACGCTCAATACGATGCCGGTCATGCCGACGCCTTGGTGGCCACGTTCGTATGAGCCGCACCCAGATACGCTTCGATGACGGCCGGACTACGCTGCACGTCGCCTGGCGCGCCGACAGCGATCACTTTGCCGTAGTCGAGCACGGTGACCTGATCGCACAACCCCATCACGAGTTTGACGTCGTGCTCGATTAGCAGGATCGTGACGCCGTCTCGGCAAATCGCTTCGAGCAACGCGCGCAGCGCGAGTTTTTCGGTGGCATTCATGCCGGCCGCGGGTTCATCGAGCGCGAGCAGCTTAGGCTCGGTCGCAAGTGCGCGCGCGATTTCGAGGCGGCGTTGATCTCCGTACGCGAGCGTGCGCGCTTGATAATCGGCGTACTTAGCGACGCCGACGTATTCGAGCAGCTCCAGCGAGCGTTTCCTGATCGCGCGCTCCTCAGCGACGGTGGCGCCCGTGCGCAGGATCGCACCGAGAACGGTGGCCTTGGTACGAACGTGGCGGCCGACCATCACGTTTTCCATCGCGGTCATATCGGGAAACAACCGGATGTTTTGAAACGTGCGGGCGATGCCTGCGGCCGCGACCTTGTGAACCTCGCTCGGCGAGTAGGGTTTGCCGTCGAGCTCGAAGCTTCCGGAGTCCGGTGCGTACAAGCCAGTGACAACGTTGAAAAATGTTGTCTTGCCGGCCCCGTTGGGCCCGATCAGCCCATAGATCTCACCGCGCGCGATTTGAACACCCACATCCGACAGCGCCTGTAATCCACCGAAGCGTTTGTTGACGCCCGATACTTTGAGAACGACGTCGGCCACTGGCAACTACGCTCAGGCAACAAGCCGCGAATGCAGCTGCACGACTGGATTGACTCCATGCTCAGGGGCCGGCCACAAGCCTCTTGGCCGATACAGCATGATCAGCACCATCGCGAGGCCATACAGCATCATCCGCAAAATCTCGGCCGGCAGAATCACAGTGCCGAACAAGAACATCTGAGCGGGCTCGACCGTATATCGCAAGAGTTCGGGTAGAACCGCCAACAATACGGCGCCCACAATCACTCCCGGTACGTGGCCGATTCCACCGAGCACGACCATCGCCAGAACAATGATGGATTCATTGAGCACGAAGGATTCCGGTGACACGAATCCTTGAAAGGAAGCGAACATGGCGCCAGCGACGCCGCCGAATGTTGCGCCCAGTGCGAATGCCAGCAGCTTGACGTTGCGCACGTTGATCCCCATCGCTTTCGCGGCGATCTCGTCTTCCCGGATCGCCATCCACGCGCGTCCCAGCCGCGAATCCTGCAAGCGAATGCAAATGACGACCGTGATAATCGCCAGCGCGAGAAACAGGTAGTAGTACAGCACCAGTGATGAAATCTCGTAACCGAAGAAATTTATGGTTTTCGAAAAGGTGATGCCGGCGATTGTGATGGGATCAATCAGCGTGATGCCCTGGGGGCCATTGGTAACGTTGAGCGGGGAGTTCAGGTTGTTGATGAAAATGCGGATGATCTCGCCAAACCCCAGTGTGACGATCGCGAGGTAATCACCGCGCAGCTTCAAGACGGGTGCCCCAAGCACGATGCCGAAAAAGGCCGCGATCGCAGCTCCAAACGGCACCACGAGCCAGATTGACAGGTGTAAACCGTCCGGAAACATCTGCGCGATCCACGCGAACTGTTGCGTCAGATGTGGCGAGGCCAGCAGCGCGTACATGTACGCGCCGACCGCATAAAACGCGATGTAGCCGAGGTCGAGCAAGCCGGCGAAGCCGACGACGATATTCAAGCCGAGCGCCAGCATCACATACAAACAAGCGAACGCAAGAACTCGAATCCATGCGTTACCGAAGTGACCTGCAACCCAAGGTAGCGCCATTAGCGTGGCGGCGAGAAATAAGGCGGCGATCCATGCAGCACGGGGATCTCTGCTCAAACGCGGAAGAAGAAAGCGCATGCTGCGCGTGCCTAAGCGCGATCGGCCACACGCTCGCCGAGCAGCCCTGACGGCCGGAAGATCAGGACACCCACCAGCACGAGGAACGCGAAGATGTCCTGATAGTGCGAGCCCAAAACGCCGTTGGTCAGATCGCCGATATAGCCCGCGCCAAGCGCCTCGATCAAACCGAGCAGCAGACCACCTAGCATCGCGCCCGGGATGTTGCCGATGCCGCCCAGCACAGCAGCGGTGAACGCTTTCAATCCAGGCGTGAATCCCATGAAAAAGTGCGCGGTGGAATACGTGGCCGCCCACATAACCCCGGCAACTGCGGCGAGCGCGGCCCCGATGGCAAACGTAAGAGCGATCACATAGTTGGGATTGACGCCCATCAGTCCTGCGACGCGCGGGTTCTCGGCGGTGGCGCGCATCGCGCGGCCAAGCTTGGTGCGATTCACCAGCAGCATTAAGCCCGTCATGATGACTGCCGAGGTGACGATGACGAGCGCGCGCGTCGTTGTCAGCGTTGCTCCGAAAAATTCGATGGGCCGGTCATCGAGCAACGATGGGAAAGTGAGGAAGTTGCGACCCCATACGATCATCGCGAACGTTTGCAGCAAAATCGAGACGCCAATGGCAGTGATCAACGGCGCGAGGCGCGGTGCGTTGCGCAACGGCCGGTAAGCAACGCGCTCGATGATCAGGCTAATCGTGATGCACACCGGGATCGCGGCCAGCACACCAACCGCCAGCAGCAACCATCCGGGTGCATCGACGAACATCGGCTGCAGAAACAGAATCGTCGACAGCGCGGTCAAGGCGCCGACCATCAGCACATCGCCGTGCGCAAAGTTGATTAGATTCAGGATCCCGTAGACCATTGTGTAGCCGAGGGCGATCAACGCATACATGCTGCCGAGGACCAAGCCGTTGATGATCTGCTGCAGAAGTAATTCCATCCGCGATCCCCTACGGGTTGGTCCCGCCATAGCGTCGGCGGCATCGTAGCAAGGCCGACCGGATTCACATAAAAAAAACGGCGCCCGCGGGGCGCCGTTTGATCACGCTGTAGTGATTAGCGAACAGTCGAGACGTACGAGAGCTTGCCGTCTTTCACTTCGAACATCGAAATGGCCCCGTCCTTGATGTCGCCTTTGGCATCAAAGGCAACCTTCCCGGTCAGACCGTCATAGTTGGTGTCGCGCAATGCGGTGGTGATCGCAGCACGATCGGCCTTGCCGGCCTTTTTCATCGCTTCGACAATGACATACACGGCGTCGTAGCTATACGGCGAATATACCTGCACGTCGGTGTTAAAGCGCTTCTTGTACTTCGCGACGAAATCTGCGCCTTTGGCAAGCTTCTCAACGGCTTCGCCGGCGTTCGAGCATTTCAGGATGCCGGCTGCATTGCCGGCCAGCTTGATGAACTCTGGCGAGCAGACGCCGTCACCTGCGATCAGCGTCGACTTCATGCCAAGCTGTTTCATCTGCTTGGCCATCGGGCCGGCGGTGGCGTCCATTCCGCCGTACATCACCACATCGGGCTTCAACGAGCGCACCTTGGTCAAAATGGCGTTGAAATCGCTCGCTTTGTCGTTCGTGAATTCACGGCCAACGACCTTTATTCCTTTTTCCTTGGCGAACTTTTCGAATTCGTCAGCGAGACCCTGGCCATAGGGTGTGCGGTCGTCGATAATCGCAACGGTTTTCGCCTTCAAAGGGCCGGCGGCAAAATTAGCGAGCGCGGCACCTTGTTTGTCATCGCGGGCAACCACGCGGAACGTGGTCTTGAATCCTTGTTCGGTCAACTTGACCGCGGTGGCTGACGGCGAAATGTGCGACAGGTTTGCGTCCGAATACAGCTTCGACGCCGGGATCGTCGTGCCCGAATTCAAATGACCGACGACCGCGACAACACCTTCGTCGATCATCTTCTGTGCGACCAATGTGCCGTCCTTCGGATCGGCTTTGTCGTCGCCGGTCACGAGCTCGAGCATGACGGTCTTGTCGCCGAGCTTGACGCCACCGGCGGCATTGATCTCCTCAACGGCGAGTCGTGCGCCGTTTTCGTTGTCCTTACCCAAGTGGGCGATGGCGCCCGAGATCGGGCCGACGTGACCAATTTTGACCACGTCCGAACCGGCCGCCTTGGCGGGCGCGGGCGCAGGGGCCGCTGTCTTGGTAGCAGGGGGCTCTTGCCGGTTGCAAGCTGTCAGCGCTAACGCGGCGGCAATCGCCACGGGTGCGAATCTCAAAAACTGATGGTTCATGGTTTGTTTTCTCCTCGGCTTAATGTTGTGCAGCAATGCCCGCAGCGCCAGACGATATTGGAGGGGCCAGGCAGACGAACGGCAGAATTGTACTCACGGTGGAAAGCGCGGCAAGCGAGCGTCGGCCAATCGCCGAATTCACGTTCGGCCGGCAGTGACGCGCTTCGTACACTAACCCATTTGACGGGAGTCAACATTGCGCGTGCTCGTGTTGGGCGCCGGCGTGGTCGGTGTGACGTGTGCCTGGTTCCTGCGTCAGGCCGGACACGATGTCACTGTGATCGAGCGGCAAACAGGCGCCGGCCGCGAGACGAGCTTCGCCAACGGCGGCCAGATCTCAGTCAGCCACGCTGAACCGTGGGCTAATCCCGGAGCTCCGCGCAAGGTGCTGAAATGGCTTGGCCGAGAGGAAGCTCCGCTGCTATTTCGCCCGCGCTTTAGTGCCGAGCAGTGGGCTTGGGGATTGGCTTTTCTACGCGAATGTACGGCTGCGCGTGCTGCGCAAAATACGCGAAGGCTGGTAGCCCTTGCGCTCTACAGCCGCAGCGTCTTGAAGCAACTGCGCGCCGAAATCGCGCTCGACTATCCGCACAGCGAGCGCGGCATTCTGCACTTCTACACTGATACCGCCGACTTTGAACTGGCGCGCACTTCGGCGGCGTTAATGCGCTCGCTGGGCTGTGATCGACGCTCGATCTCACCGGACGAAGCGGTGGCGCTGGAACCGGCGCTGGCGCCGGTGCGTGACCGCATCGTCGGCGCTGACTATTGTAAAGAAGACGAGTCGGGCGATGCGCACGCTTACACCGTGCAGCTCGCCGAGCGGTGCGCGCAGCAGGGTGCCCAATTTTTACTGAATACGACCGTGCAGCGCGTGTTGATTGGCGATGGCCGCTGCGAGGGAATAGACGTTGTAGGTGCCAACGGTTCTATCGCGCGCCTGAGTGCTGACGCGGTCGTGGCGTGCCTCGGCGCGCACACGCGCGCGCTGCTGGCCCCACTCGGGATTCACTTGCAGATCGTTCCCGCGAAAGGATATTCGGCAACGTTCGATATCACGGACTCGACGCGCGCACCGAGCGTGAGCTTGACCGATGATGAGTTCAAGATCGTATTTTCGCGTTTCGATCAGCGTTTACGCGTCGCGGGTACGGTCGAGCTCGGGGGTGCTGGACTCGAACTGAACCAAGCGCGGTGCGAGGCACTGACGCGGCGCACTCAAACGCTGTTTCCCGGCGCATGCGATTTTTCGCAGCCGCGTTATTGGGCCGGATTGCGCCCGCTGACGCCGTCGAACGTGCCATACCTGGGGGCCACCGTGATTGAGGGGCTGTACCTAAACACTGGCCATGGAACGCTGGGGTGGACCCTGGCCGCCGGCAGCGGTCAGGTGATCGCTGATCTGGTCAGCGGTTATCCGACCGCGGTGCAGTTGCCGTCTCGCGTGCCGTAAACCGTACTCTCGCCCAGTTCAAACAAAAAAGGGCGCAAATTGCGCCCTTGTCTGAATCGGAAATGCGTTACATCGACAACACCCATTTGGCGAGCGCTTGTGCTTCCTGCTCGTTGACCTGAGGGTTGGCAGGCATCGGAATCTGACCCCAGACGCCGACGCCGCCCTCGCGGATCTTCTTCGCCAACGTGGCCGGGGCATTCTTGTCGGCCTTGTACTTGGCGGCAACGTCCTTATAGGCAGGGCCAACCAGCTTTTTGTCGACGGCGTGGCACGCAAGGCAGTTCTTCTGTTTGGCCAGCTCTGCGCTGGCGAATGCCGGCGCGGCAATCGTCAGCATGCCGCACGCAACCATAACGGCACCTGCGAGATTTTTGCTCATTTGTCACTCCGCGTTGTTGTTCCGCCAGCCCGTTTTGGGCACCTGATCTTGTCGGGCGGCAGACTTCGGTCTCAGGTTAAGTTTAACGGCAAAGCCCCCAAGCGGTTGACCCCAAATACGCGGCGTGACTCAGCCTTGTCGAGGGCTATATTCGCATTCAGTCAGTCAGCAATAGGTGACACCATGTGGTTTATCTGGGCCGGCGTAGCGCTCATCCTGTTGAAAGCCTTGGATATCAGCGTCTTTGGCGCCATTTCGTGGTGGTGGGTCGTGCTTCCGTTCGTCGTCGGTTTCCTGTGGTTCGAGTTGGTCGAGAAGCGGCTGGGCATGGACAAGAAAAAGGCGTTCGACGAAATCGACAAGATCAAGCGCGACCGGATCAAGAAGCGCCTGGAGGTCGACAAGAATCCACGCCTGCGGCGTTAATCGCCTGCGTCGGCGCTAGTCGAATAGATGCTCGTCGGTAATCGCGCCCTTGCTGGCAGTTGATGCCATTTTCGCGAACTTCGCCAACACCCCGGACGTATACCGCGGCGCTGGCTGCTTCCACAACGCGCGGCGCCGGTGTAACTGGTCTTCGGTCACGTTGAGCTGCAGCAGCAGTTTGTGTGCATCGATCGTGATCGAGTCGCCTTCGTGGACCAGCGCTAGGTTGCCACCCACGTACGCCTCCGGAGCAACGTGACCAACCACCATGCCCCATGTGGCACCGGAAAATCTGCCGTCAGTGATCAGCCCCACGCTTTCTCCCAGGCCTTTTCCGATCAGCGCAGATGTCGGCGCCAGCATTTCGCGCATGCCTGGTCCGCCTTTGGGCCCTTCGTAGCGGATCACCATCACGTCGCCTGGGTGGATGCGGTCAGCAAGGATCGAATCGAGCGCTGCCTCCTCCGAATCGAAGACGCGCGCGCGGCCCGTGATCGCTGGATTCTTCAACCCCGTTATCTTCGCCACGCATCCTTCCTGCGCGAGATTGCCCTTCAGGACTGCCAGATGCCCGTGCGCATACATCGGATTCGAAAATGGCCGGATAACGTCCTGATCCGCGCGCGGCTCGGCGGGAACATCGGCCAGCATCTCGGCCATCGTCTTGCCAGTGATCGTCATGCAGTCGCCGTGCAACATCCCGTTCACCAACAGGATTTTCAGCACTTGCGGAATGCCGCCGGCCCTGTGCAGGTCGGTTGCGACATAGCGCCCCGACGGCTTCAGATCGGCGAGCACCGGCACTTTGCGGCGCACGCGCTCGAAGTCATCCAGCGTCCACTCGACACTGGCCGAGTGCGCAATAGCGAGGAAGTGCAGCACTGCGTTGGTCGAGCCGCCGACCGCCATGATCAGAGACACCGCGTTTTCGATTGACTTGCGCGTGATGATCTGGCGCGGCAGCAGCTGGTTCTTGATCGCGTCGACCAGGACGCGCGCGCTTTCGGCCGTACTGGTCGCCTTCTCATCATCCGGATTGGCCATCGTCGACGAGTACAAGAGGCTGATGCCGAGCGCTTCGAACGACGAGCTCATCGTGTTGGCGGTATACATGCCACCGCACGAGCCCGATCCTGGAACGCAGCGTCGCTCGATTTCCTTGAAATCCTTTTCGCTCAGGCGCCCGGCGGTGAACTCGCCAACGGCTTCGAACGACGATACGATTGTGAGGTCCTTGCCGTTGTAGTGGCCGGGCCTCACGGTGCCGCCGTAAACATAGATCGCCGGAACGTTGCAGCGTGCGATCGCCATCACGCCGCCCGGCATGTTCTTGTCGCAGCCGCCAATCACGATGACTCCGTCCATCCACTGGCCCAGCACGCAGGTTTCGATCGAGTCGGCGATCACCTCGCGCGACACCAGCGAATATTTCATCCCTTCGGTACCCATGCTGATCGCGTCCGACACGGTGGGCGTGCCGAATACTTGCGCGTTCGCGCCGCACCTGACGATCTCGGCGATCGCTGCATCGGCCAGTTTCTGCAGACCGGCATTGCACGGCGTAATCGTCGAATGCCCATTGGCAACGCCGATCATGGGCTTGTCGAAGTCGCCATCCTTGTAGCCCATCGCGTAGTACATCGCGCGGTTGGGAGAGCGGGCGACGCCTTGCGTCACGTGCTTCGAGCGGTCGTTGTTCGGCATGGGTATCGGAGGGTCAGGTCAATCAAGCAATAATAGGGCACGGCATTTTCTCCGCGAGGCGGCGTGCATTACGTTCACAACCTGAATCCCATTGCGCTTTCGATAGGCCCGCTTGCGATCCGTTGGTACGGCTTGATGTACCTGATCGGGTTCCTTCTGTTCCTGGTGCTGGGCAAGTTGCGCGCGCGCGATCCGTGGCGCGACATGACGTCGCAGGATGTCGACGATCTGTTGTTCTACGGAATGATCGGCACCATCGTCGGTGGCCGCCTCGGACACGTGTTGTTCTACGGGCCGTTGTCGTACTACCTGGCCAATCCGCTCGACATCTTCGCGGTGTGGAAGGGCGGGATGGCGTCGCACGGCGGGATCATCGGCGTCATCGTTGCGATGGCGGTGTTTGCAAGGACGCGCGGCAAGTCGTTTCTGCGGGTTGCCGACTTCGTGGTGCCGCTGGTGCCGCTGGGACTGGGTGCGGGCCGGATCGGCAACTTCATCAACGGCGAGCTGTGGGGTCGTGTGGCGGATCCATCATTGGCGTGGGCGGTCGTGTTTCCACAGGCAGGCGATGCACTGCCTCGTCATCCGTCGCAGATCTATCAGTTCTTGCTCGAAGGCGTTGTATTGTTTGCAATCCTGTGGGTCTACTCGCGCAAGCCGCGCGCGGCGGGCACCGTCGGCAGTCTGTTTCTGATTTTCTACGGAGTGCTGCGCATCATCGGCGAAGTGTTTCGCGAGCCCGAGGCGTTGTATGGCTACATGCCGCTCGGAATGTCTGCCGGCCAGTGGCTGTCGGTGCCGATGATCGTCATCGGCATCGTTTGCTTCGTGTGGTTACGACGCAGACATGCCGGTTCTTGACGCAATAAAAGGTGCGGCAGAGCGGCTGCTGGTCGAGCGCGAACTCGAAGCGTTTCTGCGCACCTGCCGGCGCCTGCTGTCGGCACGCGGGGAGGCCAACAGCGCAGCGCACGCAGCAACGGCGCTGCGCCATTACGGCGAGTTGTCCGAGCCCGCGCAGCTACGCTTCTTCGAGCACCTCGAGGACGATTTCGGGCCCGACCCCAAGCAGGTGCTGCAATCTGCACAGCAGTACGCCGCAGACCCTACTGCGCCGCTGCTGATGCAACTGACGGCAGCTGCGGAACCCCCGCGTCAGGAGCTGCTGCGACGGCTTAACCGCGCGCCAGGCGGAACGGCGGTCATCGTGCAGATGCGGCGCCAATTGCTGCGTGTCTTGCCGTCGCATTCGCGGCTGGCCGCAGTGGAAGCGGACTTTTGTCACTTGCTGTCGTCCTGGTTCAACCCAGGATTTCTGGAGATGCAGCAAGTCGACTGGAATTCGGCGGCGCAGCTGCTGGAAAAAATCATTCAACACGAGGCCGTGCATGCGATCGATGGGTGGGACGATCTGCGGCGGCGTCTGCAACCCGATCGCCGCTGCTTCGCTTTCTTTCACCCGCAGCTGCCCGAAGAGCCGCTGATATTCGTCGAGGTGGCACTCGGTCCCACGATGCCCGACGCCGTCGCGCCGCTGATCCAGAAGGGTACGCAGCCTATCGATGTGAAGCAGTTCAAGGTGGCGACGTTTTACTCGATTAGCAACTGTCAGCCTGGTTTGAGAGGCGTGTCGCTTGGAAACTTCCTGATCAAGCGCGTCGCCGAGCGATTGCATGCGGAATTTGCCTCGATACGCACGTTTTGCACCCTGTCGCCGATTCCCGGGTTCGTGCGGTGGCTCGACCGACCCGATGCGGCCGACATCGTACCCAAGGCCGTGCAGATGAAAGTGCGAGCAGCGCGCGACGCGCTCGGCCTCGACGAGGCCCGGATGCTGGATCGAACCGCCAACTGGAAGCCGGAAGCGGCAACCACCGCCGAGCGCAATGCGTTGCTCCAGCTTGCGTCGATTTACCTGCGCGTCATTTCGCCAACGGACCAAGGCGACCCGGTTGCCAAGTTTCATTTGGGAAATGGAGCTCGCCTGCAGCGCATCAACTGGGCTGCGGATCTTTCGAAAAACGGCCTGCGCCAGTCGTGCGGAATGATGGTTAACTACCTGTACGATCTTGCCAAAGTCGAGGAGTACCACGAGCGGTTTCTCGAGGGCGATGTTGTCCATGCCCAGGCAGTTGCTCGGTTGGTTTAACGCCGGTGTGACGCGGTCGGGCGGTTCGCACGAAGATGCAGCGGCCCAACGGATAGAGATAGGAGACAGCATGAGGATCTTGATAGCCATCGCGGTGGCGTTCTTGGCCGCTGCATTTTCTTCGGCTGATGCGCAGACAGCCTGGCCGAGCAGGCCGAATATGTTGATCGTGCCGTTCCCGCCGGGTGGGGGCACTGATGCATTTGCGCGTCCGTTGGCGATCCATCTGGCGGGCGAGCTGTTCAAAACTTCAGAGCAAGACGTTCATCGCACTGTCACCAAGGAGTCCGGCGCAAAACTCGACTAAGCCATGACCGGCAAGATCGACCTGCACGTTGACGGGCATGTTGCGACCGTCGTCCTGGATTCACCCGGCAAGCTAAACGCGGTCAGCGTTGCGATGTGGCAGCAGCTGGCGCGCGCCTTCGACGAAATCGGCGACGCAGAGTCGTTGCGCGTCGTCGTGATCCGCGGTGCCAATGGCAACTTCGCGGCGGGCGCAGACATCGAGGAGTTCGAGCGCGTTCGCCATGATCCATCCAGTGGACGCCAGTATCACCTTGAAACCATCGGCAATGCGCTGGTTGCTGTCGATCGTTGCCCGATTCCGATGGTTGCCGCGATCGAAGGGGTGTGCGTCGGTGGAGGACTCGAGATCGCGTCGCTGTGCGACATTCGGCTTGCTTCCAGGGACAGTCGCTTCGGCGTACCGATCGGACGTCTCGGGTTTCCGCTTGCGCTTCCAGAGCTCGTTCCATTGCTGCGCCTGGTCGGGCCGGCGGTCGCTGCCGAGCTGCTGCTTGAAAGTCGCATCCTGACCGCCGACGAGGCGGCAGTTCGCGGGCTGATCACGCGCGTGGTCGCCGCTGCGTCGTTCGACACTGAACTGCAACTGTGCATCGCGCATATCGCTGCCGGGTCACCGCTCGCGGCACGTCTCAACAAGGCCAACGTGCGCCGCTTTCAGTCGCGCGGTCTTGACTACACCCAGCAGGAGCTTGATGAGAGTTTTGCGTTCCTGAATTCGCATGACTATCACGAAGGCGTGCGCGCGTTTCTGGCAAAGCGCCCGCCGAACTTTCTTGGCAAATGACCGTCAACGAAAACTTGTACGCGGCGATCGAGCGGCGTTTTCCAGGTGATCTGGATTCAATCTGCATCGAGACCCATCATGGCCTCGCCTACACGTGGCGCGACCTCGACTTCGCAAGCGGATGCCTCGCCGGGTGGCTGGGCTCGCTCGGTCTGAGACCGGGCGATCGCGTTGCCGCGCAGGTAGAAAAATCGGCCGAGTGTCTCTTTCTTTATCTCGCGACGCTGCGCGCGGGGCTGATCTATGTGCCGCTGAACACGGCGTATCAGCGCACCGAACTCGAATACTTCGTGCGCGATGCGGAACCGGGCGTTGTGATCTGCACTCCCGCTCGGTTTTCCGAAATCAGCGCGATCGCGCACGCGGCCGGCTGTCGGCATGTAGTGACGCTGGGTGACAGACGCGACGGTACATTGCTGGCCGCTGCTGCGCAGGTCTCACCGCACTTCCGGACCGTGCATCGCAAGGCCGATGACCTTGCCGCGATCTTGTACACGTCGGGCACCACCGGACGCAGCAAGGGTGCAATGTTGTCGCATCACAATCTAACGTCCAACGCAATTGCGCTCGACGAATTCTGGGGATTCAAGGCGGAGCGCAACGCCGGGCGATGCGATGTGCTGCTCCACGCACTGCCGCTGTTCCACGTGCACGGCCTTTTTGTCGCCTCGCACGCCGCGCTGTTTGCGGGTGCAAGAACCGTGATGCTGCCGAAGTTCGACCTGCATCAGGTTCTGCAGCACCTGCCGCGCTCGACGGTCATGATGGGTGTGCCGACTTTCTACACGCGGCTGCTGGCAGCGCCGTCGTTCGGTCGCGGACAGTGCAGCTCAATCCGCCTTTTTATCGCGGGCTCTGCACCCTTGCTCGCCGACACGCATCAGCAGTTCGAGCAGCGCACCGGGCACCGGATCCTCGAGCGCTACGGAATGTCAGAAACGTTGATGCTGGCTTCGAATCCCTATTCCCAATCCGTCGGCGAGCGGATCGCCGGCACCGTCGGAGTTCCTCTGCCAGGGGTTCGGCTACGCGTTGTGGACGACGCGAGCAAGCCGTGTGCGGCGGGCGAAATCGGTTCGGTTCAGGCGAATGGGCCAAACGTCTTCTCCGGCTACTGGCGTATGCCGGACAAGACCCAAGACGAGTTCACCGCAGACGGATGGTTCAAGACAGGGGACGTTGGGCATTTCGGCGGGGCCAGCGCTCCCGATCGATACCTGACGCTGGTTGGCCGTTCGAAGGACCTGATCATCTCGGGTGGCTACAACGTGTACCCCAAGGAGATCGAGGGCTATATCGACGAAATGCCTGGCGTCGTCGAGTCCGCAGTCATCGGGGTTCCGCATCCGGATCTCGGCGAAGCGGTTGTCGCGGTGATGGTTGGCGTGGACGGCGCCGCACTGGATCCGACGCTGGTTGTCGATTCCCTCAAGGCGCGCATCGCCAATTACAAGGTGCCCAAGCGTGCGATCGTCGTCGGGGATCTGCCGCGCAACGCGATGGGCAAAGTCCAGAAGAACGTTCTGCGCGAGCGCTACCGCACCCTCTTCAACGCGGTGTCGTCTGCCGTCAAAGGGTCACCGGTGCGGGCTGCCGTAATGGAATGATGGTTCGGGCTGCGCGCTCGGCGATGTCTCTGACCGTTGGACGCGGCGGCATTGCCAGCACGGCCTCGATAAATCCGGTTTTTCCGTTCGTGTACGCATCGCGATCAAAGCAGTAGCGAGCCGCCAGACGGCGTTTTAATTCCGCATAGCGCGCAGCCATCCAGGGGTCGTCGCGCAGGCTGTTGCGAAATTTCAGATACCGTTTCCAGTAAAGGCCGTTTTTCTCGACCACATGCACATGATGCGTGCGCACGCCCATCACGACGCGCTTGAAAAACCGCCGGTCGGGCAGGGCGCGCTCGTACTCTGGGATGTACTGATAGCCGAACACTGCGAGACGTTGCGCCTGTGATTCGAACGCGGTCAGCGATTCAACGCCGACCAGCATGTCGATGATGGGCTTTGCCGCAAGCCCGGCGACCGCAGTGCTGCCGATGTGTTCGATCACAGGTTTGAGCGCGCTCAGCGCCACGTGCAGCAGCTGCGATTCAACACGGAATCGACCCGACCAAGCCGCGCTATGCGGGACGACGACGATTTCGTCGTTGTCGCGCATCAGTCCAGCCGGGATCATCGCGTCCTCCACGATTCGAGACCGGTTCGCAGGTTGAACATGTCACTCTCCTGGTTGCCCCCGCATTGCAGGAATAAGTGAACGGTAAAGGCTGCGCGGCTGCAGTGCAGCCGAGCGTTACGCGCTTGCGCTGCCGAATATTCACGTCAGAACATCACCAGCGCGATGGCGGCTTTCGGTTGATCGTGATTTGACGGTTCTCGATCGTCACGTAGCCGCCGATCGTAAGGTCCTTAAAAATGCGGCTGATCATGTCGCGCGACGCGCCGACCCTGTCCGCAATGTCCTGCTGCGTCATTTTCTCCGGCACAACGAGTTTGCCGGCTTCTTCTTTCGCCAGCGAAAGCAGCAGCCGTGCCACGCGGCCATAAACGTCCATCAGCGCAAGGTTCTTTACGTTATCGGTTGCGATGCGCGCGCGATCAATCAGTGTGCTGATCAAGGTCATCGCGACGTCCGGATTCTGAGCGATCGCCGAGCGCAGTTCGTCGCGTGTGACGACGGCGCACGTGGTGGGCTCGAGCGTCATCACCGATGCCGACCGTGGTCGTCCGTCGAGCGACATTTCGCCGACGTAATCGCCCGGCCCGTACGAGTCGAGAATCATCTCGCGGCCATCGTCATCTGAAACGTAGACCTTAACTTTGCCGGCCAGGATCACGAACAGAGAATCGCCGCGATCGCCTTCATTGATGATCACGGCATTCTTCGGAAATGTGCGCGTTTGACCGCGCATCGCCAGCTCACGCACCATCGGGTCACCTATCGCCCCGATCAACTGTTCGGTGGTCATCGCGTTCCTCGTTGCTTGCTCTGCTGTGACGGATTTTTCGAGATTATCCGGTAGTCGGAACTAGGCCGCCTTGATGCTCCGGTAGAGCATGTAGCCGGCCAGCATGAACAGCAGCAGAGAAAAAATGCGCTTGAGCGGCCGCGTGTCAAGCGCGTGCGCGGTGCGCGCGCCCAGCGGAGCGGTCACGACGCTGGCCAGCGCGATTGTCAGCAGCGCAGGAAGATAGATAAATCCAACCGTGCCCTCGGGCAAGCCCGCTTGTCCGCGGCCCGCCAGGACATAGCCGATCGTTCCGGCGACCGCGATCGGAAAACCGAGTGCAGCCGAAGTGGCGACCGCGTTGTGCACCTTGACGTTGCTCCACACCAGGTAAGGCACCGACACGAAACCGCCGCCTGCCCCCACCAGTGCCGAGATCAATCCAATTGCATTTCCTACCGCAAACATCGCGCCCGCCCGCGGCAGCTCTCGCGAGGGCTTCGGCTTGCGATCGAGAAACATTTGCACTGCGGAGACGCCGACAAAGACCGCAAAGATGAGCCCGAGCCAAAAAGTCGGCAGGCGCCCGGCGATCTGTGCGCCGAGCACCGATCCGATCACGATGCCGGGTGCCAGAACCTTCACCACCGGCCACAGCACCGCGCCGTGCTGATGATGCGCGCGCACCGACGAGATTGAAGTGAACAGGATCGTCGCGAGCGATGTGGCGACTGCCATGTGGACGATATGTTGCTCGGGATACCCGCGCGCGGTGAATATCAGCGTCAAAAATGGCACCATGATCATGCCGCCACCGATCCCGAGCAGCCCCGCCACGAAACCGGTGGCGGTTCCCAACGCGATCAAGCTCGATATCAGAGCCCAGTCCATCAGCTGCGGCAAACGGATTGAGTGCGCGAATTGATCAAGCGCGTGGTGACGTAGCGCCACTGGTCCGCGGTCACCGGCGTGATGGACAGCCGGTTGGCGCGCCTGAGCACGACCATCTCGGCGAGTGCCGGGTGTTCGCGCAGTTCTGCCAGGCCAACCAGCGGTGTTTTCATTAGCGCCTTGATATCGACCAGCATCCAGCGCGGCGCATCGGTTGTCGCAGTTGCATCGAAATACTTGCTCTTGCGGTCGAATTGGGTAGGGTCAGCGTAAGGTGCGCTCGCGACTTCGGCCAGGCCCGCGATACCAGGTTCTTCGCAGCTCGAGTGATAAAAGAAAACACCGTCGCCGATTTGCATCTGATCGCGCATTAGATTGCGCGCCTGATACCCGCGCACCCCGGTCCATGGGACGGACGCGTTGGGGGCAGCCAGTGCATCGTCGATCGAGCACTCGTCGGGTTCGGATTTCATCAACCAGTAGTTCACGTTTTCCTTGGCAGAATATCGCCGGTGCCGACCGTCGACCGCTTACTCATCCTTGCGGCCCATCCGCCAGACGATGACACCAGCCAGCACCGGACCGAGCGCCCAAGCTGCTGCAATCGCTACCGCGTAGTCGCCCGCGGCGCGTCCTTGAAAGATGATGAACGAGGCTCCCAACAAGATCGTCATCGATCCAACCATCCAGTAGCCGTATCGATGCATCAGCAACCAGGGGTATACGAAGACACCGAGGCCGACGATCAACGCCAGAGTGATCGGGCCAGCAATAGAGACGGGGACCGCGGGCATAGGGTGCCGAGTCTAACCAACGCAAGCATGGTTGCCCGCAAATTCAGGCGCGCGCGTTGCTAGGGGTGTGTCACGGCCCTGAATTCAGCTGCAGCGCCAAGGTTTAGGCGCGGAAGGCGAGCGATCCCATTTGAATAAATCCATCGTGTGGTCGAGTGTTACGCGCGCCGTGGTGCAAGCGGTTCGCGCGTGGATTGCTCATAGTGCGCAGCGTAAAGGCGCGTCAATCGCGTTTTATGCGATCTTTGCGCTGGCCCCGTTACTACTGGTAGTGGTCGCGATCGCCGGCTTGGTGTTTGGCGAAGACGCCGCGCGCGGCTATGTGGTGGGCCAATTGAGCGGCCTGGTCGGCAGGCATAGCGCCGAGACGATTCAGGCGCTGCTGGCGACCGCATGGAGCGACAGATCGGGCGGCGTCATCGCCGTTGTCAGCGGCCTTGTCACTTTGCTGTTTGGGGTCACGGGTGTTTTCGTCGAAATGAGCGACGCCATCGACGAGACGTGGGGAGCCACGGGCGAGCGGACCTGGACCGCAGCGCTGCGCGCGCGCGTCGCTGCCTTGGGTGCAGTGGTTGGATTCGGCTTTTTGGTGATCGTATCGCTGACGCTTAGCGCGATCCTCGAAGCGGCGAGCAAATGGATGGCGACCTTCTCGGATTCGACCACGATCCTGCTGCAAGTCGTCAATTTCGTCGTCTCGTCCGCCGTGTTGTTCGGTGCTTTCTGTGGCCTGTTTCGCGGACTGTCGCACGCTAAAGTTGGTTGGCGCACGATCTGGGTCAGTGCGCTCGCGACTACTGTGCTGTTCGTCATCGGCAAGGAATTGATTGCGCTCTACCTGGGGCGAGCGAGCACGACGTCGACGTACGGTGCGGCGGGCTCATTCGTTGCAATCATTTTGTGGGTGTATTACACGTCGCAGATCATGCTGCTGGGCGCCGAATTCGGACGCGCGCTGACGGGCGTCGAACCGGCCCAGCCCGCTGAAGCCGATCACATTGCGCCAGCGAAACCTGCCTGACCCGGCCCGTGCAGCGCCGGTGATGTCGGTACGCTTATGCATCACGATGGCAACACTTTCTCAAGTCGGCCAGAGTTCCGCAGAGCCCAACTCGCGATGTTCGCTCGGGCTCGGTTAAGCGCGTCGCGTCAGGCGTGGGAGAAGGATCGGTGGGGGTGCAGGCGGTGCACCGCTTTTCTGAATCCCGGTGTGGAATAGCGCCACCCGCTGAAGCACCGAAGGTGCGCTCAACTACTCCGCTGAGCCGCTGATGGAGATCCCCCGCCTGTGCCGCCCGGCCAAATGTCCTGAACCATGGGTTCAGGGTGGTCGTTGTCCACGCCGTTTAGGTTCAGCAAACGCGTGCCGATCGCACCGCGACGCGAGTCCAGCAACCTTGCGCAAAGCGCATTGGTTCAAGGAACTATGAGGCCTTTGCGCGAACACCGCAGGG
>JBDUCU010000005.1:0-53958 GCA_040003315.1 Burkholderiaceae bacterium | reverse complement strand
CGCTGCGTGCGCTGACCAGATACGCACTCGGCGCGTGTGGGCACTCCTGCCAACGGTTTTGGCGAGGCAGCTCGCGCTCGATGCGTGCGATGCCGTTGGCGTCGGTCGCGCCATCCCACCAGCGCTTGCCCAAGCAATCGGTCACGCGGACTTGCGCGCCCGCGACCGGCTTGCCGTCATCAAGCCGCGTCACCCACGCAAGCGACGATTCACGTCCATGCTTGAAGTGCACCGCCAGATTAGTGACCAGCGCACCGCCCGACACAAAGTACGGTTTGGCTTCGCCGTGCAGCGCCTGACCCAGGCGCTCACTCGCGATCTCCACTGCATACAACCCGGTTTGCGGCAGCGGAATGCCGATCACCTGCATTGCCATTTTCGGTTCCGCGCGCGGAATGTCGATCGGCTGCGCCGCGGCGCGTTCTGCGTCCGTCAGCATCGGCAGTGAACCCGGCTTCGCGTACTCGCCGCGATTTCGAGAAAATTCGCGGCGCACGTCGGCCTCAGGCTCACGCAATATGCGGCGCATCCACTGCGCCACTGCAACGTCGTCGTCGGTATCGACGCGCTTGATGCGGCCTTTGGCGGAGCGCCTGGGTGCGGTGGCGACATCGAGCGCATAAGCGGCGAGCATCGGCTCGACGTTGCGCACCGTCACCGGCAACGCCGGCTGCGCGTTCGCTTCGAGGATGCCAAAGCGCGCAGGAAACTTCACCAGCGGCGGGTCGTCGTCGATGCGCACCTTCATCGGAAACGCCGCGGCATTTGAAAGGGCCCGCCCCGCGTCGTCCTTCAGATCGTTCGGCACGACGACGGTCGCTTCGCTGCGTTCCGCAAACGGGCCCTTGAACTCGACCGCATCGACGGTCGAGACATTCGGATCGATCGCGGGCCGATAGACACGCCCGTCCGCCCCGCGCAATTCGATCTTCGAGGCAAGGTCCCGCGCCACCGGGCCGGTGAATTCAAGCTGCGCCGGCAGGACCGGAATGCAGCCGGCGTCGGCATTGACTCGCGGGCAGGTAAAGCGCGCGGAAAACTGCGGCCGCACCTGATACGGCAGCGTCTGCACCTCGGTGGTCGCGACGCCGTTGGTCGTCGTGATTCCCGCGCCCCAAACCAAGCGGACGCGCGCGCCTGCGGGCAGTGGCCTCCCGCAACTGGCAGCGAGGATCGGCGCATCGACCAGCCTCTCATCCTTGACGCTTGCGATTCCGCGTTTGCCGCGCTTGGTGATCACTTCGAACAGCACGCGCGCGCGATTTTTCTGTTCGGCGAGAATCCGCTCACGCTCCTTGCCCTCGATGACGTTGAGCGGCAGACGCTCGCCGATCCCGTCAACCGCGCAATACGCGTTGGCGCGGATGCTCGCCAGATCCGGATGCGCATCCAGCGCAAGCAGGAACACCTGCGCTTCATCGATGCGCTCTTCGCCTTCATCGGGCCATGCGCCGCGAATCGAAGGTCCACCCGTGGAGAACCGGAATGTCTGCGCAGCGACGTCGGCGCCGGCGAAAGTCTTGAGTCCTGTCCGTGTCTTGAAGCTGCATTCGATTCCGGCCGGCAGATCTTGCTCGAAGTCGTACAGCCAGTTGCGCGCGTCGGCCCAGCGGCCTCGGCCCGACTTTGCACCGGCAGCGCCGCAGGTCACGTCAAACGGTGCTTCGCTGCGTGGATCGCCAAAGCTCACCATCGGTTGCGAGAATCTCGCGACGACCTGCCGCACATCCTTGATCTGTCCTTGCGGACTGAACGATTCGACTTTCGCCACGTCCTGTGCGGCGACCGCCGCGACCAGCGACAGCATCGATGCAAGGGCTAGTGTTCGAATCCGCATACGCAAGTTCTCCTCGATACCACCATTGTGCAGAGCGGAATGAAGCATGTGTGAAACGCGAGTGAACAATTCGCGCCAGAGGCACAATATCGAGATGACGAGCAGTCAGCCGACAAACAGACCGGATCCAGCGACACGCGCAGCGCCCGCAGTTCTCGAGCTGATCGGCAACACGCCGATGATCCAGATCACACAGCTCGATACCGGTCCGTGCACGTTGTTGCTAAAACTCGAATCGCAAAACCCGGGCGGCTCGATCAAGGACCGGATCGGCCGCTCGATGATCGAAGGTGCCGAGCGGCGCGGCGAGCTGAAACCGGGCGGCACGGTGGTCGAGGCGACCGCCGGCAATACCGGCCTTGGACTGGCGCTGGTTGCAGGCGCCAAGGGTTATCGCGTCGTGCTGGTTGTGCCAGACAAGATGTCGAGCGAAAAGGTGTTGCACCTGAAAGCGCTGGGCGCCGAAGTGAATTTGACGCGATCGGATGTCGGCAAGGGTCACCCCGAGTACTACCAGGACGCTGCAGCGCGCATCGCGTCTGAAATTCCGGGCGCGTTTTTCGCGAATCAGTTTGGTAATCCTGACAACCCGGCCGCGCATGAACAAACGACCGGGCCTGAGATCTGGCAGCAATGCGGCCATCGTCTGGACGCGATCGTGGTCGGCGTCGGCTCTGCGGGGACGATCACTGGCTTGACGCGCTATTTCCGTACTGTGGCTCCGGCAGTCGAATTTGTGCTCGCCGATCCAGCGGGCTCGATCCTGGCTGACTATATAAAGACAGGAACGATAGGGACGGTTGGTTCGTGGGCGGTCGAAGGTATCGGCGAAGATTTCATCCCGCCGATCGCGGATTTCAGTGGAGTCAAACATGCCTATTCGATCAGCGACGAAGAAAGTTTTGCGACCGCTCGCGAGTTGCTGCGCGCCGAAGGTATTTCGGGCGGGTCTTCGACCGGCACACTGCTCGCCGCTGCACTTCGATTTTGCCGCGCACAGACGGCGCCGAGGCGCGTCGTGAGTTTCGTGTGCGATACCGGCACGCGCTATCTTTCGAAGGTCTACAACGACCAGTGGATGATCGACCAGGGTCTGCTGCGGCGTCCGCGCCTGGGCGACTTGCGCGATCTGATCGCGCGCCGCTTCGACGAAGGAGCTGTAGTGGCAGTTGGCCCGGACGACACATTATTGACTGCGTTTCAACGGATGCGACTCGCTGAGGTTTCGCAATTGCCAGTGCTCGACCACCAGCGGCTGCTGGGAGTGATCGATGAATCCGACTTGCTGTTCACCGTACACGATGATGCAGCGCGGTTTCATTCGCCGGTCAGCGGCGCAATGACGAGGAAGCTTGATACCGTGCGGCCGGATGCGAGCCTCGAGTCACTGCAGGCGATACTGGACCGCGGCCTGGTCGCGATCATCGCCAATGAAAAGCAGTTCTACGGGCTCGTCACGCGCTTCGATTTACTGAACCACCTGCGCAAGAAGCTGACATGAAAGACAAGACCGACGCCGATCACACGCACGACATTGCCACGCGTGTCATCCACGCAGGGCAGTCTCCGGATCCGTCGACCGGGGCAATCATGCCGCCGATCTACGCAACATCGACCTTCGTGCAGCAGAGCCCGGGCGTGCATAAGGGGCTTGACTACGGCCGATCGCACAATCCGACGCGCTGGGCTCTGGAGCGGTGCGTCGCGGATCTCGAAAGTGGCGCACAGGCCTATGCGTTCGCCTCCGGTATGGCCGCAATCGCCACTGTGCTCGAAACGCTCGACAGCGGCGCGCACGTCGTGGCAGGCGATGATCTATACGGCGGGACGTTTCGGCTGTTCGAACGCGTGCGAAAGCGCAGTGCCGGACATCAATTCACGTTTGTCGATATGTCCCGCCTTGACCAGTTGACCGCTGCGCTGCGGCCTGAAACAAAAATGGTCTGGGTCGAGACGCCGAGCAACCCGCTGCTGAAGCTTGCCGATCTGCAGGCGATCGCCAAACTCTGCCGTGCGCGCAACATCGTCGCGGCGGCCGACAATACGTTCGCGAGTCCTTACGTACAGCGTCCGATTGAATTCGGCTTCGACGTGGTCGTGCATTCGACCACCAAATACCTGAACGGCCATTCAGATGTGATCGGAGGCGTTGCGGTCATCTCGCGCGAAGAACGGTGTGCACCGATGCGAGAACAGCTGGGGTTCCTGCAGAACGCGATCGGCGCGATCGCCGGCCCGTTCGACAGCTTTCTAACCCTGCGCGGAATCAAGACGCTTGCGCTGCGCATGCAGCGGCACTGCGACAACGCCCTCGCTTTGGCCCAATGGCTTGAAGCGCAGCCGGGCGTGAAGAGCGTTCGATATCCAGGACTTCCTTCGCACCCGCATCACGCACTGGCACAGCGTCAGATGAATGGCTATGGAGGAATGATCTCGATCGATCTGGCGACCGATCTGGATGGCACCCGCCGATTTCTTGAACGCTGCGAGATTTTTGCGCTGGCCGAAAGCCTGGGCGGCGTTGAAAGCCTGATCGAACACCCTGCGATCATGACGCACGCTACGATTCCGCCGGCTCAGCGCACATCGCTCGGCATCGGCGACTCTTTCGTGCGGCTGTCGGTTGGCGTCGAAGCGTTCGACGATCTAAGACGTGACCTTTCGCGTGCGCTCGCCGCGGTTTAGTTCAATCTATCGCATCAATCCTGAATCCAAGGCAGGCCGTGCGATCGCCAGCCGTCGATAAAGCCGCGCTGGTGTGAGTGATTGCGCTGACCCTCGAAGCCTTCCAGCACATTGAATACATTTTGATAGCCGGCGTCGTACGCGACGCGTGCCGCGTGATGTGAGCGCACGCCGCTGCGACAAAGCAGCAGAACCGTCTGGTCCGGCCGCGCGACGGCCTTCAGCTCATGCAGGAAGTGCTCGACTTGCGCGGGGTCAGTGCCATGCCACTCGACATGCAAGGCGCCGGGAACACTTCCGACATACCTGACCTCGGGCGCCGTGCGAACGTCGAGCAGGTGCGCGCGTCCCTCTTGATACAACTGCCATGCTTCACGCGGCGTCACTGCGCCGGCGTATGCGCCTTCGGTCGCCTCGAAGCGGGTGCGAGCCATATCGAGAATACGTTCAGCTTCCGCATCGGCATCGTTACCGGCACGCGGCGGCGCATCGAGGATCTCGTTCATCAGGGACTCTGCACTTGGATGGGTTGAATTTCGCACCGATTGTCTCGGGTCCTTCCCCCGCGCCAACGAACAAATCGTTGAAAGCAATGCTGTGACTGGAATAAGGCTTATCGCGGGGTTCGATAAGCAAAGTTCGCTTTCGTCACCTTGAGCCGGAGGGAACGGCTAGATTGAGTGGGCGCTATATGGCAGGGCGACACATCGCGACGACGGCGCAGCGCCTGATCGAAAATGGTGAGCTCGCGTCAACGCCGATTGCGGTGCTTCAAAGCGTCAGCCTCGCCAGTTCGCGGCACTGGATCGGAACGCTCGCTACGGCGGCTCTTGCCCCGCCCGCTATAGGCGACGGACCGGTGGTGTTGCTGGTTGGCGAAGCGTTGCGCGGCGCGCTCGATCGTTCGAGTCAACTCGACATCGGAATCGCACGCGCCGCCTAACTGACAGGTGCATCATCAGACGCGGCGTAATCGGCGATCGCGTCAATTACCGCTTGGACATCGCCGATGTAGGCTTTCACGAAGAAACGCACCTGCGAATGCCGCGCGAGTGCGCGCTCGACTAGTTGCGGAACATCGTTTCGCACGTGCCCCCCAGGCCCGAGGAACATCGGAACGACTTCGATCCGCGTGACTCCGCGCGCAACGAGCTGCTCGACCGCCGTCGCAAAGTCGGGCTTGGAGTGTTCCAGATAGGCCAGTGTCGTCGCTTGCTGCCGCAGCCGGCGATCTACGGCCATCCTCACCTGTTCGAAAGGCGCAGTCCACTGCGGGTCGCGCGAACCATGCGCCAGCAAGATAATGCCTTTCACGCGGGCCGCGCTTCGACGGCCGCCAGCTGGATCAGGCGATCGAGTACCGCATCCGGAATTTCAACGCCATCTTGGCTTGCCTGTTGTGCCAGCCGGGTACGCTTTTCGCCGGGCAACCGGACCTGCGGGTCGGCGCACATTGCTTCGATCAGTGCTTCCACTCTTGAGTAGTAGGTGTCGGCCCCCGCCAGCGCAGCCGGGTCGATCGCCAGAAACGCCTGTCCCAGACGCGGTTGATTGCCCGCGTCGACAAAAAACGAATCAGCCTCGTATCCGAAGTTTGCGCCAGTCAAAGCCGTGCACAACAACTCGACGATCAGCGCGAGCATCGCACCCTTGACTCCGCCCGCGGGCAGCATCACACCGTCGAGCGCCGCCTTTGCATCGGTCGTAGGTTGACCTTCGATGTCGAGCGCCCAGCCTAGCGGGATCGGCACGCCTTTTTGAGCGGCAATCATCACCTTGCCGCGCGCGGCTTCAGACAGCGACAGATCGATCGTCAGAGCCGCGGCATCCCGGCGCGGAAAAATCGCCGCGATCGGATTGGTGCCAAACACTGCGCGTTTGCCGCCCCACGCCGGCATCGCCGAGGGCGAATTGCTGAATGCAAGACCGACCATGCCGTGCGCAGCGACCTTCGACAGGTGGTAGGCGGCCACGCCAAAATGATGGCTGTTGGTCACCGCGGCGAGTCCGACGCCGGTATCGCGCGCCCGCGCGACCGCTTCATCGACCGCCATTGAACACGCTGTAAATGCAAGCCCATTTTGCGCATCGATCAGGCACGCCGATCGTTTTTCACGCACGACGAATGGCGCGGACTTTCCATTGGCACGCCCGTTCATCAGATGCGCCGCATATTGCGCGACGCGCGCGACGCCGTGCGAGCTCAGGCCCTGCGTATCGGCCGACACCAGCGCACGCGCGGTCGCGGTCGCGGTCGCGTGATCTGCGCCGGCGCTCTCGAGCGCGCGCCGGGCCAGCGCTTCAAGGCGCGGTAAAGAGACGATCGTCATTGCGGGCCCGCAGCACGCAGCGCGGCGGCGACCCGCTCCGCAATCACGCCGCCGACGCGCATGCTTGACTGCTGTGTAACGCCCGCGATGTGGGGCGTGAGGATCAGGTTTGGAAGATCCGCGGGCAGCTGGCCCGAGGCAAGCGGCTCGTCGGCAAAGACGTCGAGAGCGGCTCCACCGAGATGGCCTGACCGCAGTGCGGCCACCAGCGCATCGTGCTCGATGATTCCGCCGCGCGAAGTGTTGATCACCACCGCGCCTGCCTTGAGCAATGCGATGCGCGCCGCGTTGATCAGCGAGCGCGTATCCGCAACCAGCGGCACGTGCAGTGAAACGACGTCGACTTCAGCCAGCAATTGTTCCAGACTGAGCGGCGTCACCTGATGCTCGCTCCACGCGGCATCCGCTGCAGAAACCGCCGGGTCGTGCGCAACCACGCGCATCCCGAGTGCGCGCGCCATTGGTGCGGTCACGCGCCCGATCGAGCCGAACCCTACGAGACCCAGCGTCATGCCCCGGACTTCCTGACCCTTCGAGAGCCGGGCCCGTGGCCACCCGCCTGCCGCAACCTCTGCGGTCGACAGGTAGGCGCCGCGCAGCAGCATCATCGCGGTGGTCAACACGTATTCGGCGACCGATACCGCGTTGGCACCGGTCGCCGCAACGACCTCGATTCCCCTCGCAGCGCACGCGGCTGTGTTGATGTTGTCGAGTCCGACTCCGAGACGGCCGACGACCTTGAGTGCCGGTGCGCAGTCCAACAATGCTGCGTCGACCTGAGTTCGGTTGCGAACAATCAGCGCGGTGGCCAACCCTAGCGCCGCGCGCAACTGGTGCGGGTCATCGACCAGCGCAGGCTGATAGCGAACGTCGAACTCGGCGCGCAGGCACTGGACGGCTGCATCGTCCATAAACTCCGAGATGACGATCATGGGTCGATCAGCGTCTGCCCTGGAAATACTCGAGAAAATTGAACCGGATGCTGGTCGAGCTCAAAGGATTCGCCGTTGAATTGCGCGGTGATGTAGGCGGATGCTTCAAGCGCACCGCGTTGCGGAAAATCTGCGCGAAAGTGGGCTCCGCGCGATTCGCATCTCTCGACGGCCGCGTGCTGAATCGCTCGACTCACCAGAATCAGGTTCGACATGTTGATCCAATCGTGCCACGTCAGATTGAATGCGCGCTCCTGGCTCGACATTCCGGTTGCATTCAACTGCTCGTCAAGCGCGACGAGTCGCTCGCCTGCGCGCGCGAGCCCATCACCGTCGCGCACAATGCCGACGTCTTCCCACATGCACTCGAGCAGCGCTGCCCGAACCTCCTCGACATCACCGCGCCGCCTGCCAAATGGGCGCTCGGCCTCGGAGACCGCATGTTCAAGCGCGGCTTCATCGGGTACGCGCCAAGCACCGTGCGTGCGTACCCATGCAGCCATCGAGTCGCCTGCAATTCCACCGAACACGGTGGAGTTGGCGACGCCATTGCCACCGAGCCGATTGGCGCCATGCACGCCACCGGTGTCTTCCCCCGCCGCGAACAGTCCGGGTAACGACGTGCTGCAATCGGCGTTGAAAATCACTCCGCCCATCATGTAGTGCGCGGTCGGCACCACTTCGACCGTGCCACCCACCAGATCGAACCCGCAATCGGCGCAGCGCTCGACCATTCCCTTGAATGCGGCGCGCACGCGCTCTGCGCCAAGGTGGCTCATCTGCAGGTAGACACCGCCATTCGGCGAGTGATTGCCGGCGCGCATTTCGGCAAAGATCGCGCGTGAAACGATGTCGCGCGTCGCGCGTTCAGCGCGCACGTCATGCCGCTGCATGAAGCGTTCGTGTGCCGAATTCAGCAGGTAACCGCCAGCGCCGCGCAGCCCTTCTTCCAGCACTGTGCCGGTCATCCGCGTTTCCGCGCCCGCAAGCAGGCCGGTCGGATGGAATTGCACCATTTCGATATCGCGCACCGTCAGGCCCGCTCGCAAAGCCATCGCCAGCCCGTCGCAGCTCTTGTCGCCCGACGGCGTGTGATATTTGTACATTGTCGGTCCACCACCGGTCGCAAGCAGCACCGCTTGCGCCTGCACGTACACGTACTCGCCGGTACGCATGTCGATGTGAAGTACACCCGCGATCGCATCGCCGCTCGACGTCTTGATCAGCGCGATCGCACGATGTTCTTCGAGCCGCTCGATGTCGCGCGCCCACACCTGCTCGGCCAGCCGATTGATGATTTCGATTCCAGTCAGGTCGCCTTTGTGCACGGTTCGATCGAAGGTCTGCCCGGCGAATGCCTTCTGATGGATCGTGCCATCGGAGTTGCGATCGAACAGGCACCCCAGCTCGTTTTCGAGCTCGCGGACACGCTCGACCGCGGTCGACACCAGCGTCCAGGCAAGCTCCTGATTGGAAAGCCACGCACCGCCTTCGATGGTGTCCATGAAGTGGCGCTCGACCGAGTCTTGCGCCGACAGCGCGACGTTGTATCCGCCCTGCACCATCCGTGTACAGCCGCATTTTCCAAGCAGGCCTTTGACTGAAACCGTGACCGAAAGCTCGGGCGCCATCTGCTTCGCATGCAAAGCAGCGAACAAACCCGCGCCGCCAGAGCCCAGGATCAGAATGTCGGTTCGTAATCTGCGCAAACGCGTAATCCTCCGCGCCTACGCTTTGACGCCCAGTGACTGCAGCACTTTAGAGCGTCGCGACTGCGCATCGCTCGCCACTGCGTCATACAAGCTCGCCCCGTGACTGTCCATAGCCACCAGCAGCGGCCCGAAGTCGATGATGGCAAAACGCCACAGAGACTCTGGGTTCAGGTCGTCGAGGTCGACATCGTCGATGCGCTCGATCCACGTGGTTTCGAGCGCTGCAGCGCCGCCTACAATCGCCAGATACGCCCCACCGATTGCGCTGAACGCGGCGAGCGATTGCGCACCCATGCCGCCCTTGCCGATGATGATGCGAACCCCATATTCGGACATCAATGGCTGTGTAAACCGTTCCATCCGAGCCGACGTCGTGGTGCCGACGCACAGTGGCGCATACCCGGCAGGATGCTGTTGCGAGCGCTCAACCGTGCGCACATTCGGCGCGGTGTGAATCACAGCGTGCCCATGCAGATCGAAGCGAGTGGTTCGTCCACGATCAAAGAGATGAATCAGCGTCGCATCGCGCAGCCCGAAAAGCGTCTTGTGCAGCGTCACGGTGTCGTTAACCCGCAGAGCCCGCGCCTGTTGCTCGGTGATCGGTGTCTCGAGGTCGTGATGCGCCATCGCTAGAAACCGTACTCGACGCCGTTCGCGCTGAACGTTGCGCGCGCGCGCCGTGCGGAATGACACTGCATGTTGACCGCCACCGGATTCATTGTGATGTGAGTGGCTGCGAGCTCGATGTGCACAGCGAACGCTGTGCTGTCACCGCCGAGCCCTTGCGGGCCGACACCGAGCGCGTTGACTGCTTTGCTCAACGCGGCCTCGAGCTTCGCTCCTTCAGCGTCGATACAAACGGATCCGAGCGGCCGCACCGCCGCACGTTTGGCAAGGTGAACGCATAGATCGGCCGTACCGCCGATGCCGACACCGACTATCGTCGGCGGACACGTCTTTCCGCCCGCGCTCAATACGCAGTCGATCACGAACGTCTTGATGGCGTCGACACCCTCGGCCGGGATCGCCATCTTCAGAAACGAGTTGTTCTCAGAGCCCGACCCTTTGGGAATCATCTCGATCGACAGCTCTTCACTCGCATCGAACTCGAAATGGATGACAGGGACACCGGGTCCACATGAAGTGTGCTCGTTGGTGCGCGTAATCGGATGCACGATCGACGAGCGAAACGGCAGCTCGCGGGTCGCGCGCGCGCAGCCGCGGCGGATCGCCTGCTTGATCTGATCACCATCGACGACGACACCGCGCCCGATCGTTACGTTGTAGATCGGAATGCCGGTGTCCTGGCACAGCAGGTTATCGGTGCGCTCGGCGACCGTAATGTTCGCGACCATGGTGCCGAGCACGCTCTGTGCCGTCGGCGCTGTCTCAGTTGCCGCCAGGCGCGCAAATCCGGCCTTTATATCGGGCGGCAACTGCTTCAGCGCCCGCACGTACAGTTCCTTTGCGACCGTTTCGACTTGCGCCGGGTCGATGGTCAACATCACGCGGCCACCGCGAGCGAGGCACGGCGCACGCGCCAACCTTGCAGAAACCAGATCAACCCCACGAGCAGCACTCCGGGCGGATAAAACCAGTACGCACTGATACGCACATTTGGCACTTTCGCAGCGACGATTTCGAAACCCGATTCGATGCGGGCCTTCGCCGCACGGCTGCCAAAACGGACCGTGCCGACCTGAAGCTGTTCGCCCAAGCCGCTGATCGTCAAACCGGCGTCGAGCAGCCGCTTGCGCGCGTTGGCGATGGGGTCTTGGCCGTCGCTTGTTTTCTGTCCCAGCTGGACGCCGACCGTCTTGTTCAGCTCACCGCCCTCCAGCGACTGACCGCGAATGACGAGCACCAGCCGGTCGCCTTCGTCGAGTCGATTGATGATGTCGTAAAGACTCGATGCGGGTGCATCGGTGTACTCGGGCGCGATCTGATCCGCGAACCAGTCGGGCCGGAACAAGATGAACGCGGCACCCAAGAGCAGCAGTACCTCCCACCAACGGCACCTGATGCGAAACCAGCCCATCGTGGCGGCGGCGAACGTCAACGATGCCATTGTGGACGCCACTGCGACCAGCAGCGCCTCGGATATGCCGTGAATATCGATCAGCAGCAGTGCCGGATTGAACACCCAGATGAATGGCAGCAGCACGGTGCGTGCCGCATACACCGAGCCCTGCACGCCGACCTTGATCGGGTCTTCCTTCGCAATTGCAGCGGCAGCAAAACTGGCCAATCCAACCGGCGGCGTGATGTCGCCCATGATGCCGTAGTAGAAAACAAACAAGTGCACCGCGATCAGTGGAATCACCAACCCCGATTGCGCTCCAAGCTCCACGATAACTGGCGCCATCAGTGTCGCGACCAAAATATAGTTGGCGGTTGTCGGAACACCCATGCCAAGCAGCAGACAGACAAAGGCGGTGAACAACAGCATCACCATCACATTGCCGCCTGAGACAAACTCGACAAACTCAGTCATCCGCAGGCCGAGGCCGGTCAGCGTAATCGCACCGACGATGATGCCGGCGCAGCCGGTTGCAACCGCAATGCCGATCATGTTGCGAGCGCCGTCGTTGCAGCCGTCGACCACGTCACGCAAGCCGCGCACAAATTCGCCGCCGACTGCGCGCCTGCCGCGAAAAAATTCGATCAGCGGCCGCTGCGTGACCATCAGCAGCACCTGCGCCACGACCGCGTAAAACGCCGACAGGCCGGGCGACAGCTCCTCGACCATCAGGCACCACAACAGCACGCCGATCGGAATTAGAAAATGCAGGCCGGCCCTGACCGTTGGCCAGGCGGACGGCAACACCGGATTGTCGACGTTGATATCGACCGGCAGATCGGGCTCGCGCGCCGCCACGCGCGCGCTATACAAATACAGCGCAATCAACAACGCACTGAGGATCCAGGGTGCTGCCGCACCGAACAGCGCCTGCGCGCCCATTGCCACGTAATAGATGACGCCGCATACGGCGAGGGTCCCCGCCAGACCCAGCCCCCACGACAACAGTGCGGCACCCGCCGTGCGCTTTCGCACCCGCGCCATCGGGTGCATCCCGAGCTTCAACGCCTCGAGGTGAACGATGTAGAAGAGCGCGATGTAGCTGATCACCGCCGGCAAGAACGCGTGCTTGATGATTTCGGAATAGGGGATGCCGACATACTCGACCATCAGAAACGCTGCGGCGCCCATCACCGGCGGCATCAACTGACCGTCGACCGACGACGCGGTCTCGATCGCAGCCGCCTTGACCCCGCCGTAACCCGCCCGTTTCATCAGCGGAATCGTGAAGATCCCTCCCGATACCACGTTGCTGACCGACGAACCGGAAATGATGCCGTTCAGCGCCGATGAAACAACGGACACTTTCGCAGGCCCGCCGCGCAGATGTCCCAGCAGCGCAAAACTCACCTGCATCATGTAATTGCCGCCGCCCGCGCGATCGAGCAGCGTGCCGAACAGCACGAAAACGAAGATGAAAGCCACCGATACGCCGAGTGCAATGCCGAACACGCCCTCGGTCACCAGCCACATGTGCGAAACCGTGCGCGGGATCGACGCTCCCTTGTGAGCGATGACGTCGGGCAGGTGCGCGCCGAGCAGCACATACCCGAGAAACAGCACCGCCAGTAGCGCCATCGGCGCCCCGACCGCGCGCCGCGTCGCCTCGAGCAAGATCAAGATTCCGATCACCCCGACGACAATGTCGGCTTGCGTCGGCGCCGCCGGGCGTGTTGCCAAATCGTTGTAGAACAGGAACAGATACGCGCCCGCAAACGCACCGGCAAGAGCAAATATCCAGTCAGACACTGGCACTCGGTCGCGCGGTGAACCCTTGCGCGCCGGAAATGCGAGGAACGCGAGGAACAGCCCGATGGCCAGATGAACCGAGCGCGCTTCGGTGTCGTTGAACACACCGAAACGCAACACGAACGGAAGCGGCGATGCGTACCAAAGCTGAAGCGCGACCCACACCAGTGCGACGGCGAGCATCACTTTGCCGTGCACGCCGACTGTCAGGCGGCCGCCGAGATCAGCGTCGACGACCAGCTGCTTGACACGATCTTGCTCGCCGAGCTGCAACTCCGCAGTGGCTGCAATGCTCGACTCAACGCCGTGTTTTTTCATGGAAGCCCAGTGAAGCGACACGGGCGGCAAGAGCCGCCCGTTAGACACTCCTAGCTGCGCACTGCGCGCGTCAGACCTACTTCATCCACCCCTTTTCCTTGTAGTAGCGCACCGCACCTTCATGCAGCGGGGCAGACAGCCCATTCTTGATCATGTCTTCCGGTTTCAAGTTGGCGAGCGCCGGATGCAGCTTCTTGAATTCATCGAGGTTGTCGAACACGGCTTTGGTGACCGCATATACGACGTCGGCAGGGACTTTCGCCGATGACACGACGGTGGCTTGCACGCCGAACGTGGTGGTTGGCTGCGCGTTGTTCGGATACATGCCGCCAGGAATCGTGGCAACGGCGTAATACGGACGCTCCTTTACGAGCTTGTCGACCGCTGGACCGGTCAACGAGATCAGCTTTGCGCCACAGATGGTGGTCGGGTCCTGAATGTTTGCCGACGGATGGCCCACGCCGTAAAAGAACCCGTCGATCTTGCCGTCGCACAGCGCCGAACCATGCTCATCGGGCCGCAACTCGGATGCGAGAGCAAAATCGCCCATCTTCCAGCCCATTGCAGCCAGCAACTCCTCCATCGACGACCGCGTGCCCGATCCGGGATTGCCGACATTGAAGCGCTTACCTTTGAAGTCTTCAAACTTGGCGATGTTCGCTTCTTTGCGCGCGACGACCGTAAACGGTTCAGGATGGAGTGCAAACACTGCGCGCAGATCGCTGACCGCACCATCCTTCTGAAATCCGCCCTGACCTTTGGTTGCGAGAAACTGAACGTCGGACTGCGTGACGCCAAACTCGATCTCGCCGCTCCTCAGCAGATTGACATTGGCGACAGACCCGCCGGTTGACTCGACCGAGCACCGCAGGTTGTGTTTTGCGCGATCACGATTGACGAGACGGCAAATAGCACCGCCGGCCGGGTAGTACACGCCAGTCACACCCCCGGTACCGATGGTGATGAAGCGCGGCTGCGCCCCCGCGACGCCGGGCAGCATCGAAGTTGTCGCAACAGCAGCGGCCAACAGGGCCGCGCCTACTGGAAGTCGAAACATGAGCAGTCTCCTTGGAGTCACGCGGTGGAAAGGCCACGTTACTCGGGCGACGATGGCGGCGCAAGACGGGACTGTGCCGAGGAAAGCCTCATCGATTCAGTGCGTGCACGGCGCACTCCAGGGCTTGCTGCAGCCGCTCGACCAGCAGGTCTATCTCTTCGTCGCTGATGATGAAGGCAGGGGCGATCAACACATGATCACCGCGTACGCCATCGATCGTGCCGCCCGTCGGATAGCACATCAGACCTTGGTCCAACGCTGCCTCTTTCACTTTCGCATGCAGCTTCAAGGCAGGATCGAAGGGCGCCTTGCTCGGACGGTCGGCGACGAATTCGATCGCCTGAAAGAGGCCGCGGCCGCGTATATCGCCGACGTGCGGATGCGCAGCGAATGCCTGTTCCAGCGCCGTGCGCAAGCGGGCGCCTTGCTGCGCGCAGCACTCGACCAGATGATCCCGCTGCAAGACACGTTGCACTGCCAGCGCGGCTGCGCACGCAACCGCATGACCGATGTACGTGTGCCCATGCTGAAAAAAGCCCGAGCCGCCGCTGATCGCATCGATCACACGGCTGCCGACAAGAACCGCACCAACGGCCTGGTAGCCGCCGCCGAGCCCTTTGGCGATTGCCATCAGATCCGGCGCGATGCCTTCCTGTTCGCACGCGTGCAGCGTGCCGGTGCGGCCCATGCCGCACATCACCTCATCCAGGATCAACAAGATCCCGTGGTGATCGCACAGCTCGCGCACCCGTTTGAAGTAACCCGCCGGCGGCGTCAGCGCACCGCTGGTGGCACCGCCCACCGTTTCCGCAACGAACGCGATCACGTTGCGGCCGCCGATTCGCGCGATCGCTTCTTCCAGTTCGGACGCCAGCCGCTGGCCATACTGTTCCGGCGATTCGCCGTCGCGTTGATCGCGATAGGCGTACGTCGGAGAAACGTGCTCGACGTCGATCAGCAGCGGCGCGAATTGACGCCGCCGCCACTCGTTTCCCCCGACCGCCAACGCGCCGAGCGTGTTGCCGTGGTAACTATTTCGCCGTGCGATGAACCTTGCGCGTTGGGGCTCACCGCGCTCGACAAAGTACTGGCGTGCGAGCTTCAGCGCCGCTTCGATCGCTTCCGAGCCGCCGGAAACGAGATAGACATGCGAAATACCTGCGGGCGCTGAGCCGATCAGTGTGTCCGCCAGCTGCTCGGCAACGTCAGTGGAAAAGAAGCTCGTGTGGGCGTATGCAATGCTGTCGATCTGCGCGTGCATCGCCGCCAGAACGTCGGGATGAGCATGGCCCAGACACGACACTGCGGCACCGCCCGAGCCATCGAGATAGCGCTTGCCCGCGCTGTCAGTAATCCAGCAGCCCTGCGCGTGCTTCGCGATCGGATAGCTGGCCCGTAGCTGGCGATGCAGCAGATGCGATTCGTGATGCATGTCTATTGATAGGTGTATGCCCTGACGTCGATTGTAGGGATACGTCCGGCGATCGCATCGCATACGAGGCGTGCGCTACCCGCAGCCAATGTCCAGCCGAGCGCGCCGTGACCGACGTTCAAATAAAGATTTTCGATCGGCGTTCGGCCGAGGATCGGACGGCCGCTCGGCGTCGCAGGTCGTTGGCCGGTCCACGGTCGAATGTCGCCGTCGACGCTCGAGTACCCGAGCACCTCGCGCACTGCATCGAGCAGCGCGCTGATGCGCGGCGGAGGGATCCCATCGTCTAGGGCTCCGATTTCGACGAAGCCCGCAACGCGCACCCGATCCCCCAGCGGCGCAAACACAACCTTGCGCCGCGCGTCTGTCACCGATGCGCGCAACGGCGGCGCTGCGCACACGGGCTTTACCGTGATCGAGTAGCCTTTCAGCGGATATATCGGCAGCTTCAATCCTGCGGTCGCAGCGAGCTTCGCTGCATCCGCTCCGGCTGCCAGCACATAGGCATCGGCGCGGACCGGTCCCTGATCGGTGGTCAACGTGCGCGCGCGCCGTTCGTCGCAATCAAAGCCGCTCGCGGTTCGATCCAGATGCAGATCGCCGCCACGCTGCACGATTCTCTGTGCCAGCTGAGCACAGAACTCACCGCAGTCTGCCGTGACGTCGCTCGCAGTCCAGACGCCGCCCGCAATGCGCTTTTGATACGCATCGAGCGCGGGCTCGTGCTCGACACATTGCGCGCGCGTCAGCACGATTTGTTTGCTGCCAAGGCCCGCCTGATACAACACCTGCGACTGAGCAGCCGCAAGCGAGCTCGAGTCTGGATACACGACGAGCTTGCCGCTGCGCGTCAAATGGCATTCGATCCCTTCGCCTTCGATCAACGGCTCGATGAAATCGCGCGACAGTTCAGCAAGCCTCAGAAGGCCGGCGGTCGTCGCCCGTGCGTCCGCCGTGTTGGTGTGCTGCAGGAACTGAAGCGCCCAGCGCCACTGGACGGGATCGAACCGAAAGTGCAGTTTGAGCGGAGAGTCGCGCGTCAGAAACAGAGTGGGCAGGCGCGGCGGCACGGAGGCGTCGGCCAGCGGCGCGCCGAATGCGTATGAAAGCTGCGCGCCGTTGGCGGCGCTCGCGCCTTGTGCGACCGACCCTTGGCGATCGACCAGGGTGACGCTATGGCCTTCCGACTGCAGGAAGTAAGCGGTGGTCAGCCCGATAACGCCGGTGCCGATGACACAGATGTGCATCGGCCAAGTTTAGAGAACACCCGTAGCGCCCCGGCATCGGCCAAAAAAAAGCGCGATGAATCGCGCTTTATAACTGCTGCCGGGAGAAGACTATTTCGCAGGCGGCGTCCTGGTCACCGTGCGATTGATGGTTCCGTCGGCGTTGCGACTGCGGTCAACAACGCGTGTATTTCCTTTCGGGCCCGTCGCCGTCGCATCGATGACGCCATCTGCGCCACGCGAGCGGTCGACCACCGTCACTCGGCCCTTCGGTCCGGTCACGGTTTTGTCGACTACACCATCGGCGCCGCGTGAACGGTCCACCGTCGTTACGCCGCCCTTCGACCCGACAACCGTCTTATCGACCAGCCCGTCGGCGCCGCGCGCACGGTCGACTTGAGTCACACCGCCTTTGGGACCCGTCACCGTCTTGTCGACCAGGCCGTCACTGCCCCGCGTGCGATCAACGGTCGTTACCCCACCGCGCGGACCGGTGATTTTGGCGTCCGTCGTGCCGCTGCCATCCTTGTATCGATCGATCGTTGTCACGCCGCCCTTACGATTGGTGCGCGTCGCATCGACTGCCCCATCGGCACCACGGCTGCGCTGCACGCTGCTCGCTGTGGCTGCGCGGTGGCCGGCCTTATGGGCCTTGGCCTGCTCGGCGGGCTGCGCATGTGCGTGCGACGCGCCGATCGCCAGCGCGCCGGCAACCGCAAGCGTGATTAAACGAAAATCTGACACGTGCTTAAGTATGCTCATCTCTCGCTCCAAGTTCGGGTATTTGTCGAAGCACCGCATTCGATGCTTGATTATTAACGGCAGCGTAGGCGAGGCGCCGACTGCTGTGTCTTTCCGAACTGCGAGGAATGTTGCGGGTTGTAAGTGGGCGGCTAACGCGCAAAAACGGGCCGGAAACCTGCGAAGACAGAGCGCGCCAGAACTAAAGAAAAAATTCCGAACCACAACAGCGACCATTCGGCAATGGTCAGCCCCACTAGCGTCCAGTTGGCCTCGCTGCAATCGCCACTGCCACGAAATACTTTGGGCAGCACATCGGTCAACGGGAAGTTCTCCAGCATCGTCTGCAGCCCTGGGCCGCACGACAGTCCTTGCGGGTTCATCTGCAGCCACACGTGCCGGCCGGCAATGCCCGCTCCCGCCACTGCACAGAGAAGCGCCAATAGGGCGAAGACCTGAGCGCTGCGCCGCGGCGCCCGCCATGCCGCCAGGCCGGCAAAGAGCCCCAATGCCAAATAGGCGATGCGCTGAAATATGCACAGCGGACACGGCGCGAGTCCGACTGCATGCTGAAGAAACAACGCAACGCCAACCAGCCCCACCGACACTGCGGCAATCATTGCGTAAAGTCGACGTAGCTGGTCTGCAGCGAAAGGATTCATTGTCAGTCGACGAACGACACCGGTTTGCAGTCTATCAATGCACCTCGAAAGTCAGCGTCGTGAAGTGACTTTCCCAGTCCGTTGCCGGTTTGTTGGAACGGCGCAGCTCGGTACCCCGCAACATCCAGTGGCCGCTACGCGCCAACTTGAAAACCGCCCGGCCAGCCGGGTCGGTTTTCTTGAAGCTGCGATTCGTATGGCCCTCGCGCACGATACCCAATGAGAAATCGGCCAAAGGAGACCCATTTTTCAGCACTCGAACCGGGAAATCGTCTCCCGCGCGTAACGTCGTCGGGTCTTTTTCCGGTACAACTTCGAGTGCCATTCCGACCGCCTGATTCCACGACAGGTCGGACTTCGGCCGGCCGACGCGGACGAAGGTCTTGGCATGCTTGGTAGACACTTCTCGCCATCGCGAGCCTTTGCTCGACTCCCACACTTGTCTCAGGTCGCCGGCTGCATCGATCTCGTCCAGATAGTGCTTGACGTCACGCGGCCTGAGTTCGAGAGACTTGGGCGCCAATGACAGCCAAACAGCAGCGATACCTGGGTCAGGCAGCGCCACACGGCATTCGAGCGCTTTCTTCTCCAACACTGGCGTTGCGACAACAATCATCTTGCCATTCAATCGAGCGCGCAGCGAATCGACTCGGTCGGGCCTAATCGGCTCGAACGGTACTGGAAATCGATCGCCACTCGCCAGATCCAGCTGCGCGATGGTGCCGGATGGAACCGAGGTGCGACGCGGTTGCAGCCACGTGTCATGCGCGGATGCAGTTAGCGCGGTCGAATAAAGGACCGACAGCACGAGGGCGCGCGGTCCAGCGAAACGTCCCCTAGATTGCAAGCGGTAATCGATACTACGGGAATCCATGTCCGGGAACGAAGCGGGAGGGCGTTTCAGCGGACATTGTAGGTGCACGCGCGCAAAGCGCTCAACACACCGCTTGCTACCGCTGTTTATCGATGACAAATACGCGCTCAGCACTCTCAACGTAGAACCGCGGGCTCGCCGGCGACTTTGATTTCAACATCTATGTGCTATATTCACCATCTGTATGGATGGTTAGTAGATGGCACAAATTGTGGCTCAGGCAGTAAAGCACTCGGATTCCGAGAAGATCACGATCAACGTCGGGTACGTGGATCTGGGCCACATCGACCTGCTAGTGCGCGAGGGCTTCTACGCGAACCGGACCGATCTGATCCGCACTGCGATCCGCAATCAAATTTCGTCGCACTCCGAGACTCTGCGCCAGACTGTCAGCCGTCGCAGCCTGGTGCTCGGCATCCACCACTATTCAAAGCACGACCTCGAAGCTGCGCGCCAGCGCGGCGAGCTACTGCAGATTCAGGTTCTGGGCCTCGCCAGTATCGCCGACGACGTTTCGCCGGCACTCGCGCTGAAGACGATTGAGTCCATCGTGGTTCTTGGATCTCTGCATGCGCCCGCGGGCGTCAAACGGGCGCTCGCTTCGCGCATCAGGTAAACCGGAGGAAATTTGAAAGTAGACAAGCCGTTCATCGAGGCGATGCGGCAGGCCACGCAGCTGCTGCGCGTGCGCGGGCCAGCAACTGCCACGCGCTTGATCCAGCGGCTTCTGCGCGCATCCGGGACCTATCCGATCGCTGCACCGACCATCGATTCAGAGGTTGTCGGCTTGCAGCCGCCGCGTCACCGCGACGCCGAAATACTCGAGCCGATTCCTGCGCAGGCACCGCTGGAAGACGAACCGCTGTTGCCGGTTGAATCGGGCACATTCCTCAGCAAGACTTTTTCGAGCGATGTCGGCTCGCGCAGTTTTAAGTTGTATGTGCCGTCGTGTTACACAGAGGCGCCGCTGCCATTGATCATCATGTTGCACGGCTGCACGCAGGACCCAGATGACTTTGCGATGGGCACACGAGCTAACCGCTGGGCCGAAGGCAGGCGCTGCCTGGTGGCCTATCCGGAGCAGATCCAGCGCGCCAATTCGCATCGATGCTGGAATTGGTTTCGTCCTGGCGACCAGCACGGAGGTCGCGGTGAACCGGCCATCATTGCGGGCATCACGAGCCAGATAGCCGACGAGTATCGGGTCGACATACGGCGCATCTACGTGGCGGGCCTATCGGCAGGAGGTGCGATGGCGGCAATCCTGGGACACACCTATCCCGACTTGTACGCAGCAATCGGAGTCCACTCAGGGTTGCCGGTCGGCGCTGCAAACAATGTGCCATCGGCACTCGCATTGATGAAAACCGGCCGATCACCGCTGACGCACGGGCTGCCGCGGCCAACGTCCAAGCTCAGTAACGCGGGACGGGTGGTTCCACTGATCGTGCTGCATGGGGATGCCGACCGAACGGTCAACCCGATCAACGCCGCACGGCTGGTTGAAGATGCCCTCGCTGCGCGCCAGACACTTGCACGAGATCAGCCGTCGCAGCCTCGCGTGCAAACGGCCGTTGCAACCGAGGATAGCCATGGCTACCACCGTACTGTTTATACAGATGCCGGGGGTATCGGCGTGATCGAATACTGGCAGTTATACGGCGCAGGCCACGCATGGGCCGGCGGCAACCGCGCGGGTTCGTTCGCCGATGCGCGCGGGCCCGATGCAACAAAGGCAATGCTGGATTTTTTCGATCACCATCGTGCACCAGGGGCAGGGGCACCACTGAGCGCTACGAATTGACCGGCTCCGCCGTGGCGCTCGGGCTGGTGCCGTCCGCGCCGACCGCGGAAATGTGCCCAGTCTCTTCCAGCACCGCCAACTTGACGGCATCCGGCGCGTCATAGCCGAGCTTTCGCAAGCCTGCCAAAAGCTCCGCGCGGCTCACGCTTTCACGCTCGAGCGCAGCGTCGATGACCTGACCATCGCGTACCAGCACACTTGGCTTGCCGCGCACCCAATGACGAATGCGTGTGGAATGCGCACACAGCGCGGCCAGTCCCCGGTGAGCCATAAACACGGTTGCGACGAAAACAACTGCATTCGGCCAACCCACCTGCAGCGCGGTGCTCTGGATCACGACACCCAGCGTGATCAACACGAGCAGATCGAATGTCGTGGTTTGCCCGGCCAGACGCTTTCCAGCCAGGCGCATGATCACAATCAACGCTGCGTAGTACGCGAGCGCCTTGATAACCTGGATCAGCAATTCTTCCGTCATCGGCATCAGTGCATCAGGTTCGCGGCCTGCGCCGCTGCACATTCTTATCGTCAACCTGCGGATGCTCGACATGCTGAACACCCGTCGCGCGGCGATCAAAATCCTCGCGCGTCAGCGACCGGTTGATGCCGAAGGCTGCGCGCGCACCTTCTGCAGCGGCCACAATTGCTAATTGCACATCGTCGATGATGTTGCCTGCGACGAAAACGCCCGGAACGTCGGTCGCCTCATACTGACCGCACCGGATGCCACCGCCCTTCGTTAGGCGACAGCCCAATTTAACTGCAAGCCGTGATTGCGACACGCACGGCGTATCGAAGAACAGAGCGCGGCACTGCAATCGGCGTCCGCCTCTAAACACCACAGCCTCGAGCTGGCCGTTGCATCCGCTGAGCTCGGCAATGCGGTCTTCGATCAATTCAATTCCGTTGCGCGCAAGCTCGGCGATCTCATTTGCCTTCAGACTCGCACGCCCGTCGCTGCATAGAACGATATCCGAGGTCCACGCACTCATTGCACGCGCCATCTCGAAGCCTCGCAGGCGCTTGCCATAGACTGCAATGGGCGCGTCCTGGAACTCCCAGCCTTCGCAATAAGGGCACTGAAGAACGCTCGTGCCCCAGAATTGCTCGATACCCCGAAGTTTCGGCAACTGATCCTGGACGCCGGTAGCGATCAACAACTTTCGCGCAAGTTCCGATCGATTGCCATCGAGGAACACACGAAACAGATGCGGCGACACACGAGCAGCATCGGTAACTTCGCCTTCCCAAAAGTGCACATTGCCCTAGTTGTTCAACTGTTCGCGTGCAATCTGCAAGAAGTGTGACGGAGTGATCCCGTCGCGCGTCAGAAACGCATGCATCTGCTTAGCCGCCGAATTGCGCGGTTTGCCCGCATCGCACACAAGGACGTTGCGGCAGCACCGCCCAAGCATCAGGGCAGCGGACAGGCCCGCCGGTCCTCCGCCAACGATGATCGTGTCCCAATGCTCACGCGTCATGTTGCCGCTCCGCAATAACGTCGTGGACAACGGGGCCGGGCACAGTCTTTGCATTGACACCTATTGTTTTATCTAAACACTCTGTGAGAGGAAAGGGGTACAGCATGAATTTCATCATTTGGATCGTCGTTGGCGGACTGATTGGCTGGGTTGCAAGCATGATCATGAAAACCGACGCACAGCAAGGGATCTTTCTGAACATCGTCGTAGGTATTGTCGGCGCATTGCTGGGTGGCTGGCTGATTAGCCCGCTAGTGGGCGTTCCGACCATCAATCAAGACGCGTTCAGCATCGGAGCGCTGGTGGTTTCATTGATCGGCGCAATTATCTTGCTTGCCATTGTCAATCTGGTCCGGCGCGGCAAGGTACGTTAAGTCAGAAGCACACAAGGGAGACGAAATGAATCGAGACACCATTGACAAAACTCCAGATGCCAATCGCGACCCGATCAGCGGCGCGCCCGGCGCGCACCCGGTAGGAACCGGGATCGGCGCGGCAGCAGGTGGTATCGCGGCAGGTGCAGCAGCCGGAACGCTCGCTGCGGGCCCGGTCGGCACGGTGATCGGCGCCGCAGTCGGTGCCGTTGCTGGCGGCCTGGCCGGCAAAGCGGTGGCCGAGAGTATCGATCCGACCGTGGTCGATACCCACTGGCGGGGTCGTTACGAGCGCGAACCGTACTTCGAAAACGGCATGACCTACGACGACTACGCGCCAAGTTACCGGTTGGGTGCCGATGCCCGCGCACGTAACGCGAGTGCTCGTTTTGAAGAAGTCGAACACTCGCTCGCTCGCGACTACGAGACCGTCAAGGGTAAGTCGCGCCTGGGCTGGGAAAAAGCCAAACGTTCAGCACGGGCTGGCTGGGATACAAAGTACTAAAGCTTTCTTACGTCTAAACGGCCCCGCTTCGGCGGGGCTTCTTTTTTTCAACTCGACGGAGTGATATGGTTACCAAGAAATCAGTGAAATCCTCAACCCAGAAAACTGCCACAAGATCCAGCCGAAAGACGGCTTCAAAAAAAGCCGCGCCGAGCAAGACCCAGAAGAGCGAAGCAATTGCTCAATTGACCGCGGACCATGCGCGGGTCAAGAAAATGTTCAAGCAATACGATCGACTGGCAAAGGCCGACGCAGGCAGCAGCGAACGGCAGCAGCTGGCGAAGACGATCTGTGCGGAATTAGTTGCGCATGCCACTGCCGAAGAGGAGCTCTTCTATCCCGCGGCACGCAAAGCGCTTGCCGAACCTGACCTGATCGACGAAGCCGATGTCGAGCACGCCAGCGCGAAAGATTTGATTGCTCAAATCGAGTCGTCGTCTCCGTCAGACGATCACTATGACGCCAAGGTAAAAGTTCTCGGTGAGTACATCAACCACCACGTTCAGGAAGAAGAGGGAGAAATGTTTCCGAAGGTGCGCCGCGCCAAGGTTGATACGGTCACGCTCGGCCAACAGATCGAAGCGCGCAAGGCCGAGTTGATGCAGGCCAAAGCGAAGGCATAACAAAGCGACCCCGCGGCGTGGGGCACGCTGCCTGCTATTGGCGAACTCCCCGATGACCCAGGAACGCCATGGCAACAAAACGCCCGAGCTCCAAAGCAGCGCCTGCTGCTGGCCGCAAACCTCAGAATCCCGCCAGCGGCGGCTCCGATAAAGCCTCAGTCAGTGGGCCCTCCGCGCGCAGCCCTGCACGCGCCGGTAAGGGCGTCGTTGCGCGCGGGGCGTCTGCGTTGATTGGCGGTATCGATAGCAGCAGCCCTGACGTGCGCGCGGAAGCGGCCGCGGCACGCGTTGCGGGCAAGATGGCCGGCAGCGACGACCTGGCGCGCTCGTTTCCTTCGAATACAAGTAAGGCGGCCGAGTACGGACGCCGGGGCGCGCTGAATCCGCCGCAGGGCCAAAGTGAAGCGGCGCCGGCCGACGACGTTTCTGCAAGCACGATTACCGAGTCGAATAGAAATGGCAAAACCGGCGGCGCTGCGGACGCCGGACAAAACCCAAACAATGCGACGCTGGAAAAAGTGCGCGTCGACTCGGCGGGACGAGCGCTGACGACCAACCAGGGCGTCGCAGTTGCAGACAACCAGAATTCTCTGAAAGCCGGACTGCGCGGTCCGACACTGCTCGAAGATTTCATCCTGCGCGAAAAGATCACGCACTTCGATCATGAGCGCATCCCGGAACGAGTCGTCCACGCGCGCGGCTCCGCGGCGCACGGCTATTTCGAGTGCTACGAAGCTCTGACCGAGATCACAAAGGCTGCACCGTTTGCCGAAGCGGGCAAGCGCACGCCGGTGTTCGTGCGCTTTTCCACGGTCGCGGGCGAGCGCGGGTCGTTCGATCTCGCGCGCGACGTGCGCGGCTTCGCCGTCAAGTTCTACACCGATCAAGGCAACTGGGACCTGGTGGGAAACAACATTCCGGTGTTCTTCATTCAGGACGCGATGAAGTTTCCCGATCTCGTCCACGCCGTGAAACCCGAGCCGCACCATGCCATGCCGCAGGCCGCGAGCGCGCACGACACGTTCTGGGATTTTGCGAGCCTGATGCCCGAAATCACGCACATGCTGATGTGGGTGATGTCGGATCGCGCCATCCCGCGCAGCTTCCGGATGATGCAGGGCTTTGGGGTGCACACGTTTCGGATGGTCAATGCACAGGGCGACTCGGTGTTCGTCAAGTTTCATTGGAGTCCTGTGCTCGGCACACATTCCGTCGTATGGGATGAAGCGGTCAAGATCAATGGCGCCGATCCGGATTTTCACCGGCGCGATTTATGGGAAGCGATCGAAGCTGGTGCGTACCCTGAGTACGAGCTGGCGTTGCAGGTGTTTACCGAACAACAGGCAGATGAGTTCAGTTTCGATGTCCTCGATCCAACCAAGATCGTGCCGGAAGAACTGGTGCCGTTGCGAACTGTTGGAAAGATGGTGCTGAACCGCAACCCGGATAATTTCTTTGCAGAAACAGAGCAGGTTGCCTTCTGCACTCAGCACGTGGTCCCGGGCATCGATTTCAGCAACGATCCTTTGCTGCAGGGACGCAACTTTTCTTACCACGACACACAGTTGAGCCGCCTGGGTGGCCCGAACTTTCACGAGCTTCCGATTAATGCGTCGATCGCGCAGGTCCACAACAATCAACGTGACGGGATACACCGGCAAGCCATACCGCGCGGCAGAGTCTCGTACGAGCCGAACTCGCTCGGCGGTGGATGTCCGTTCCAAGCTGGCAAGCTAGGCTTTACGTCGTTTCCGGAGCCGGTGCGCGACGACAAGCTGCGCGGCAAGCCCGAGAAGTTTGCCGACCATTACACACAGGGCACTCTGTTCTACAACAGCCAGACGACGGTGGAGCAAGCCCATATCGCAGATGCGTTCCGCTTCGAGTTGACAAAAGTGCAGACCCCGGCGATTCGAGCACGCATGGTTGCCGGGTTGATGAACGTTGATCGCCAGCTGGCTTCAAAGGTTGCGCAGGGTCTGGGCATCGATCTGCCCGAGCCATTGCCGCGCGTGCTCGCCAAGCCAGCCAAACCCGAGGTGACCCGCTCGGCAGCGCTATCTCTGTTCGCACGCCCCGGGGATGGTTCAATTCGCACACGCCGCGTTGCATTCCTGGTCGCCGACGGCGTCGATTCAGTCGGGTTGCAGTCGATCTACTACGCTCTGAGCGCGCAGGGAGCTGTTCCGATTTATGTAGGCCATCGCCTGGGCGCGGTGCAATCCGCAACGGCTCAGAGCATCGAAGTCGAAGCGACGATGGAGACTGCGCCGGCGGTGCTGTTCGACGCGCTGGTGCTGCCCAGTGGAGAAAGTGCCGTCACCGCGTTGCTGAACAATGGCCAGGCAATGGAGTTCGTCAAGACTCAATATCGGCACTGCAAGCCGATCCTTGCGTTGCAAGGTGCCGGCGCTCTGCTCGAAGCGGCCGCCATTCCGCAGAAGCTGCCCGATGGCAGCAAGGACCCCGGGCTACTCGTCGTTGGCCGGCAGGACAGCGCGACGGTTGCGGATGCGTTCGTCAAGGCCATCGCGCGGCATCGGCATTTCGAACGCCAAATCGATCCGCCACCGGTCTGATCGCGAGCAAATCGAGAGTCGGCTAAGCCGCGCTGCCTGCGCCCGCTTGAGTACTGGCGTCCGCCGGCTTGGTCGCGTGCACCAGCGCAGCCGGCGGAAGCTTCTCGATCGCCGCCTTCAGCGTGACGACAACGTCGGAAGCGCCGGCGCTCTGTAAGCGGCTCATTCCTCTGTCGAGATCGGCCTTGACACCCCACAGCGCAGCGACGATTTTCAGCTCCGGAAATTTTGCGCGCAGCCGCTTGCAAAAAAAGGATGCGTGCAGAATCGCCGCCGGCGGAAGCGCCGAGATGTACACCGCTTGCGCGCCAACTTCTTCGACGCGGCTCAGCGCCTCGCTCTTTAGTAACCCAGTCGTCAGCAGCTCGGCACCGATGTTGCGCGCCACCAGGCATTTGAAGAGCATCGCACCGACCAACTCGTCCGCCTCATCGCGCGCCGGCACGATGCACACCGTGACCGGCTCAGCTTGCGCTTCCGCCCGCGACTCGGGCTGCTCCTCCGTGCCCTTCGCCGAAGTCTTTGCTTCATCGCTCACTGGTTCCGACAGATCCTCGATCAGCGTGCGCATGGTGTCGAGAACAAACTGCGCACGTTCTTCTGAAAGCGCATCGTCGTGCCGGTCGCGTTCCGCGAGACCCAAGACCGGGATCAGAACGTCTTCATAAAGCGCTTCGAGCCCGTTATCGGCCACATATCCTTCTGCCAGCTCGGCGGCCTCTTCCTGATCGCGCGCCAGCAGCCGCTGATACATGCGATCCTGGATCGAAAGGACCGGCTGGTCGCCCAGCATGATGTTGAGGAACTCGAGTTGCGGAACATAGCGCCCCATCACAACAAGACAAACGGTCAGCGGCACCGCCAGAAGAAGGCCGACGGCGCCCCATAGCCAGGTCCAGAAAATCGCGGCGACAATGATTGCGATCGCCGACATCCCTGTGCTTGCACCGTAAACCCACGGCTCGACGATGTTGCTGCAAATAATCTCGAGCACGAGAAACACGCTGACGGTCCACAGCACCAGTTGCCAGTCGTCAGATATTGCAAATGCCAGCGCGCTCGGCATCGCTGCCGCGATCCACACACCGGCATATGGGATGAAGCGCAGCACAGTAGCGAGCAGTGCCCAAAGCGCCGCGTTGGGCACTCCGAGCACAGACAGCGCAATACCGACCGGCAACCCGAAGGTGACGTTGACAATCAGCTGCATGCGCAGATAACGGCTTACGCGCCTGGCAGCTTCCTCGAGCACTTGCGTTGTGACGTTGAGCTGGCGGTGGCCGACCAGGCGAATTACGCGATCACGCAGATCCTCTCGCCGCAACATCATGATGACAGTGAAAAGAATCACCGCCGCCGCAGTGGTCAACGGCACCGCCACCAGCTTCATCACCTCCTTTAAAAATTCGAAAGGCGTTTGCGGCGTCGCCTCGACGATCACCCGCGCTGGCCGATCTGCACCGGCGGACGAACGACCCGATCGCGCGTCGGCCGCGCTCTGCTTGGCGACCTCGGCTTCGATCTCGTCGATCGCGCGGCGCGCCTTGCGGACACTACTTTGCGGGTCGGCACGAAAGGTCGCGACCTTGCCCTGAATGTTGCTCTTGTACTCGGGCAGTCGCGCCGCAAGGTTCAGTAGCTGAGTCGCAGACACCCATACGATTCCGGCGATCACGAGGCACGACATCCCGACCATCACGGCAGTGGCAGCCGAGCGCGGCAGTCCCACCTTTTCCAGCCGCCGCACCGCAGGCGCCAACAGGAAGGTCAGAAGCACCGCCAGCGCGAGAGGAATCAGCACATCGCGGCCAAAGTACAGAATGCCGGTGATGGTCACGAACATGACGATCGCCGTCAGTTGCGATCCCGATGCCGCGGGGCCCGGCTTCTGAAACGGAGAGCTGATCAACGGGGGCACTACTGAAACTCCGATCCAACGAGCGCTGCGATCATAGCGCTGCATCATTTCGACAAGCGATGCAGGCCGCTGGAAACGCGTGCAGTTCAGTGCTGAAATCGTGAGCTCAGATGCCGGTTTATTGCCGACAATTCGGGATCAATAACGATGCAGATAGCTGCCGATGGCAACCTGAGTTCATCCCATTCTGTCACCTGCACCGCACCGACATGCCGCTCGCCGCCGACCCACGTGTTGAATCCAACGAAATTGACGAAGTTCGATCCCTGCAGCAGAAGCTGCGCCATAATCGCGTTGTTGTCTTTGGCCCTGCGAGACAGGGCAATCGGTGCACGTCTTGGATTCGGTCTTGCGTTCGGTGTGCGGGTGGTCGGTTACCGACGCGGCACCTGATTGTAGGTCGCCGAGCAGTAATCATCGATTCTCGTGATGGGCAAGCAACACGATACTGACCGGTTGTTCGAAGGCAGCGTCCCTGAGATCTACGACAAGTACTTGGTGCCGCTGATCTTCGAGCCGTACGCCGAGGATCTTGCGCATCGAGTCGCTGCCCGGCAGCCCGCTCGGGTCCTCGAGATTGCGGCCGGTACCGGCGTGGTAACGCGGCACCTTTCGAAGTCGTTGCCTTCGACTTGTACGATTGTCGCCACCGATCTGAATCAACCGATGCTCGACCAGGCCGCCGCGGTCGGCACGATGCGTCCCGTCGAATGGCAACAGGCCGACGCGATGCAGTTGCCGTTTCCCGACGCGTCGTTCGACGTCGTCGCATGCCAGTTCGGCGTCATGTTCTTTCCGGACAAGGCTCGGGCATATGCCGAAACACGACGCGTACTGCGGCCGGGAGGCGTCTACATTTTCAACGCGTGGGATCGGATCGAACAGAACGAGTTTGCCGATATCGTGACACGCGCGCTCGCGACGTTGTTTCCGGCCGATCCTCCACGCTTCATGGCTCGCATCCCGCACGGCTACCACGAGCCGGTTGTCATCCGGCACGACCTCGCCTGCGGCGGATTCGATCGATTGGCCGAAGTAACCACCGTCGCTGCGCGCAGCCGAGCCGATTCACCGCACGTCCCGGCGGTGGCCTATTGCCAAGGCACCCCGCTTCGCGGCGAGATTGCAGCGAGGGGCGCATCGCGTGTTATCGAAGCAACCGACGCTGCTGCGGACGCGATCGCGCAAAGATTCGGCGCCGGCACCCTTGAAGGCCGGATTCAGGCTCACATCATCGCCGTCGAGCGGTAGCGCTCGAACAACTGACGCTCGCGACCCCTGCAAGGGCGAACGCATGGGGTTGCCCCGCCTGGCGATTCGGCGAATTGCGCTCGAATTCCGCCTGTCTAAATAAGATTGACTTTCAAATGAGAATCATTACCATTCAAATATTGCTTCTTAGACGAGATTTCCATGAGCGCCCTCAGAGGACTTCACCTGAGCCTCGCCTTCGCTGTCTGCGCCGCCGTGCCCTTTACGGCCACGCGCGCTGCGGACCCCGAAGTCACGATCGTGCTGCGTAATCATCGGTTCGAGCCGGCCGAGGTAAAAGTCCCTTCGAACACGAAGATCAAACTCGTTATCGACAATCAGGACCCGACGCCTGAAGAATTCGAGAGCCACCAACTCAATCGCGAGAAAGTCATTCCCGGTCGCTCGAAGGGGACGGTCTACATCGGCCCGCTGAAGCCGGGACGCTATGCATTCTTCGGCGAGTACAACGAGAAGACTGCACGCGGCACTGTGGTGGCCGAGTAAATGTTCGGCTCCGCGCTGATCGTTTTTCGGGAGACGCTGGAAGCGGCGCTTTTGATCGGCATCATTGCCGCAGCGACCCGCGGCGCCGCTCAGCGCGGGCGGTTTATCGGATTGGGGATGTCGGCGGGCTTGATTGGTGCCATCTTGCTGGCGCTGGTGGTGGAGCGCTTTCCGGATTGGGTGGGCGATAGCGGACAAGACCTCTTCAATGCTGCAGTCCTCGGCGCAGCGGTGCTGATGCTGGCTTGGCACAACATTTGGATGGCCCGGCACGCCACAGAAATGGCGATGCAAGCTCGTTCAGTCGGGCAAGCTGTCCTGCGAGGCGAACGCACGCTGACAGCCGTCGCCCTGGTGGTGGGCTTGACCGTATTGCGCGAAGGCGCAGAAACAGTGCTGTTCCTGGTTGGGCTCACTTCGGGCGGTATGACCACCGTCGACGCCGTCGCCGGCGGTCTTATCGGAGTGGTCGGCGGCGCGGCGCTGGGCGCACTGATCTACGCCGGCCTGGTCAGAATACCGTTGAGGCAGCTGTTCAATGCGACGGGCGTGTTGCTGCTGCTGCTGGCCGCGGGTATGGCCGGACAAGCGGCGCGCTTTCTGATCCAGAGTGACCATCTACCGCCGTTGGCCTCGCCGCTGTGGGATACGTCTTCCTTGGTGCCATCGGATTCCGCCCTCGGTTCGGCGCTGCATGTGCTGATCGGCTACGACGCGCGGCCGAGTGGCATGCAGGTGATTTTCTTTGCGGTCGCACTCCTGGTCATCGCCATCGGCATGCGGGCCGTCAGGCCACGTTCGGTTCGGCGCGCAAGCCCTGCAACCGGCTCGCTCCCCGGCGAAGCCGCGTAGCAATAGCAACGCTGTTGCGCGTCCGACTTTGTCGGGACCGTGCTGACGGCGATCCCGGTGTGCCTGCAGTTGACGACTCCGGCGGGCGCAAGCAATCCTGATCAGTCGCTGTACTCGCCGCGGGTCGTAAAGAGCGGGCGAAAATTCAGGCATGGTGGGCACGTGGCGTACGTACTCAACTACGAATTCGCACTGCTTTTCCCCATCTCGAACGGCGCGGCGCGCAACAGCGTGCGATGCTGGCGAGCGGGGCTCCCCAGAAAGCCATCACCGCGTCCCCGATGTATTTGTCGATCGTGCCGTGATGCTGATGAATGACTCGGTGATCCGCGTCAAATCCGGTCTCGTCGCTAAGGTCGGCGGGTGCGGCAAACGCCGCGCATGGCCGGCAATTCCGCTTACATTCCGCGATTGATCCACTGCTCCCTCCGATGTCTGCGCCCGATCGAATCATTCACGATTCACGGCCGCCTGCAGATTTGTCGGCGCGCGGCCGTGATAATGACGCGATGAACGAGCATGTTGCCCGCGATGTGGTGCTGGTGCGCGCGGTCGAGACTGCCGATACCGGCCGCGCGATTTTCACCGACGATGATCGCGCATACGCAAGCCGCGCCGCGGCCGAACTCGCACGCTGGCGAGCCGGCGCAAACCGGCGGGCGTCGTCGGCCGAATTGTTCATCGGCGAGCGCGCTGAACTGCTGGCCAGAACGCTGCAGCAACGTGCGCCGGGTGTCGCGCTCGCAGCGCGGGCGTTTCAGTGGCACGCGTGGCTCGGCGTTGCATTACCCGTTGTCGCTTTCGTACTTGGCGCACTGGTCGAGCACATCGCGGATCGCAAGCACGTCAACGTCATTGCATTTCCGCTGCTGGCGATCGTAGTCTGGAATGTTGCCGTCTACGTGTCGTTGCTGCTGCATATGGTTTCGCGCCTGGGCGGCACGCGCGCACCAATGCGAGGCCCGCGGCGCTGGCTGACCGCAGTCCGAACACGCAGGTTGATCGATGGCGGGCCGCAAGCCGCATCGATCGAGGAGTTCGTCGCGCAATGGAGCAAATCGGTCGCTCCGCTGATGCTGGCGCGTGCGACGCGTGTGCTGCATCTGTCGGCTGCATTGTTTGCCATCGGCGCGATAGCGGGACTGTATGTGCGCGGTCTGGTATTCGAATACCGTGCTGGCTGGGAGAGCACTTTCCTAGAGGCGCCTGCAGTGCACGCGCTGCTGTCGGCTTTTCTGTCGCCGGCCGCGCACTGGATCGGCATTCCGTTTCCTTCGGTGGAGGAGATCGCGGCGATGCGCTTCACCGACGGCTCGGCCGCCACGGGTGCCGCAAATGCCGCGCCTTGGATCCACCTGTATGCCGTCACCGTCGCGGCAGTCGTTGTCGTACCACGCCTGGCGCTTGCGGCGCTTGCCGAATGGCAGGTGAAGCGCCGTTCACGGAGTTTCGAGTTCAATGCAGATGAGCCTTACTTCCGGCGCCTCGCTGGTTCGTTCATCAGTGGCCCTGCGCGCATGCGCGTCATTCCCTACAGCTTCACCATCGATGACGTCGCGCTGCAGGGGCTGCACGCAATCGCCAAAGCACTGCTCGGTAACGACGCCGTTGTGACGTCCGAGCCATCGGTCGGCTTTGGAGACGAAACCGCCACGACGGTGAGTGACGATCCCACCGCGTCGTTGACGCTCGCGCTGTTCAACCTTGCAGCCACGCCGGAAAATGAAAACCACGGGACATTTCTGAGAACGCTGCGCCGGGCCGTCGGCAATGACTCTCGGCTCGCGGCAATCGTCGACGAATCGGGGTACCGGATGCGGCTCGGCACGCAGGCAGGCGCCGATGGCCGTTTGGCTGAGCGACAAAATGCGTGGCAATACTTCTGCCAGACTGCGGGCATCGACGCTGCGTTCGTCGATCTGTCGAAGCCCGATCTGGTTTCGATCGAGCGCGATCTTGAGCGCGTGCTTGCAACACCTACCGCATCGAAATGACGGCCGACGCAGCAACGATCGAGATTGCGCTGATCTCGCATACCAATGCCGGCAAGACGACACTGGCTCGCACGCTGCTGGGCCGCGACGTCGGTGAAGTCAGGGACGCTCCGCACGTGACTGAAGTCGCCGAAGCACACACGCTTCTACGAACCGACGCCGGCGATCGGCTGCAGCTGTGGGACGCACCGGGTTTTGGCGATTCGGCGCGTCTGGTGCGGCGGCTGCGACTTGCGGATAACCCAATCGGCTGGCTGCTGCGCGAAGTCTGGGACCGCTACCGCGACCGGCCGTTTTGGTGCAGCCAGCAGGCCGTTCGTGCTGCGCGCGATCACTCCGACGTGATGCTGTACCTGGTCAATGCCGCCGAAGATCCACACGACGCCGGCTACATCGCATTCGAAGCACAGATACTGCATTGGGTCGCCAAGCCGGTCGTGGTTCTGCTCAATCAAATGGGTCCGCCTCGCCCTGTCGGCGAAGAGACTGCTGAAGCGCAGCGCTGGCGTACACATCTGACCTCGCTCGGCGTCAATTGCGAGGTGCTGACGCTCGACGCATTTGCACGCTGCTGGGTGCAGGAGGGCGTGCTGTTCGAGGCAATTGGCCGCCGCCTGCCCGACAGCAAGCGCGCGGCTCACGCGCGGCTGGTTGCAAACTGGACCGAGCGCAACATCGCGCGTTTTAACCATGCGATGGCCGCTCTGGCGGAACACCTCGCGCAAGCAGCGTGCGATCACGAGCCTGTTGCCGTTGCACCCGCGCCATCGGTTCTGCAGCGGCTGCTGCAATCGACGGGAATCAAACGCGAAGAACGCGATGCAAACCGCGAGCAGGCGATGAGAACACTGGCTGAGCGTCTCGACGCACGCATCCGAGGTGCAACGGATCGGCTGATCGACTTGCACGGATTGGAGGGAAACGCCGCGCAAGCGGTGCTCGATCGCATGCGCGCCAATTTTGCCGTCCAGGAGCGCGTCGACGAGACGCGGTCCGCCTTGCTCGGAAGCGTCATCATGGGGGCGCTGACCGGTCTGAAAGCGGACCTTGCCGCCGGTGGGCTTACCTTTGGCGCCGGCATGCTGGTCGGCGGCGTGATTGGAGGTCTAACCGGAGCCGGGGTCGCGCGCGGAATGAATCGACTCGCCCGCGCCGATATGCCTGAGATGCGGTGGTCGGCCGAGTTTCTGAACGGCCTCGCACGATCGAGTGCATTGCGCTACCTGGCCGTGGCGCACTTTGGTCGCGGGCGAGGGCGTTACGTGGAAGGCGAGGCACCTCCATTTTGGCGCACCGAAGTCGAGCGGTGCTTCGCTGAACAGGCCGAGCAGTTTCGAAGGCTCTGGGATGCCACGCTCAACTCGTCGGTATCGGCAGAACTCACCGGCGATCTGCAAGTCGCCATTACGGCCGTGTCGGTCGACGTTCTGCAGCGGCTCTATCCGTCCAGTATGCCGCTGGAACTGCGCTCGACGCGTCGGCCGCCGAGCATGGGCATAGCTCTTGCAATCGGTGATGCAGGGGAATAGCCCCGATGATGGAGACTGTATGAACAAGGATCAGGTTAAGGGACGTACGAACACCGCCACCGGAAAGATCAAAGAGGCCGTCGGTCGGGCAACCGGCGACAAAGATCTTGAAGTCAAAGGCACCGCGGAGAAGGTGGGCGGCAAGGTTCGCTCCACATTTGGCGATGTAAAAAGCGACATCAAGAAAAGTACTCGGTAGTCCACCTGCGGTGATCGTTACTTTACGGCCAGCGGCGCGGTTGTTTAGCAATGCCGCTGGCTGATCTTTGCCCTTCGACACACGCATACAGCGAAACGATGTCGAGCCTACGGCGTGTCCGGTTTCAACGCTGCACCGACGGCGGCGGCCCACGCCAAAAACATTCCGGCTCCGAAGAACAGCGCGGCGCGGGCGCGCCGGTCGAACTCGCGCCATGGGCCAGTTTCGCGCAGGTGCAACGCCGCAGTTCGGCGCTATCAGGCGGAAATCCGAGCACATCAAGGGAGGACAACCAGGCGGCAGCGCGTGCCGGCGAACCGTTGAATCCATCTACATCAAGGGCGTTTGATTGAGACGATTCGACCCGTCAGTCATTCCCGTCGTTCGGCGCGGCGCTGATTCGACACGAATTGGCTACGGGAAAACGTTACAGATGAAGCGCCGGCCAAACGGTTATGGACCTCCCCACACTCGCACCGCGAAGTACGCTGTCAGCGCGGCGCTGGCTGACAACACTGTCCCCCACGCGATATCCATCAACGCAATTTGCGTCGACCATCCTTTAAGCGTCGCCAAGTTGGTCAGCTCATAGGTCGTATACGCCAGCAATCCGAACAACGCGCTCAGCGCAACGGAACGTATCCAGTCCTGGCTAGCCGTGGCCGGCAACACTGAAAACACCGCAAGCCCTAAGGGGTACAGGGCGTAAAACACCGCCGCGGGCACCAGCTTCGGCTGCTCGAGAAACAGCTGAGGCATCTCCGCCTTGAACGACTTACTCATCACCAGGGTCAACCACAGAAGGTCGACCGTGACGAACACGGCTCCGCTGACGCAATAGGCGATCAAGAACCGCCGTATCACGTCGATCTCATTCGACCGTCACCGATTTCGCCAGATTCCTTGGCTTGTCGACATCGGTCTTGCGAGCCACCGCGGTGTGATACGCCAGAAGCTGCAATGGCACGACGTGCAGGATGGGCGACAGGGCGCCATAGTGCTCGGGCAACCGAATCACATGGACGCCGGCCGCGGACTCGATGCGTGTGTCCGCATCGGCGAATGCATAGAGCTGGCCGCCGCGCGCACGCACTTCCTGCATGTTCGACTTGAGTTTTTCCACCAGCGCATCATTCGGAGCGACGGTGACCACCGGCATTTCGCTGGTCACCAGTGCTAGCGGCCCGTGCTTCAGTTCGCCGGCCGGATATGCCTCGGCATGGATGTAGCTGATTTCCTTGAGCTTGAGCGCGCCCTCTAACGCAATCGGATAGTGCAATCCGCGGCCAAGAAACAGCGCGTGTTCCTTGTGGGCAAATTCCTGCGCCCACGCGATGACCTGCGGCTCGAGCGCAAGTACGGCCTGCAGCGCCGCCGGCAGATGGCGCAGCGAGCGAATGTGCTGCTGTTCGTCTTCTCGACTCAAACGTCCGCGCTGTTTCGCAAGAGTCAGCGTCAACAGGAACAGGGCGACCAATTGCGTGGTGAACGCCTTGGTCGAAGCCACGCCTATCTCGACTCCGGCCCGGGTGAAAAATTGCAGCTCGGTTTGACGTGCCATCGCGCTCGTCGCCACGTTGATGATGCCGAGCGTGCGCGCCATGCCGAGTGACTGTGCGTGTTTCAGCGCCGCCAAGGTATCCGCAGTCTCGCCAGATTGTGAGATGGCGACGACCAGAGTGCGGGGGTCGGGCACGCTGTCGCGATATCGATACTCGCTGGCGATCTCGACCTGCGTGGGCAATGCCGCCATGGACTCGAGCCAAATCTTGGCTGTGAGTCCAGCGTAGTAGCTGGTGCCGCACGCAAGGATCAATGCGCGGTCGACCGCTACAAATTGCGCCTCCGCGTTCGGGCCGAACAACAGGGGCGAGATCGAGTCGATCGTTTCGATCGTGTCGCTGATCGCGCGCGGCTGTTCGAAGATCTCCTTCTGCATGTAGTGCTGGTACGGACCCAGATCGGCGCCTCCAGTTGCCGCATACACCGTGTGCACTTCGCGCTGGACCGTGGCCCCGGTCGCGTCGACGATTCGAATCCTCTGCAACTCGACTTCGACCACATCGCCATCCTCGAGATAGATGATCTGATCGGTGGTGCCCGCCAGCGCCAGAGCATCGGAAGCGAGAAAGTTTTCAGCGTTGCCCACTCCGACCACCAACGGCGACCCATGTCGCGCGCCGACCAGCCTTTGCGGCTCCGCCTTGTGCATAACAGCGATCGCGTAAGCGCCTTTGAAGCGCGCAACCGCACTGCGTACCGCGGTCAGCAGTTCGCCGCGATAGAGTTGGTGGATCAGGTGCGCAATGACTTCGGTATCCGTCTCGGTTTCGAACTCGTAACCGGCGCGCTTCAGTTCGGTACGGATCTCTTCGTAGTTTTCGATAATGCCGTTGTGCACGACGGCAACTTCGTTGCGCGAAAAGTGCGGATGCGCGTTGCTCGTGACCGGCGCGCCGTGGGTTGCCCAGCGTGTATGCGAAATTCCGAGACGTCCCGCGAGGGCCAGTTTTTTTATCTGCGTCTCGAGCTCGGCCACGCGCGCCGTGCTGCGCGACCGTGTCAGAGCGCCGTCCTGCAGCAACGCAACCCCGCACGAGTCGTAACCGCGATATTCGAGCCGGCGCAGCCCCTCCACGAGTACCGCAGTGATATCGCGCGTCGCAATCGCGCCGACAATTCCGCACATTTCAACTCTTCCCTTTCACCGGCCGCTTCCAACCATCGAGCGTCGTCTGCTTGGCGCGCGCAACGGTGAGCTTACCTTCCGGTGCATTCTTGGAAATCGTGGAACCACCGGCAATCGTCGCGCCTTTGCCGATCTTCACCGGTGCCACCAGGACCGCATTGGAGCCGATCGACACATCGTCTTCGATCACCGTCCGATGCTTGCGCGCTCCATCGTAGTTGGCCGTAATGGAACCGGCACCGATATTGACATTGGCTCCGATGACCGCGTCGCCGATATAAGCCAGATGGTTGGCCTTCGAACCGCGGCCCAGCGAGCTCGCCTTCACCTCGACGAAGTTGCCGATGTGTACGCCATCGCTCAACTGCGCGCCGGGCCGTAGACGCGAGTACGGCCCGATGCGCGCGTCGGCGCCGATGATGGCACCCTCAAGGTACGAGAACGGCAGTACCTCGCTGCCCGCGCCGATCGTGCAATCGCGCAAAACGCAGTACGCGCCGATGCGCACTCCATCGGCAAGATGGACCTGACCCTCGAAGATGCAACCGACATCGATCGATACCGCTGCACCGACTTCAAGCGTGCCGCGCACGTCAATGCGTGCCGGATCCGCCAGCGTTGCGCCACGCTCCATCAACCCACTCGCTGTGCGGCGTTGCGCGATCCGCTCGACCATCGCCAGCTGCTCCTTGCTATTCACTCCAAGCGTCTCCTCCGCATCAGCGCTGTGCACGGTCGCCACGCTGCATCTTTGCGCAACCGCCTGCGCCACGATGTCCGTCAGGTAATACTCGCGTTGCGCATTGTCATTGGACAGCGCAGCGAGCCAACGTTTCAATTGAGTCGTCGGCGCGATCAGGATTCCGGTGTTGACCTCGGTCAACGTACGCTCGTCGGCCGTCGCATCGCGTTCTTCGACAATACGCCGCACGTTGCCGTTTGCATCTCGCACGATGCGGCCATAGCCATCCGGCTGCGCGTGCTGCACGGTCAATAGCGCAACGTCGGCGCGCGACTCGAACAGCCGCTGCAACGTCGCTGCGCTGATCAGCGGTACGTCCCCGTACAGAACCAACGTGCGAGCAGACGCGTCGAACAACGGCGCTGCTTGCCTCACCGCATGGCCGGTTCCGAGCTGCGGATGCTGCTCAACGAAGGTCAGGCCGGAAGGCACGTTCCCTGAATCTTGGAACGCTTTTTGCACTTTTTCTGCACCATGACCGACCACAACAACTATATTCGCCGCCAGTCCGGCTGTGGCCGCGCGCACTGCGTCCAGAACATGCGCGATCATCGGCCGGCCGGCGATCGGGTGCAAGACCTTGGGAAGCGGATCGGCAGGCGTCGGTCCCATCCGCTTGCCTTGTCCGGCAGCGAGTATCACGATGTTCATAGGGGCCTGATGATAGGTCGCGGAGGCGACGAGACGTGCCGGCGGTGCGATGGAAAGTGGAGACGCGAGTGCGCAGCGATTCTAGTTCACCCGTTTGGGGTTATCCCGTGGTTCGGTACGCGCATTTGGTGACGGCGCTGCTGGTGGCAGGGGCGCTTGCCAGCTGCGCCACCATGAAGCTCGGCTACAACAATGCCGACACGCTGGCACTGTTCCAGCTGAACAGTTATCTCGAGCTCAATCCGGAGCAGGAATACACGGTCAGAGAGCGCATCAACACGCTGCTCGCCTGGCATCGCTCGACCCAGCTGCGTGACTACGCCGCGTTTCTCGACAAGGCGCGGGCGAAGATCGCGGGTCCGGTGACGGCTGCCGACGTGATCGAATTTAACCAGCAGCTGAACGCGCGGATGATGACGGCAGGAGATCGCGCCGCGCCCGATATTGCGCAGCTTGCGTTGACCCTGACACCCGAGCAGATTGGTCGTGCCGCCAAGAAAATCTCGTCCGACGCCAATAAGGCTCGACGCGAGCTGGCGCGCTACGGTGATAACGATGTGGCCGGGGAGCGGGTCAAGAAATACAGCGAGCGAGCCGAAACCTGGTTCGGCAAACTAACCGACGAACAGAAGGAGATCATCCGCAAGTCGATGGCAAGCCGGCCTGCCGACGCCACGTGGTGGATTGATGAACGCGAGCGGCGCCAGCGTGAGTTCATCGCACTGCTGCGCAAGATCGGGGCGGAGCGCCCTTCGCAGGAAACCGCGACCCGCTGGCTGCGGACATACTTTGCGCAACTGGAGTCGGCACCCGAGGCCGATCGACGCGCGCGCGCGGAGGCTTATCGCCGCGGCAGCGCGGAGCTGATTGCGCAATTGATCAACCACGCAACGCCTGAACAGCGGGCCAAGCTCGACAAGAAGCTGAACGACTACGGGCAGGATTTCAAATCGCTGGCCGCGCAAAACAGCTAGCACCGCCGAGGACTTACAAGGTGATGTTATGCCGGCTGCGGCCGGGCCGTTTCCTTGGCTGAAACAAGCGAGCCGACGAACATTCCGAGCGCGGCCATCAAAAAGCCGCCGAGCACCGCGGGAAAATCCTGCCCCAGCGGCGTGCGCTCGAGCACAAGCCAGGTGCCCATCCCCAGCACGATCGACCAGATCGCACCCTGTGTCGTTGAGCGCCGCCAGTAAAGCCCGCATACCAGTGGCCAGAACGCGCCGACGACGGGGAACTGATACGCCTTGGATACCAACTCGTAGATGGGCGTGCCTTCATTGTTGATCGAATAAATCAGCACGCACGTCGTGAATACGATCACGGTCATCCGCATGTAGAACAGCTCTCGCTTGTCACTCATGTTGACGAAATTCTTCAGGACGTTTTCGACAAACGTGGTCGAAGGCGCAAGCAGCGCCGCCGACGCAGTCGACATGATGGCCGCCAGCAGCGCGCCAAAAAAGGCCACCTGAAGCCACACCGGCATGTGCTCCAAGACCAGAGTGGGCAGGATCTTTTGCGAGTCCTGCTTCAACAATGTGTTGGCAGCCTCCGGCATCACCAGGAACGCCGAGAGCCCGATGAAAATCGGCACCAGCGCAAAGATCATGTACGAGATGCCGCCGATGATCGGACCCTTGACCGACGTATCAGCATCCTTCGCGGACATCACACGCTGAAACACGTCCTGCTGCGGGATCGAGCCGATCATGATCGTGATCGCCGCGCCCGCCCAAAACAACCAGTCGTGCACTCCGCCGTCCGGAAAGAACCGGAACATATCGCGCGATTGGGCGTACTCGATCACGCGACTCGCTCCACCCGCCTGGTCTGCCGCAAAGATTGCGATCAGCGACAGGCCGACGATGATAATTGCCATCTGAAAAGTGTCAGTCATCGCGACCGACCACATACCGCCGAACAACGTATAAACCAGCACCACTGCCGTGCCTATTGCCATGCCGACCGATACGCTGATCGCACCGGCCGACAACAGATTGAACACCAGGCCGAGCGCGGTGATCTGCGCGGCAACCCATCCGAGGTACGAGATCAGGATTACGATCGAGCTGAAAATTTCGACGCCTCGCCCGTAGCGGCGACGATAAAAATCGCCGATCGTCAGCAGGTCCATTTTGTACAGCTTGCGCGCAAAAAACATGCCGACCAGCACCAGACACAGGCCAGCACCGAACGGATCCTCGACGGTGTTGCGAAAGCCGCCTTCGACAAATTTCGATGGAATGCCGAGCACGGTTTCCGAGCCGAACCACGTCGCGAACGTCGTGGCAATGATCACAAGAAGCGGCAGCGAACGTCCCGCCAGTGCGTAGTCCGCGGTGCTCTTGACTCGCATCGCGGCGTAAATGCCGATTCCGAGCGATGCAACCAGGTAGAGCGCGATAAAGGCGAGAAGTGTCATCGAGTCAGCGGCATTGATGCATTGCATTAACGCGCGATGCGCACTGCGCGCGCATTATGAGGCAATTGCGGCGCCGCGTTCGGCCTCCGCCGCTAGCGGCCCACTCGTTTCATCCAGCGTTCATTCGGCGTTCGATGGCCCGTGTGAAATCCGTGCGCGCCCACCGTGGCCCGTTCAAGCAGCGCTCGGTCCGAAGCAAAGTCAAGCTGCGCGCGGACTGAAAGCAGTCCTGCAAGGCCCCCCGGCGGAACCGGAACGACGAGATTGCTGGCCCAGCTGTCGCCGGTGCGCATTGCGATCGGTGCAGGCAGCGTGTCAACCTCGACTGGATCGACCCACGGCGCGAGCTGCTGCACCGCAAAGCGCGCACGCGGCTTGATGGCGGCTTCGCCAACGCGCCCACGCTGTCCCCACCGCACGATCAGACTCGAGCTCGTCGTGGTCGCCGTGATCTTGTCGGTGATTGCAACATCGCGGCGCCATCCATGGTTGCGCACCATCATGAATTCTTCGAACGTCATCGCAATGTCTTCACGCGATGTCGAGTAGTTGTATTCGTCGGTCGCTCGGTCGGCAGCGAAGAAGCCTGCGACGTCATTCGGCGTGTACGCGCGTTGCGTGGCATCCGCCGTGGCGCCGGCGAATTTGACTTGTGCCAAGCCCATCATTTGCGCCGACTGCAGCGGAAACATGCTGGTCATCAGCGTCGACGGTAGTTGCGACGGGTAGCGCGGTTCGATGTTGCCCCACGCCGACAACGAATTGTTCAGCGCGCCGCGGGCTGCAGGCGGCATGAAGTCCGACGCGTGCCCCAGCTCGTGGTACATCAGCCAGCCGGCTTCTTGCTGAAGATACGCCACGTCGCGCGAGATTCTGGAGGTTGCAGGGAAAGGCAGGAAAATATTCTGGTTGCTTGATGTGTAACGCCATACGCCCGAGTACATCAGGTCGCGGTCGAAGTCCGAGCGGAAGTCGGGTGCCTCGTTGATCACATCGCGCTGCGCGGGGCTCAACCAGAAGTTGTCTGCGTCGAGGTAGATCGCACCCGTGAGCGCGTAGTAGAAGCTCGGGCGTACCTGTGCACCAATCACGATGGCGGTCACGCCATTTAGCAGGCGCAGCATGTCCTGGGTGGCCTGCGTCCGGATGAATTGCTCAAACACCGCGCCCATCCAGTCGTGCGAAACGATCACGCGATCCATCACCTGATCCGCGGTCGGCACGGCGCCGCCCGTGGTTTGGTGCAAGAACGGCAGCGTCGACAACGGGCAGAGATTGGCTGCGCCGCCCGTGTATTGTAACGATGCGTCATAGGTGCAGCGAACCAGCGCGCCGGCAAACGGACCACTGGCTCGATACGCATAAGTGCGCGACACATGCAGATCGCTGAAAACATGCGGCAGCGTGCCGTTGGGATCCGGCGGAGCCTGCGTGTAGTTTTCGACCAGCACGTAGGCGTCATCGGTGTCGGTACTGCCGCTCGCATTTCTGCGCGTCACGCGAAAAATCAGCGCAGTATCACGCGTGACCTCGGGCGCGACAAACAGCACGCGGTTCGGATCGCTGGCGTCGAGTGTGACCTGCGGCCCGGCGAGCTGCGTCCACGTGTTGGTCTCGCCCGCGACCAATGCGGGCCAGGCGCGCAGCGAGACATTGCCGCCCTTGCGCACCGCGTGATCGGCGCGGATCAGCACCGGCGCCGCGGTCGTGGCCGCGACCGCATTGATCGTCACATTCGAGGAGCGCGATGCTCCACCGGCGTCGACAAACGTCACCGAGAAACCATACGCACCCGCCGACGGCGGCTCGAAGCTGATCGCCTGCGTCCTTGCAGACAGCATGGTCACTGGCGCGCCCGTCGCCTGCGTCCACTGCACAGTGGTCAGGGGCCCACTGCAGCCCGCGATGGCTGCGCCTGCGGCCTTGCCGACCGCAACGGTCGTATCGCCAACTGCCGAGAACGCTTCAGTACCGGTGCAGGTCGATGCGCCGACCGATGGTGGCGGCGTGGGTGCCGGCGGCGGCCTCGAATCGCCGCCCCCTCCGCAAGCATTCAGGGCAACGGCCAGCACAGCGTATTGCACCGTGCGACTGAAGGCCTTGGATGTGCTCATGTTCCGGTGACACCATCGAAAGTGGCGCCCACGATAGCCGCGAATCGGGTCACGTCAATGCCGTTGATGCTGTAATGCTTACGCGGCTCCATCAAGTGCGCCACACCGCCCATGCCGCGATCGCAACCACCATCACCAGCAGAAACGTCGCTGCGGCGTACCAGCTGTTCGTCAGCCGCTGTTCGCGACGCAGCATTCGCACCTCATCGATCAAACGGTCTGCGTCGCGATGGCGCGTCAGCGCCGAGTGCATCAGGCGTGGCAACTGCGGCAGCAAATAGGTCCACTGCATCGCTTCCCGCTTGATTCTCGCCTCCATTCCGCGCCAGCCTATTTGATCTTCCATCCAGCGCTCGAGGAACGGCTTCGCTGTCTTCCATAGATCCAGCTCGGGATCGAGCTGGCGGCCCAGGCCTTCGATGTTGAGCAGTGTCTTTTGCAGCAGCACCAGTTGCGGCTGGACTTCGACGTTAAACCGTTGCGACGCCTGAAACAGGCGCATCAGCACCTGGCCGAGCGAAATGTCCTTCAGCGGCTTGTCGAACACCGGCTCGCAGCACGCGCGCACTGCATTTTCGAGTTCGTCGACGCGAGTGTCTTCGGGAACCCAGCCAGACTCGATGTGCAATTCGGCAATGCGCTTGTAGTCGTGCTGGAAGAAAGCGAGAAAATTCTGCGCCAAATAGTTCTTGTCGCTCTCGCTTAACGTCCCGACGATGCCGAAATCAAGCCCGATGTACTTGTTGAACTGGTCGCCTTCGTTGCCAACCAAGATGTTGCCCGGATGCATGTCCGCGTGAAAAAACGCGTGGTCAAACACCTGCATGAAAAAAATGGTCACACCGTCGCGCGAAAGTTTCTTGATATCGATGCCGGCTTGCAACAGACGATCGATGCGACTGATCGGAATTCCCGACATCCGCTGCATCACCAGCACGTTTCCGCTGCAGTAGTCAAAGTGCATTTCGGGCACCACGAATATCTGCGAGCCGGCGAAGTTACGCCGAAGCTGCGACGCGTTCGCCGCTTCGCGCATCAAGTCCAGCTCATCGTGCAGATATCTGTCGAATTCGGCGACGACGGCGCGGGGCCGCAGTCGCTTGCCATCGCGCCACAGCCTCTCAACCAGCATCGCGCCGGTTTCCAACAACGACAAATCCTTCTCGATCGCCTGCAGCACGTTGGGCCGCAGCACCTTGACGGCAACGCTTTCGCCTGCGCGAGGTCCCTCTCTCAGCACCGCGAAGTGAACCTGCGCGATCGAAGCCGAAGCAACCGGCTCGCGTTCGAACGACGAAAACACGGCCTCTATCGACCGGCCTAGACCGCGTTCGATTTCGCGTATCGCGATATCCGAGGCAAAAGGCGGCACCCGGTCCTGCAGGCGCGCCAGCTCGTCGGCCATATCGGGCGGCAGCAGATCGCGCCGAGTCGACAGCACCTGACCAAACTTGACGAATATCGGGCCGAGATCCTCGAGAGCGCGCCGCAATCGAACCGCACGCGGCTCGCGCGGCGGGCCGAACGTGGTCCAGTCGACGATGCGCACAAGCGCGGCATTCTTCAGACTCGCAACGACGATCTCATCGAGCCGATAACGCCAGACGACCGCAAGGATGCGAAATAAGCGCAGAAGCCGCATGGGCGGCGATTGTAGGGTGTGCGCTGCGTGCTAGCTCCAGGGCGCCAAGCACAACGGCACCGCGTCGGGCTTTATGTGCGCTAGAGCACGGCGATTCGTTTTTCGGCGCGTGCGACGGCATCGCGCAAGCCGTTTACTTCTTTGGCGAAGGCTTCGAGGTCTGCGCGCCCGACGATCATCGGATCCTCATGCACGGCGTAATGGACCGTGGTATCGAGCATGCTCTCGGCCATCTGCTTCCACTGCGCGGCCGTAGCACGCAACAATCCGACCACACGCAAGGCTGCAGCGTCGCCAATGAAGCGCGATAACTCTTCCTCGGGCTCGGGCCGCAGGTTTTGCAACACAAACGCCAGTGCCTGCGCAAACTCAGCATCACCCACCAGTCTCAAGTCCTTCAACGCGGCTTGCGGATCGAACAGCGCTAAGGGTACGGAAGAAAGCGCGACGCTGATCGTGACAGCAGGGTCGCCCGAATCAGCTTCGACAAACGTACCGCCGTCCGCGATCTGCAACGTCACCGACAATGGCATCGCGTTGAAGCGCGCGATCCGACCGGAAAATGGGGTCAGTTTTTCGCGCGCCCAGCTTTCGCGAGCCAGCGCTCGGTTCAGCACCGCGACGACCGTCGAGTTTGCCAGACGGTCGAGCATCATTAAATGCGGAAGGTCTAAGCGCGAGCGCGGACAGAAGCTGCCGCTGCGGCCGATCCCGCGCTAAGCAAGCTGCTGGATACCCGCCAGAACCCAGCCGCCGCCGCGGGTAGGTTTGGCGAGGTTCCACACTTCCGAAACCCGTTCGATCTCGCCGTCTACACGCAGTGAGCCGTCAAACTTAACGCTCGCAACATGTTCGTCGGCCGATGATTCAATGCCCAGCAACTCGGCGTCAAGCGTGACGACTTCCGTTCTCGAGTGCCCAGCGCGGCCGCGCAACTCGTGCGTCAGCGTGATGAACATGTCATTGCTGGTGAACTCCGATAATTCGGCCAGATCGCCTGCATCCCAGGCCTGCTGCAGCTTCACGTAATTTGCTTTCGCCGCGGCTAGGAATCCAGCAACGTCAAACCCGGCCGGAATACCCCACGGTGCACCGGCCAATGAAGTACCGCGCGCAAACTGATCCATCACCGAACCCGGCAGCGCACCGGCCATAACCGGCGATGCCGAAGTGTCGCGCTGCGTTGGCAAGGGCGCAGCTTCGTATCCAACATTGCTATAGGTGCCTAGCGGTTTCGACGGCTCGTTGGACGACGTGGCAGCCGCCGCCCCACCCTCAGTTCGTCCATACGCCGGCTGCAGCGGCCCGCCACGCATGCGGCGCATGACGAAGCCGACGATCATCAGCAGCACCATTCCAACGAGCAGCACCGTTAGAAACATCGTCAGCGTTTCGCCAAAGCCGAAATAAGACGCCAGCGCAGCGAGACCGAGGCCTGCGGCAAGCCCCATCAACGCGCCGCGCCACGGACTGCGCGGTGCCGCAGGAGCCGCCCCGGGGCGCGTGGCGGCCGCCGCGGCGGGCGTCTGCTGTGTGTTGCCGGCTTGCTGAGGCGGCTGAGCGGGAGCTGCTTGCCTCTGCTGAACCGGCGCTGATTGGCGACCGAGATTCTTGCCACCGCCAAAACGCCGCTGCGCGTCGGCGTCACCAGCAAACGTCGCGGCGACGAGGCCGATCAACATGAGTGCGAAAAACTTGCCTGCGAATACAGTTTTCATCGTGATCTCCCGCGATCAATACTTAGTTCCGACGTGCAGTGCGCACACGCCTGCCGTCAGATTGAACCATTCGACCGTCTCGAACCCTGCATGTTCCATCATTTCGGCGAGCTCGTCCTGCGCAGGGTGCACTCGAACTGATTCGGCAAGATAGCGATAACTATCGGCATCGCCCGCGATCTTGCCTCCGAGCCAAGGCAAAACGTTGAACGAATAGGCATCGTATAACGGCGCGAGCGGCTGCCAGACGCGCGAGAATTCCAGCACAAGCAGCCGTCCACCCGGCCTCAGCACGCGCTGCATCTCTTCCAGCGCGACGTTCTTGCGCGTCATGTTGCGTAAACCGAAGGCAACAGTCACTACATCGAAATAATGCGACGCAAAGGGAAGGCGCTCGGCATCGCATTGCGCCAGCGGAATCATGAGTCCGCCATCGAGCAGACGGTCGCGACCTTCCGCCAGCATCGTCGCATTGACGTCGGTCAGCCAAACCTCGCCCGTAGTTCCAGCACGCCTCGCAAGCGCGCCCGCCAGATCCCCGGTGCCGCCGGCAATATCGAGTACCTTCATTCCCGGACGCACGTTGGCTTGACGCACCGCGAACGCCTTCCATAGGCGGTGCAGCCCAGCCGACATGACGTCGTTCATCAAGTCATACTTTGACGCGACCGAGTCAAATACATCGGCAACACGCCTTGCTTTGTCGGCCTCTTCGACTTCCGTAAATCCGAAATGCGTCGCCATCGTCAACGTCCGCATCCCGATCCGCTCGCGGGCGCGGCTATGGGAGCGTCTTGCGCGGCTGCCTCCCGGCTTGCTCCCGCAGCATCGAGTCGCGCCAGGTACTCGCTCCACAGCCGTGTCTGATGCGTACCGATCTCGTGCAAATACTCCCACGAATAAATGCCACTGCTATGCCCATCGGAAAAAACTGGCTGCACTGCGTAATGTCCGATCGGGTGCAGCTCGTTAACGATAACGTTGCGCTTGCCCGGCTGTAGCGTTTCCTGGCCCGGCCCGTGACCACGCACTTCTGCGGACGGCGAATACACGCGAAGAAATTCAAATGGCAGCTTGAATGCCTGCCCGTCGTCGAACTCAATTTCAAGAACGCGCGAAGCCGAGTGCAACGTCAGGTTAATCGGTGTCGGTGCGTGCGCGGCCATGAGTCCAGAGAAAGCGGGTAAGTGATGCGCAATGCTGGCGCGCCCGGCGGGATTCGAACCCACGACCCCTGGCTTCGGAGGCCAGTACTCTATCCAGCTGAGCTACGGGCGCGGATAGTTGACCAATGGTAGCGAGTTTAGTGCGCCCATGGATCGATGCACCTGCTCGCGCCAGTGCCGTAGCCGCCGAAGAGCGCAGTCAAGCGCCGCTATAATTTCTCGCGACCCACTGGAGCTCTGATGTCCGAACACAATAATTCACTGATCAAGACGCCGCGCCAATTGTTGACCGTCGTGGTGCTCGCGTTCGTGGTGCCGATAGTCTTGATCATTCTGCTTGCAACGTATGTCGTTCGCAGCGCGACGGGCGGGATTGCCGGATCCGATGCGCTGAGCGAAAAAGCTATCAGCGATCGGTTGCGTCCGGTTGGAATGGTCGTGCTGGCCGAATCCGGTGCGACGAGGTCATTGCAGAGCGGAGAGGCGGTCTACGTTGCCGCGTGCAGCGCGTGCCATGCCGCAGGCGTGGCGGGTGCGCCGCGCATGGGCGACGCCGCCGCTTGGGCCCCGCGCATCAAGACCGGGTACGACCTGCTCGTCAAGCACGCACTCGCAGGATTCAAGGCGATGCCGGCAAAGGGCGGCAATCCGAATCTTGATCCGGTTGAAGTTGCGCGAGCCGTAGTGTTCATGGGCAATCAGGCGGGTGCGAAATTCAAGGAGCCGGCAGCACCCGCTGCGCCGGCCGCTGCGGCATCGGCCTCCGTGCCTGCACTCAATGTTGCAGTGACTACGGCCGCACCCAGCGCGATTCCGGCTGCAATTCCACCTCCCTCCGTCGTCACTGCTGCTGGCAAAGCAGCCGGCGCGAGTGTCGCTGTTGATGGCGCGAAAGTATTCGCGTCGGGCTGTAACGTATGTCACGCCACCGGCGTCGCTGGTGCGCCGAAGTTCGGCGACAAGGCTGCATGGGCACCGCGTGTGCCCCAGGGAATCGACGCGCTGACTGCCTCGGTGATCAAAGGAAAAGGTGCGATGCCGCCGAGGGGCACGCTGGCGAACGCCACCGACGCCGAGTTGCGGGCAGCCGTCACCTACATGGTCGCCGCAGCGAAGTAGCGCGCGTCGTTCATAGCTGCAGCGGATCGACTTCGATATTCCAGCGAATCCGGGTGCGCTGCGCTCGCAGCGTTGCCAACCAAGCGCTCAAGAACGTCTGCAGGTGGAGCCGCTGGTCCGCCTCCACGAGCAGTTGCGCGCGCGTGATTCCGGCCAATCGCTGCAGGGCCTTTGGCACCGGATCGAACAGGCGCACGCCAACTCCAGACCGCTCAAGCTCATCGGACCCCATCGCGCGGGCATGCCGCAGAAACTCGAGCGCGGCTGACATCGACCCGGCTTCGGCGGTCATCAGGGCCTGATAAGTGATTGGCGGCATTCCGGCGGCGGCCCGTTCGGCAAGCTGCGCTTCGGCGAATTGCGCGTAGTCGTGGCGCGCGAGCGCCGCAAACAGCGGGTGACTAACGAAGCGGGTCTGCACCAGCACGCGGCTCGGCAGTCCGGTGCGACCGGCTCGACCTGAGACCTGCATCAACGTCGCGAACAATCGCTCCGGCGCCCGAAAATCGTGCGATGCAAGCTGGCCATCGGGATTTAACACGACCACCAGAGAAACCCGCTGGAAGTCGTGCCCTTTAGCGATCATCTGCGTGCCGACGAGCACATCAACCGCGCCGGAATGCACCGCATCGAGCGCATCTTTCGCTGCGCCCCGCCGTCGGGTCGAATCGCGATCGATCCGTGCGACCGTTGCCGTCGACATCAAACCCTGCAACGTCTCTTCGATGCGCTGCGTACCTTGTCCGACGCCGATCAAGTCCTGGTTACCGCATGTTGGACATTTACGCGGCACCGTCGCGGCGTAGCCGCAGTGATGACAGCGCAGCGTTCGGTCTGTCTTGTGAAGAACCGCGAAGGTGGAACAGCGCGGGCAGTTCGACAACCAGCCACACGCTTCACACATTACGACCGGGGCGTACCCGCGGCGGTTCAGAAACACCAGCGACTGCTCCCCGCGGTTCAGCGTATCTGCCAACGCTGCCGCGATCGGCGGCGATAACCCGTTTAGCGGCTTGTGGATCCTCGCATCGACCAGCTCGATGCTCGGCAGCGCCTGCGCTCCGCCGGTCATACCAACCCGCTGCTTCAGTTCCAACAGCCGATAGCGGCCGGCGCGTGCCTGCGCCCAAGTTTCCAGCGAGGGCGTTGCCGACCCCAGTACGATTGGAATGTCGAGAAGCTGTGCACGCTTGACGGCAAGATCGCGCGCCGAATAGCGAACTCCCTCACCGGATTTGTACGATGGATCGTGCTCTTCATCGACCACGATGATGGCAAGGCGCGGCATCGAGCAGAACACCGCGAGGCGGGTGCCGACAACAATGCGCGCTCGCCCTTCGTGGGCGGCCAACCACGCAGTTGCGCGCGCCACATCGGGTAAATCGCTGTGTAGTGCCACTACCGTTTCTGCAGAAAAGCGCGCACGCAATAGCGATTCCAGCTGCGGTGTCAGGTTGATTTCGGGGACCAACAGCAGTGCCTGAGCCGTGCTATCGGACTCGAGTTTTTGCGCGATGGCCGCGAGGTAGACCTCTGTCTTCCCGCTGCCAGTGATGCCAAACAGCAACTGCGGGCTGAACCCCGCGGCGCGCGTGAGCGCCTCGATTGCGGCTGCTTGTTCCGCTGTTTGTTTCACGACAGCCGGTGCGGGCTCAGACCAATGGGGTGCGCTTGGCGCGCGCATCCGCGTCAACGATTGTCGAAAGCGCGGCCCCGGAACGGTACGCAACATGCGGGGCAGCGACGGCAAAGCCACTTCCCCCCACCGATGCTGGTAGTAATCCGCCGCAAAGCGGGTGAGGTGCAACCAATCCGCGGAAAGCGGAGCGATCTCGTTGAGAACACGCTTGAGCAGCTTGATTCGATCTGGATCGATCGATGACCGATCGCCCATGCCCACAATGAGGCCCGTGCGAAGGCCGCGCCCAAGCGGAACAACGCAGCGCAATCCGACCGCAATCTCATGTCCGATGTCTTCAGCCACCGAGTATTCGAGCGGTTGAATCGCTGGGATGTCGACAATGACGTGCGCGTACGGATATCCAATTTTTACAACGCTCATCACGCTCAGCTCGAAGAAGGCTGGTTAACTAACTGATTTTTAACTACCGCGCACTCAGGCACCACCTGTGGACAAGTTTGTGGAAAACATCTCTCGGCACTCCAGGGCGCCGCAGCCCCTTCCTATTAAGCCATGCAAGCGTCATCAGGGCGTCGTCGCCAATTCAATATGAATCAGTCGCTTAGCTCGAACTCATCGGCGTTTGCAAGCTAAACCACTTGGATAGCCGCATGAATTCAGGCAGAGCGCGTTTTTGTGCATAAGTCAAAGCATCTAACGGAATGTAAGAGCTACGTGACGCCGGGCTCGAAGTGATCGCTCACGCGCGTATTTCGCGGCTATGCCGATGGACTGCTTCAATGAGCACTTCGACGTTTTCCGTGGGTGTGAACTGGGAAATACCGTGGCCAAGATTGAATACGTGACCGCCCCAAGTTCCCGTTGCATTGCGCGGCGGGCCAAAGGAGTCAAGGACCCCTTTCGCGGCGAGAGCGAGTGCCGGCGCGTCGGCGAATAGCGCCATTGGGTCGAGATTGCCTTGCAGTGCACAGCGCTGACCCACGCGCGCACGCGCTTGGCCGAGGTTCACGGTCCAGTCAACACCGACCGCGTCACAACCCAAGTCAGCGATCTCCTCTAACCACAATCCTCCGCCCTTGGTAAAGACGATCGACGGCACGCGCTCGTCGACGTTTTCGCGCTTTAACAGCGACATCACCTTGCGCATATACGCCAGAGAAAAGGCCTGGTAAGCGCCGTCCGCCAACACTCCGCCCCACGTATCGAACAACATCACGGCCTGCGCGCCCGCTTCGATCTGCGCATTGAGGTATGCGGCGACCGCTCGCGCGTTGACGTCCAGTATTCGGTGCAACAGATCGGGCCGCGAGTACAGCATCGTCTTCACTCGACGAAAATCATCGGACCCCCCGCCTTCAATCATGTAACAGGCCAACGTAAACGGGCTGCCCGAAAATCCAATCAAGGGAATTCGATTTGCCAGCGCGCTGCGCACCTGCCGCACGGTATCGGTCACATAACGCAACTCGACGTTTGGATCCGGGCAAGCCAGCCGGGCTACATCGGCTTCGCTCCGCACTGGCCGCTCGAATTTCGGCCCCTCGCCATCGACGAAGTAAAGGCCCAGGCCCATGGCGTCGGGGACGGTCAAAATGTCTGAAAACAGGATGGCAGCGTCGAGCGCAAAGCGGTCGACAGGCTGCAGCGTCACTTCGGTCGCATAGGCCGGGGACTTGGCCAGCCCGAGAAAACTTCCTGCCCGCTTACGCGTCGCGTTGTACTCAGGCATGTAGCGCCCGGCTTGCCGCATCAGCCAGATTGGCGTGTACTCGGTCGGCTCGCGCAGCAGCGCGCGCAACAGCGTGTCGTTTTCGGGTCTCACTGACTAACGATATAGCAGGCGAAAAAAAGCAGGCACTGAGGCCTGCTCGGTCAGCCAAAGTTGGATATCGCTTACGGCTTTTTGACGTCCTGCTTCATTTCTTCCTTTTGCTTGTCGGCGCGCATTTTGCTCTTTTCCGCCCGCATTTTCTTCTTCTCTTCTTTGGTCATGGCCTTCTTATCTTTGGTCTCTTTGGCCATCGGCGCGTCCGTTTTCATCGCGTCTTTTTTCATTGGAGCAGCGTCCTTCATCGGAGCCGCAGGCGCTTTGTTTTCGGTCGGCGTATTGCCGTAAGGCTTAGTGGTTTCGACGGCCTTCTTTTCGTCTTTTGCCTTGTCTTGTGCGAACGCGACCGTCGCGAACGCTGCAGCGATTAAGGCAGCAAGCAGCTTTTTCATAGTGAGTCCCTGGTAACGGTAGTTAATAATGATTGGCATCGTTGACGCGAAAATGCCATCGGCGAGGGTCGAACCATTGCTCTGTTCGCAAGGTCGATCCACTGGCTCTGGCGCTCTAACGCGCAGCCGGGGCGCAGGTTGACACATTTCGTTACCGGGTGGGGTTGCGGCGCCTGCGCAGCACCGCTTCGCGACGCGCGCGGCGCCAAAGTGCTGCTTTTTGCTACTACTCTTGCGGCTGAGCGAGGCTTCGCAACTGGAAGCGGCCATCGTGACGAAACAGCCACGTCTCGTGATAGGTCAGTGCGCCCCGCGCGACCAACGATGGTGGCGGGGCCGGTAGCGGTGAGGCGCTGCCCAGAGAGCGCAGCGCGACGGCGTCAAGAGACGCGATACCAGGCGATCGCGTGATCTTCGAGTTTGTCACCTTGCCGCTGCGGTCTACTGTAGCCTCGACTACGATGACTGCGCGCAACAAATGCTCCGGCCGTCCTTCGAACAACTGTTTGCGATTGGTTTCATAGATTCGCGCTGCGGCCCGGTGCTTCCAATCTTCCAGCAACGGGTTCAGCGCGGCCA
>JBDUCU010000049.1:0-19814 GCA_040003315.1 Burkholderiaceae bacterium | reverse complement strand
CGACATGAAGGGCGACGAGAACATGACCGGGCGGCTGGTCGATCTGATCGCGCCGGTCGGCAAGGGACAGCGCGGTCTTCTGGTCTCCAGTCCGAAGTCGGGCAAGACCGTGCTGATGCAGCACATCGCGCATGCCATCGCCGCCAACCATCCGGACATCGTGCTGATCGTTTTGTTGATCGACGAGCGGCCCGAAGAAGTGACCGAGATGCAGCGCTCGGTACGGGGCGAAGTAGTGGCGTCGACCTTCGATGAGCCCGCGACGCGGCACGTCCAGGTTGCTGAAATGGTGATCGAGAAAGCGAAGCGACTGGCCGAAAGCAAGAAGGACGTCGTGATCTTGCTGGACTCGATTACGCGGCTGGCGCGCGCCTATAACACCGTGATTCCGGCGTCGGGCAAGGTGCTGACAGGCGGTGTCGACGCCAACGCGCTGCAGCGACCGAAGCGATTCTTCGGTGCTGCGCGCAACATCGAGGAAGGCGGTTCGCTGACGATCATTGCAACTGCTCTGATCGATACGGGATCGCGCATGGACGATGTGATCTACGAGGAATTCAAGGGCACCGGCAACATGGAAATCCACATGGAGCGCCGGCTCGCAGAAAAACGCGTTTATCCCGCATTGAACGTCAATCGTTCGGGCACCCGAAAAGAAGAGCTGCTGCTCAAGCCCGAGATCCTGCAAAAAGTCTGGATCCTGCGAAAGCTGCTTTACGGCATGGATGAGATCGAAGCGATGGAGTTTTTGCTCGACAAGATGAAAGCTACCAAGAACAACGCCGAGTTCTTCGACATGATGAGGCGCGGTGGGTAAAGTGCACCGCTGCGCTTGCTCCCGTCCTCCAAAAACCGGATAATCCGCGCCTTCCGAAACGAGGTACGTGGTCGAGCCAAGTGCTGCGGCTGGCGGCCTCACTAAGCCATACAGGTCAGTCATGAAACAGGGCATTCACCCCGAATACCGCGAAGTCGTGTTCCAAGACATGCAAAACGACTTCAAGCTGATCACGCGATCGACATTGCAATCGCGTGAGACGATCGAGATCGATGGCAAGACGTATCCGCTGTTCAAGCTCGATACGTCTTCCGAGTCGCATCCGTTTTATACCGGCGCACAAACCCGAATCGTCGAAGCCGGTCGGGTTGAAAAGTTTCGCCAGAAGTTTGCGGCAAAGACGGAAGCGGTCAATGCCGCCGCAGTCGAGGCGACCAAGGCCAAGGCCGACGCCCGGCGCCGTTAAAGGCGCATGAGGTTCGAGTACAAAGGCAGCTTCGGCTGCCTTTTTCAATTAATGCAGCTTCCCTTGGTCTGCATCTGAATGAGCTTTGAGCACCGCCCATCGCCAGCTCGTGTCACCGAGGCCGCCGCAGCGAAGCTGCCGCGATGGATGTTTTTCGCACTATTGGCCGCCTACATCATCCCCGGTTTGTTCGGGCGAGATCCGTGGAGTCTGGAAGATGCCTCCGCGTTCGGCGTCATGTGGACAATGGCGCACGGCGGCGCGACAGAATGGTTGCTGCCGTCGGTCGCAGGACAGGAGTTGCCTGAAGAGGGACCGCTGCCATTTTGGACTGGCGCATTGATGATCCGGCTGTTCGGCAGCGTCTTGGGCGATGTGGTTGCTGCACGGCTTGTAACTGTTCTGTGGTTCGCGCTCGCTGCGACCAGCCTGTGGTACGCCACATACCGGCTCGCCCGGCGTCCCGAGGCCCAGCCGGTGGCCTTTGCATTCGGCGGAGAGGCCAATCCACACGATTACGGCCGGATGTTGGCCAACGTCTCAGTGCTGTTGATGCTGGCGACAATCGGCATCGTGTTGAGAATGCACGAAACCATCGCCGAAACAGCACTCTTTGCTTGGGTGTCGGTGCTGCTGCTGGCGTTGGCCGTATCGCTTGATGATCCGTGGGAAGGCACCCTCGGTGCCGCCGTCGCACTGGCTGCGATTGCGCTGACGCGCGGCATGCTGCCCGCCACGGTCTCGACGATCGCGGCGACAATCTTTGTGCTGTCGTACGGCCGGCAACGTACGGCAAAAGCGATCGTGATGGTCACACTTGCCATTGCGCTCTTTGCTCTGTGGCCGCTTTCGGCCGCCGAGACGACTGCGCAGTCGGTTCTCTATTTCGACTCTTGGTGGGCGTGGAATGCACGCCAGGTCCATGTGCCCGGTTACTCCAACATGATTTGGCTGCTGCGCAACCTGGGCTGGTACACGTGGCCGATATGGCCGTTCGCGCTGTGGACGCTCTACTCCTGGCGCAATTTCCTGCGACGTCCGCATGTGCTGTTGCCGCTGCTCGTCACGTGCGCGGGACTGGCTGCGTTGCTGGTCAGCGCTGATCCGAGCGACCGTGATCTGATCACAGGCATCCCGGCACTGGTCGTGCTCGGCGCCTTCGGAGTGTCGACGCTGCGCCGTTCCGCAGACAATGCAATCGATTGGTTCTCGCTCGCGCTGTTTACCCTGGCGCTGATCGCAACGTGGCTTTACTTCAGCGCGTGGAACATCGGCGTGCCGCCGAAAATGGCCGAGTCCGTCGCGCGCCTGGTACCCGGGCTTGAACCCACCGCGCCAGTCATCGCAACGACGATCGCGTTGATCGCTACCTTGACCTGGATTTTTCTGGCGTGGTGGCGCATACGGGTACGGCCCAAGGTGCTCTGGCGCGGGCCGTTTCTTGCCGCGGGCGGACTCGCTGCGGTGTGGGTCGTGGTGGTGTCGGTCTACGGCACACCGATCGAGTACGCGTACTCGTATGCCTCGACCGCGGCGGTGCTGTCGGATCAGGTCAAGCGCGTCGGCGGCGAAACCTGCGTGCAGGGGCATCACCTGCCGATTGGCATCCGAGCGATGCTGGCGTACCACGGTCACTTAAATTTCGGACCCCAGTTTGCAGCGCCGGTGCCCTGCCGCGTCGCGATTCAACGCGATAGCAAGCGAACGCCGGCTGATGACGAGCCCCTGGTGGGCTGGAAGGTTGTCTACGAGTTCACCCGTCGCGCGCGTCATGACGAAGTATTCCGCGTGTGGGTGCGCGATTGACGTCGTCGATCCAGGAGTCTGAGGCGCCTGCGCAGCAGCGGAGCACGCCCGGTACGTCGACACGCGCCTTCGTCCAACTCGCTTGGCCGCTGCTGATCGCGAATCTGGCAGTGGTGGGCAACGGCACGATCGATACGATCATGGCAGGCCGATTGTCCGCAGCCGATCTGGCGGCGGTCGCGGTGGGGTCTGCAATCTACATTTCGGCGTACATCGGTCTGATGGGCGTGCTGCAGGCGCTGACGCCGATTGCCGGGCATCACTTCGGAGCGCATCGCTGGCGCGCGATCGGCGACGATCTGCAGCAAGCGCTCTGGCTATCTTTGTTCCTCGCACTGCTCGGACTGCCGTTCGTGCTGGCTACCGATACATGGCTGCAGTTTTCGCAAGTCTATCCGCAGGTGGCATCGATCGCCACGAATTACCTGCATGCGATCGCCTTCGGTCTGCCGGCAGCGTTGGCCTCGCGCGTTTTTGTTTCATTGAACGCCGCGGTCTCACGCCCGGAGGTCACGATGATCATCAATGTGTTGGCGCTCGCGCTCAAGGTGCCGCTGAACGCGCTTTTCATGTCGGGTGCCGGGCCGATTCCCGCGATGGGAGGAGCCGGAGCGGGTGTCGCGACGGCTGTTCTCGCGTGGGTGATGCTCGCGCTCAGCCTTGGTGTGTGGCGCTTCGATCCATTCTTCCGCCGCTTTCATGGCGAACGCATCCTGACGCCACACTGGGAAAGCCAGCTCAAGCTGCTGAAGCTGGGTGTGCCAATTGGCGTGTCGATGCTCTTCGAGGTGACCTCATTTACGTTGATGGCGGTCTTGATTGCGCGCCTCGGAACCGCGGCAGTCGCGGGGCACCAGATCGTCGCCAACCTGGCGGCGATCCTGTTCATGGTACCGCTCGCGCTGGGGATTTCGACCAGCGTGCTGGTCGCACAGTCGCTCGGCGCAGGCGCTGCCCGCGTCGCGCGGACCGCGGCGCTGCGCGGCATCCGGCTGGCGATGAGTATCGCGCTCGTTGCCGCCGCTCTGCTGTGGCTACTGCGCGATTCAATTGTGGCGCTCTACACGACAGACGCCGTCGTCGCTTCAGTCGCGATCTCGTTGATCGGCTGGGCCGCAGCGTTTCATGTGTTCGACGCATGTCAGGGAGTGTGCGCATTTGCACTTCGCGGGTACAAGAACGCACTGTGGCCAATGGTGATCTATGGGGTTTCGCTGTGGGGCATCGGACTGCTGGGCGGCTTCTGGATCGGGCTGCACGAGACGCCGTTCGGTCCAGCGCGCGGACCCCTTGGTTTCTCGCAAGCGGCCACCGTTGCGCTTGGAATCACAGGCTTTGCCCTTGCTTGGCTCGCCACCACAGTGTCGAACCAACGCATCGGCGTACGCCAAAAAAACGGCCGGGAAATCCCGGCCGTCTGAGCAAATCTTTCAGCTACGGACGAATGTTCTGCAGAGCTGCAATCCGTTCCTCGATCGGCGGATGACTGGAGAACAACCCAAGCATTCCGCCAGGACGCCCGTTGATGGCGAGCGCCTGTACCTGTTGCGGCAACTGGCCGGAGTCAAGCCCGCCTAAACGTGCCAATGCATTGATCATCGGACGGTTGGTTCCCATCAGCCCTGCGGCGCCGGCGTCGGCTCGGAATTCACGTCGACGCGAAAACCATGCCACGACAATGGCTGCCAGAAAACCGAGAGCGATGTCGAGGACGATCGTCGTCAGGTAATAGCCGATGCCCGGTGCATCGCTTTCATTTCGCAACACCATACGGTCGACGACATAGCCGATGACGCGCGATGCGAATACGACGAACGTGTTCAGCACACCCTGCAGCAGCGTCATCGTCACCATGTCGCCGTTCGATATATGCGAAACCTCGTGCCCTAGCACGGCCTCGACTTCGTCCTTGCTCATCGACTGCAGCAGTCCCGTCGACACCGCCACCAGCGCGCTGTTCTTGAAGGCACCGGTTGCAAAAGCGTTCGGCTCACCCTCGAAAATCGCAACTTCGGGCATGCCGATGCCGGCCTTGTCGGCGTGGCGGCGTACCGCGCCGACCAACCACGATTCCATCGCATTGGACGGCTGGCTGATGACCTGCGCACCGGTGGACCACTTGGCAATCGTCTTCGACAGCAGCAGCGAGATAAACGAGCCGGTAAAGCCCACTACCAGAGAGAAAATGGCCAGGCTGCCGACATTCAGCGATTGCCCGCCGAGATTGAAGTTGATGCCGAACACCGACGACAGAATGGTCAGGAACAGCACCAGCACGACCATGATCGCAAGGTTCGTCAGTACGAACAGAGCGATACGTTTCATAAGATCTTCTCCAGAGAGTAAATGGGTGAACGGGGCAACTGCCGCATTCAACAAAGTATCAGCACTTTTCAAACACGCTACATCGTCTCACCATCGGCGCGCACATCTTCCTTTACTACATACATTCTTGGATCGGGCGGCAACCGTGCCGGTTCGCCCCACTTTTCGATATGAGGCCTCTCCGCGAGGGCTCAATAGGCCGCGCGATGCGCGCCGGATAGAATTTGGGGTCGCTTCCAACTGCCACGTCCGTGCCCAACCTCGACCAAGCCGCCGAGCGCCCGATTCCGCTTGTACCCCGATTGATCTTTGCGTCGCGCTGGCTGCAGTTGCCACCGTACGTCGGCGTGACTCTCGCGCAGGCGCGATACGTATATCACTTCTGGGTCGAGCGGGTCCACCTGCTGGTGGCCGCGGTCCACCCGACGAGAGCACACGGATGACAGTTATCCGCCAGGCCGATCTGGTCGAGAGCATCGCAGGGGCGCTGCAGTACATCAGCTACTACCATCCCGCTGATTACATTGCGCACCTCGCGCGCGCCTTCGAAGGCGAAAAGAGCGTCGCGGCCAAAGACGCCATCGCACAGATCCTGACCAACTCGCGCATGTGCGCCGAAGGCAAGCGGCCGATTTGTCAGGACACGGGCATCGTCAACGTGTTCCTCAAGGTTGGGATGAATGTGCGATGGGAGGGATTCACGGGGTCACTCGAAGACGCTGTAAACGAAGGCGTCCGGCGCGGCTACACCCATCCTGACAATCTGCTTCGCGCGTCGATTGTCGATCCACCCGAGTTCGCCCGCAAGAACACCGGTGACAACACCCCAGCGGTGATCAACGTGCAACTCGTCCCAGGCGATGCGGTTGAAGTCGCTGTAGCTGCCAAGGGCGGTGGCTCGGAGAACAAGAGCAAGTTCGTGATGCTCAATCCGAGCGATTCGATTGTTGAGTGGGTACTGGCCACAATTCCAACCATGGGCGCAGGCTGGTGTCCACCGGGCATGCTCGGCATCGGCATTGGTGGCACAGCAGAAAAGGCGATGCTGCTGGCCAAGGAAGCGCTGATGGAGGACATCGACATGTTCGAGCTGCGGCAGCGTGGTGCGCGCAGCGATGTCGAGAGGTTGCGCGTCGAGCTGTACGACAAGGTCAACGCGCTCGGCATCGGCGCGCAGGGGCTCGGCGGGCTGACTACGGTGCTTGACGTCAAGATCAAAATGTATCCGACGCACGCGGCCGGCAAGCCGGTCGCAATGATTCCAAACTGCGCTGCGACACGCCATGCTCACTTCGTTCTCAATGGATCAGGGCCTGTTTATATTGAACCGCCGTCGCTCGACACTTGGCCCGATGTCAACTGGCAGCCCGACTACCAACGAAGCGCCCGAGTCGATCTCGACAGACTCACCCGCGAGGAGGTTGCGTCCTGGAAGCCGGGACAGACGCTGTTGCTCAACGGTCGCATTCTGACCGGCCGCGACGCAGCGCATCAACGCATTGCCGATATGCTGGCGCGAAACGAAGCACTGCCAGTGGACTTTACCAATCGGGTCATCTACTACGTCGGGCCGGTCGATCCGGTACGTGACGAGGTCGTGGGCCCGGCGGGTCCAACCACGTCGACCCGAATGGACAAATTCACCGAGATGATGCTGGCGCAAACCGGACTGATTGCAATGATCGGCAAGGCCGAGCGCGGGCCGGTTGCGATCGAGGCGATCCGCAAGCACCGCAGCGCCTATCTAATGGCCGTCGGCGGCGCCGCGTACTTAGTCAGCAAGGCGATCAAGAGCGCGCGCGTCCTTGCCTTTGCCGACCTCGGAATGGAAGCGATCTACGAATTTAAAGTGCGCGATATGCCGGTCACCGTTGCAGTCAGCGCCGATGGCACCTCGGTGCATCAAACTGGACCTCGGGAATGGCAGGCGAAAATCGGCAACGTTCCGGTAGCGATCGCCTGACGTGCGCGCAGAGCGCCGATGCAGCGGATCATCGTCTTCGGTGCGAGCGGCAGCGGCAAGACGACACTCGGCTGCTGGGTCGCCAAGCAACTAGAGTTCCCGTTCATCGACCTCGATGATGTGTACTGGAACCCGGGCTGGGTTGCGAGCACGACGGCCAAATTTCGAGCCGCGGTCGATGACATCGCCCGCGGCTCGCACTGGGTCATCGCCGGCAACTACAGCCAGGCGCGCGACCTGCTATGGCCTCGCGCCGACACGCTGATCTGGCTTGACATTCCGCTCTTGCAAGTGCTGTGGCGAACCACCGCCCGCGCATGGCGACAGTCACGCAGCGGCGAGTTGATCTGCAACGGCAATCGTCAGGCGTTGTCGGCGTTGATCCGCGGGCCCGATTCGCTGCTCGGATACACGCTGCGGACATACCACGCCCGGCGGCTCGAACTGCCGAACATCCTTCGGCTGCCGCAACACTGCCACGCGCGTGTCATTCATCTGCGCCACGTCTCCGAAGTCTCCGCGTGGCAGAAAAACTTTCAACCTGGAAAGACCCCGGTCGAGAGGTAGCGATCACCGCGATCGCAGACGACGAAGACGATCGTCGCGTTCTCGACTTCAGCCGCCACGCGCAGTGCAATCACGCAGGCGCCACCCGAGGAGATGCCGCCGAAAATTCCTTCGTCTGCAGCCAGTCGGCGCGCCATTGCCTCGGCTTCTGCCTGACTCACCGATTCGACGCGATCAACCCGCGACGGGTCATAAATTTTCGGCAAGTAGGCCGCCGGCCACTTGCGAATGCCGGGAATCTGCGAGCCTTCGTCGGGTTGCGCACCAATGATTTGAATCGACGCATCCTTTTCTTTCAAATATCGCGACACTCCCACAATGGTGCCTGTGGTTCCCATCGCGCTGATGAAGTGCGTGATTCGGCCCAGCGTGCCCTGCCACAGTTCAGGCCCGGTTGTCTCGTAATGCGCACGCGGATTGTCGGAGTTGGCAAATTGATCGAGCACGAGCCCCTCGCCGCGCGCGTGCATTTCGAGCGCGAGATCGCGTGCGTGCTCCATGCCCCCCGCGTTGGCGGGCGTCAGAATCAACTCGGCACCGTACGCGCGCATGCTTGCCCGCCGCTCGAAACTCAAGTTGTCGGGCATGATCAGCGTCATCCGATAGCCCGTCATCGCAGCCATCATTGCTAACGCGATGCCGGTGTTGCCGCTGGTCGCTTCGATCAAACGGTCACCGCGCCGAATCTGCCCGCGCTCGGCAGCACGCATGATCATTGACCACGCGGCCCGATCTTTGACCGACCCGCCCGGATTGTTGCCTTCAAGTTTTCCAAGCAGGATGTTGTTGCGGCGCGCGTTGTCTTCACCGGCGACGCGCTGCAATCGGACCAGCGGTGTATTGCCAATGGTGCGGTCGATGGTATGAAAAGCGCCGCCAGACAAGGGAGTCACGCGACGTCCAGTTCCTCAAGACGACGCGGCGGATAAGTATCCCAACTTGTGCAACCGGGGCAATTCCAGTGGTATTCACGTGCACGAAAGCCGCACTTAACACAACGGTAGCGCGCGAGCTTCTGGGTGTGATTGCTCAATAGCGAGCTCAACAACTGCAACTCCTCGTCATGGCGACCTTCCTGCTGGCCGATCGCCAGTCGCGCCTCGAGCAGGCGCTCGAATCCCAGCAATGAGGGGTGGCGCTGCGTCTCCTTGGCGATCAGCGCTTCTGCCGCCGCCACCCCACGCCAGGCGGTCACTCTCTGCGCAACGATATCGAGGAGATCGATCGACGGCGAATCGAGCAGCGCACGCTCGAGCCAGTTAAGCGCTTCGGCTTCCTTCCCCTGCGCACGCAACGCGTCGGCCACGCGTTCGGCGATTAACGGAACATATTCGACCGACGCGTCCCCGACCTTGCGCCAGTGCCGCAGTGCCGCGTCATCGTCGCCGCGCTTGGCCGCGATATCGCCAGCCAGAATCAGCGCGCGGATCGATTTTCGATTGGCCGCGAGCGCTTCGTCGATCGCGCGCTGCGCTTCATCAGGACTGTTGCGGCCCAGAGCATCATTCGCGAGCTCGCAGTAGTAGTGTGAGATGGCCACGAAATGCGATTCGCCTGCCTCACGTTCCAGCTGCCGTGCACAGTCGACGGCTTTCGTCCATTCACGCTCCATCTGGTAGATGCGCAGCAGCGCGCGCAGCGCGTCGAATCGATGATTCCGGTCGCCGAGCAGCTGCACGAACGCATCCTCGGCCCGGTCGAGCAAGCCGGCCTTCAGATAGTCCTGACCGAGCTCGTCGAGTGCCTGCGACCGCTGACGCGCCGGCAGATCGGCTCGATTCAGCAAATGAGTGTGAATCCGTACCGCTCGATCGAATTCCCCGCGCCGCCGGAACAGACTGCCCAGGGCCTGGTGCAGCTCGATGGTTTCGGGATCGAGTTTTACGACTTCGATGAACGCATCGATCGCCTTATCCGGCTGATCGTTCAGCAACAGATTCAGTCCCCGAAAATACGATCGAGGCAGCGCAGCGTTGTCGGTCTCACGAACTTTGGACTCGAAGCCGCGCGCGATCCAGCCTGCCGCAAACAACAGCGGCAGTGCAAGAAGAAGCCAAAGCAGAGACTCGAATTCCATCAGCGATGCGCCTGCCGCAGCGCGGCCGACCGCTTCAAATGCGCTCGCTGGTTCCGAGCTCGGCAACGGCGCCTGATTGACGCGCAGCGCTTGCCATTGTCTCGGCCGACAATTCGGCGGAAGTAGGCCCGGCGGCGACGCGTCTGAGCTGCGTCACTTCCCGACGCATCTTGTAGATCGGCAGCGACAGTGCAAGCGCGCCCAGTAGTGCGCCTAACGCCACACAGACCAGCATCACGACGATCAGCGGAACATGATCTAAAACGAGATCCGCGCTGAAGCGAACCGGCACGGGTGTTATGTTCTTCAGAGCGAACCAGAGTACAAGCAGGAAAAATCCCAGCTTCAGTAACCATGCGAGCAGCTTCATCACACCAGCCCTCGAACGCCTTCTAAAGCACCGATTGTAGGGAACCGGATAAGAAAAGGCCGTAATCGAATCGCGGCCCAGTGGCCGGAAACTGCTCACTGACGACCATTGTCGTCCTCTGCGTCATCGACCTCAGGCTCGCCCGAGCCATGACCGTCGACCCTCTCACGAAGCTCTTTGCCCGCCTTGAAGTGCGGTACGTGCTTCGCCGGGACCTGCACGCGATCTCCCGACTTGGGGTTGCGGCCGACACGTGGCGGCCGATAGTTCAGAGCGAAACTGCCGAAACCGCGGATCTCGATTCGCTGGCCGGTCGACAGTGCTTCGGTCATCGCATCGAGCATCGTGTTGACAGCCTCGTCCGCGTCGCGTGCCACCAGACGCGGATTGCGCTCCGCAAGCCGCGCAATCAATTCCGACTTGGTCATCGTTTTCATGGAGTCGGTTGCCGGCGCGTAAGCGCCGGCGTTCCATGGTTACTTGTTATCCAACTTCGCTTTCAGCAGCGCGCCGAGATTCGTGGTTCCGGTCTGCGCCTCGGACTGCATGCGCTCGATGGTCGCGGTGGTATCAGCGCTATCCTTGGCCTTGACCGACAGATTGATGTTGCGGTTCTTGCGATCGATATTGATGATCATCGCGTGAACGGCGTCGCCTTCCTTCAGATGATTGCGCGCGTCCTCGACCCGATCGGCAGAAATCTCCGAAGCGCGCAGAAACCCCTCGACGTCGCCGCCGAGATCGATCATTGCCCCTTTTGCGTCGACTGACTTGACGGTGCCGTCCACCATGGCGCCCTTGTCGTTCGAGGCCGCAAAATTGGTGAAGGGATCGCCCGACATCTGCTTGACGCCGAGAGAAATGCGCTCTCGTTCCGTATCGATTGCCAGCACCATTGCCTCGATCTCATCGCCCTTCTTGTAGCGCCGTACGGCTTCTTCGCCCGGCTCGGACCACGACAGGTCGGACAGGTGCACCAGCCCGTCGATTCCACCCGGGAGGCCGATGAACACGCCAAAGTCGGTGATCGACTTGATGGCACCGCTTACCTTGTCACCCTTCTTGTGCTGCTGCGCGAAGTCGTCCCATGGATTGGGCTTGCACTGCTTCATGCCAAGTGAGATCCGGCGCCGGTCCTCATCGATCTCGAGCACCATGACCTCGACTTCATCGCCCAGATTCACGACTTTCTTGGGATCGACGTTTTTGTTGGTCCAATCCATTTCGGAAACGTGAACCAGGCCTTCGATGCCCGCTTCAATTTCCACGAACGCGCCGTAATCAGTAATGTTGGTGATCTTGCCGAACAGTCGCGTGCCCTGCGGGTAGCGGCGCGCAAGCCCGACCCACGGGTCTTCGCCCAGTTGCTTCACGCCCAGCGAGACACGGTTCTTTTCCTGATCGAACTTCAGCACTTTCGCGGTGATTTCCTGCCCGACCTGCACCACCTCGCTTGGATGACGCACTCTGCGCCACGCCAGATCGGTGATGTGCAGCAAACCATCGATACCGCCGAGGTCGACAAACGCGCCGTAGTCAGTGATGTTCTTGACCGTGCCCTGGACGACCGCGCCCTCTTTCAGATTGCCGAGCAGCTTGGCGCGTTCCTCGCCCATGCTGGCCTCGACCACTGCGCGGCGCGAGACGACGACGTTATTGCGTTTACGGTCAAGCTTGATGACCTTGAAATCCATCGTCTTGCCTTCGAACGGCGTCGTGTCTTTGACAGGGCGCGTATCGACGAGCGAGCCGGGCAAGAACGCTCGAATGCCGTTAATCATCACGGTGAGGCCGCCTTTGACCTTGCCGGTGATGGTGCCGGCCACAAGCTCGGCAGAATCGAGCGCCTTTTCGAGATTCATCCACGCCGACAGGCGCTTGGCCTTGTCGCGCGACAAAATGGTGTCCCCGTAGCCGTTCTCGAGCGACTCGATCGCAACCGACACAAAATCGCCGGGCTTCACATCGAGTTCACCGCTGTCGCTCTTGAATTCTTCGAGTGGAATGTAGGCCTCGGACTTCAGACCCGCGTTGACCACGACAAAGTTGTAGTCAACCCTGATCACCTCGGCGGTGATCACCTCGCCTTGCTTCATTTCCTGACGATTCAGGCTCTCTTCGAACAGCGCTGCGAAGGATTCGCTGTCCAATGATTCGTTGCCCTTACCGATAAAGTTTGTCTTGCCCTTGTTACTGGTTTGCGTTTGTAAGGATGCCATGCCGGATTTATGAAACCTTGTTAAGTCATCTCGCTTTGGCATTGCGCCGCTGCGGAGTTAGTCGGACGCAGCAGGGATAGTCCCGACTGCACGTTATCAATTCAGTTTCCTGCTGCTTGTTCCTGCGACAGTTCGTACCACTTCAAAACCTGAGCCACGACTTCTTCGACTGTCAATTGCGAAGAATCAATCTGATAAGCGTCACTCGCAGGCTTCAGCGGCGAGACAGCGCGTTGAGCGTCCCTCTGGTCGCGAGCCTGAATTTCGCGCCTGACTGCTTCGAGCGAAATTTGCTCCGTTGAAAAGGGCGAGATGCTAGCCGAAAAACCTTTTTCGATCAACTGCTTATAGCGCCGTTCGGCGCGAGCCTCGACGCTCGCGGTCAAGTAAATCTTGGGCCGCGCATCGGGAAATACAACGGTCCCCATGTCGCGTCCATCGGCTACCAAACCGGGTAATCTTCGTGAACTCCGCTGCAACTCCACCAACGCCGCTCTAACGCCCCCAAAAACCGCGATTTGCGACGCAACGCGGCCCACCTCCTCCGAACGGAGCGCATCAGAAACGTCAACGCCGTCTAACACGATCCGGCCTTGTGCAAACTGGGGCTTGATCTGGGCAGCAATGAGAGCCAGGCGATCCGGCTCCTCGTCGACGTGACTTTGCAGCGCCCTCAACGCGACCAAGCGATAAAGCGCGCCGCTATCGAGATATTGAAACCGGAGAGCGCGCGCAACCTGCTGGGCGATCGTCCCCTTGCCCGACGCGGTCGGACCGTCGATCGCGATCACGGGTACCGTCTTCAATGCCGCGCCAATTCGGCGAGCCGATCAAAATATTGCGGGAAGGTCTTCGTCACGCACCCGGGGTCGCGAACGTGCACCGGCACGCCGCCTGACGCGACCAAAGAAAAGCACATCGCCATGCGGTGATCGTCATAGGTATCGATCGTTGCCTCACGGAATTGCTTTGGCGGTGCGATGCGTATCCAGTCGTCGCCCACGTCGACTTCCGCCCCGACCTTGCGCATCTCAGTGGCCATTGCGGCGATCCGGTCGGTTTCTTTGACGCGCCACGAACCGATATTTCGCAGCGTGCTCGGCCCCTCAGCAAACAACGCAACTATCGCGAGCGTCATGGCGGCGTCGGGGATGTGATTGCAATCTGCATCAATTGGTTTCAATCGACCATTGGCAGGTGCACGCGTCTCGATCGAATCAGCGCCGTACTGCACTTGGGATCCCATCGAAATGAGCCTCTCCACGAACCGTACGTCGCCTTGCACACTGTCCTTTCCAACCCCATCAACTCTGACCGGTCCGCCGGCAATTGCACCTAACGCCAGAAAATAGGAGGCGCTCGAAGCGTCACCTTCGACGGCAAATCGCTTGGGAGAGCGATACAACGCATGCGGCACACGATAACCATGGGCCGCGCGAGAAACGCGCACACCGAACTGCGCCATCATTTTGATTGTCAGCTCGACGTAGGGAGCGGAAATCAGTACGCCTTCAACGTCGACCTGCAGACCTGAATCCGGCGCAATCAGTGGCGCGGCCATCAACAACCCGCTCAGGAACTGGCTCGAGACGTCCGCGCGGACCGAGACGCGGTCGGTCGACACCCGATCCGCCGGCTCGATCACCAGCGGCGGAAACCCTTTTGATCCACCGTAACGAATCCTTGCACCAAGCGAATTGAGCGCGTCGACTAAGTCGCCGACCGGCCGTTGCCGCATGCGCACCACGCCGTCCAGCGCGTAGTGACCATCTGCAAAAGCCAGCGCCGCGGTCAGCGAGCGAAAGGCGGTGCCCGCATTACCGACAAAGAGACTCGCCTCGCGGATCGGGAAGCGGCCACTGCAGCCGCTGACAAGGACCTCATCCGTATCGCGTTTGCACGCGACGCCCAGCGTCATCAACGCATCCTGCATGACGCGCGTGTCATCGGCGTCCAGCAGATTGAGCAATTGCGTCGGTCCGTCGGCGAGCGCGGACAGTAGCAGTGCGCGATTCGAGATGCTCTTGGAGCCCGGCAAGCGAACCGCGCCAGAGGCGCGGTCGAAACCATCAACCGTCAGGACTGTAGGCCAGGCACGCACGTGGCGATGATGCCACGCGGCCTCACGACGTCATCAGCGGTTCCAGCAGATTTCCTGGGTGCCGCCGCCGCCGGAGAATAAGCGCTGGCCGCTCTGGTTGACGCTCAGGTTCCCACAAACATCGCCAGCCATTACGCCCGCCGGCGTCGCGGTGACTGTATAGGCTGTCGGGTTCGCCGCCACCGCTATCGTGTACTTGGCGACGCCGGTTGGTGGCGACTGGGCGTACGTCGTCGGAAACGGCGGAGTCGGCGGCGGGTTATTCGGCGCACCGGGGTCGTCATACCGGCCCCGCTCAGTGCGCCAGCGCTCCATCCATGTCGATATTTCAAGCAGCTGGCCGCGCGCCTCCGCTCGGTTGCTGCGAATCACGTAGGCGGTGTAGTTCGGAATCGCGACGGCCGTGAGGATCGCGATGATGACCATCGTTATGATGAGCTCCATCAGGGTAAAACCGCGCTGCACCGCCTTCGGCATAAGCAACCTCATCGCACACCCGATCCCCAAGCCCTGAGTGGCACCAATCCGGCGCATGCCGTGGGGATGCGCGCCAGCGTGCCATCAACCTTCAAGCCGACATGCGCGCAGGTGCCGACAGCGCCTTGAATCGCTGCGCGTCCACCCGACTGCCGATACTTGGGATTCTGCATCATCGCCTTCACTTCGGCCTGCGTCATGGTTTCGACGACGGATCCCGAAGGAGCCACCGGGTCATAGATCGGAGGAGCGGCGCTGACCAAACCTGGCTGTATGCGTTTGCCGACCACGGGCCCTGAGACTCCGAGGAACCCAGCCTCGCCGAGACCACCAATCAAGTTAAAGCGGTAGACGTGAGACGTGCCCCCTGGCGTGCACAAATCCGTACCCGCGTTTTGCTGTTGGAACGATGTGAACGTCAATACCCCTGCGTCCAGAATTCCTGCGGACAAGATTCGCTCGCCCTCAGCAGGACCGAACTCAAATTTCAACGGAATATAGAAGCCTTCCCGAGTCCAGTCATAGGCCGCGAGGTCCGCCGCCTTCAACCGTCTGAAGGTCCCGTCCGCAGCGTCAGGCGTAAAGATATTGCCGTCGTTATCCCAAGGAGCGTCTTGCAAATTGATCATTTGCAGACTTGCCTTCGGAATCGTCGGAATCTGCCCCTTGTCCCACAACACGTACACCGACTGCACCTGCGTGTCGATCTGGTCACCTGGCTCAAACAGTTTGCCGGTACCGAATCCAACGTGAAGCCCGGAGATAGCGTGCGGCGTGATGCGCGGAGCCGCAGAAATCGGCTGCGGATTATTCAACGCATCGGTCGCTTGGAACAACGGCTTGGGAACACCTGCGACCTTGTTGAAGATTTCCCACCCTTTCAGCGGACCGGCTCCATCCGGATCGTTGATATATCCGGAACTGAAATCGAACTTCCACATGTTCCCCAGCTTGTCACCGCCGTACACAGCAACGATGTTGCGGCTGCCATCGAATACCGGCGTGATGCCACCCAAGCCATTCTGTGCAGTGACCGGCAAGGCACTGCCCACATTCGTCTTGATGGCCTTGATCAGCGCGCCGGTAAACGCATTGAATACAAACAAAGTGGCTTGCTTGCTGACGCTGTCGTAACCGTTGCCGACCATATAGACCCAGCGGCCGGCGCCGTTCCCTGCCGACAGATCCTTGACACTGCCGATAATGCCCGGCTGTAGAACGTTGCCCAGATCGCTCACCACATCCGCATCCACGTGTTCTGACGGCAGGATGTCCCACAACACGTTGCCGGCACCAAAACCACCCTGCGGTGCGGTGATGTCGATCGCGAATATGCCCGCGGCGCCCGCGCCAGTCGTTCCCACTGCAATCGTTTTCCATGCAGTGCCGTCGAAGATGTCACTTTCGATCACAGGGCCATCGACATAGAACCGATGCGAATAGGCGGCCTGAGTCAGATCGCGCAATGTGAAGAACAACGATCGCGGAACGAACGCGAACACCTCACGGCCACTGGTCGGCTGGCCAACCCGTGCGTCCAGCACGTGGAACATGCCATCGTTGGCGCCAAAGAGTGCGACGGGTGTTCGTACCGTGCGTTTGTAGATGATGTAGTCGTCGTACAGCGTATCGCCCTGCGTTGCGCCGACAGGTAGCACGACGGAGCCAGCCGGTCGACGCAGATAGCCGTGGTCGGCTGCCTTTGAATACAGCGGCGTCGACGAAACGATATCGCCGAGAATCGAACTAGTCCGGTTACGGAACACTCCACCGGCGAAGCGAAGCTCTCTTGACTGGTCACCTCTTAGATAGTCCAGCACCGGACTTCCACCGACCGGAACGCTTGGATCGATGGCTGCCTTTTGCGGAGCTGTCAGGCCGGCCCAGTCGAACGCGATCGGCGAGTTGATAGCGGAAGTGCTGAATATCGGACGAGCGGCTGGCGTGGCGAAATTGATGGTCCACACCGGCGCCGGCTGAACGCCTCCTAATGTCAAGAACGTCAGCAGAGCCACCTGGTCATAAGCTCGGACGTACCCGTCCCACGTGTTAGTGAAAAATCCGCTCTGAATAATCAAGTTGCCGGCACCGACGGTGCTGCTCGACAGTCCGGGTGACGTACCCGCCGCGTTGTCGGATCCGATTGCAGCGAACACTGCTTGCAGCGAAGACTTCAGTGCGGCAGGAGACGTCGCAGAGAAGAAGTCGCCGCCGCTGGCAAGGCCCGCGTGCAACGAATCGTTGACCCGATTGCCCGACGGAGCGACCGTGTGGACGCAACTCGGATTGATTGCGGTGTCGTCGGCGTTGTCATCTAGCTGACGGCAACTCTCGAGACCGACCTGTGGCCAGCCGATCGTGTTTCGGGCGTCGAAGTCGGTGCGCAGCGCCGGCACCCGTGCCGGATCATCGACCGATGCGGTGACGCCATAGCCGACGATGTACGCCGATACGTGCTGCCAGAACGCCCGGTTGCGCGGCGTGGGCTTGATCGAATTCCGAAGGTCCGCGCGCGCGTCGTGGCTCCAGTAATAATGAAGTACGTCGGTCAGCGTCTCGGTCTGCGAGCTTCCAAATCCGCCCGATACCTGCGGTTCGCTCGCCACCAGGTATTGGTAGCTCAACGGTGCATACGGGGGGTCGCGATCGGTGCCGGTGATAACCGCGCCATTGGTACTGACCGAATCGGAGACCGACCCAGGACCCGCCAGCGGGCTCAGCGTGCCACCGAACGGCGGTCCCGATTCAAGCAGCGGTTGACCGGCTGACAACCGCGTCCATTCACCGTCGGTCGCCAGCAGCGTGTAATTGCGGCGACACCATAGATGTTGTGACGACGCCTCACTGCCGGTGCCGGGGAATGCGCCCCATGGACCCTTCGAATCGGTTCGGGTGAAGTAAAGACCCGCGCCGTGCAGTGCCTCACGGTTTGGCGTGGGTCCCAAGCCGTTAATCGTGAACAGCCAGTCAAACACTTGCTGCCGATCAGGATTGGGTATCGCCGACAAAGGTGGATCGTTGACGGTGAACGGACGCACGCCGCGCTCGACCCCGCCCTTGTTGGTCACGGTATCGACGTCCGGAAGGCTATTCGGAAGCCTGTCGCTGACGTCCTGGACGTTCCACGGATTGCGTCCTCTGCCGAAGTAATTAATGCGCCCGTAGCCCATCCGCATGAACTGCTCAGGCCCTGTCAGCTCGGAAGCAACCTCAGACATGACGCCGACAGCCGCGAACAAGCGACTGCGGTAAAAGGTGTACCAGTTCGCATAGTTCTTCGCTTCCTGCTCCCACGTGCACCACGTGCCGTCCTGCCCGGCGATCGTGCCGGCAGTCGGTGGCGTGCAGTCGGGCCGTGAACCGGCCGGCGCTGGCTGGCCAGTGACGCCATCAACCACATTGAATTTGGTGACGTCGTTGACCAACGCGCGCGAGCCCATGCTCCAGCCGAACTTGCGATCGATCATGATCATGCGGTAATTGGACAGATCGCTGATGTCAGCGGCTGTACGAGCGACGGGACCCTCATAGACGACGTATCGAGCAGGCGTCCAATAACCGCCCGTGTAGCGCGCATCCGATACCGGCGTCAGCCCCGATAGGCCCGTGCAGTACGCAGCTCCAAGGTAGCTGCCACACATCTGATCGGTGGGCGCTGGGCAGGAATAATTGTTCGTAACCAGCGTGTAGTCGTACGTGCACTGCCACTGATAGGTCGTGTATGTCGTACAAACGGAGGGGCTGTAGACCGGTGGCGGATCATAGAAACACACCTCGCCGCCGCCTGGAGGGCACGGTACTTCATACGGAGGGTCATCGCTAATCAATACCGGCGCTGTGCAGGGTGCGCCGGTAGTCGTACTCGTGGCTCCTGTGGAGACAATCGACGTACACACCTCGCCGCTCGGGCCGGTCATCGGCGGATACGGCGGTCCCGGAGGTAATGGGGCGGTGAAATACTGAAACACAGTGCCTGTGGAGGGCGTGAATGTGGGCGTGTTTACAACGCCTGCGCAGCAGGTGCGACCCGCTGCGGACGGCGTGCCGACATTGCCCACGTCGCAGACCTCGGCGGGAGACTGCCACGGAGTTCCGGCTGGGCAGTACCACGTATAGATCGTGTCCTGCGCCGTTCCCGCACAGTTCGGGTTGTCCCACGCGATCGTGGAACTAAACAAATCTGCCCCTGTGGGGGCCCCGGTTGAGCTCGGTAATCCGGCATAGGCAACTGACCCGGCGACCGGCGCCGCCCAGGAGCGAACTTCGCCGTTTGCGTCTATTACGCCCGAGTTCGGCAACGACAATTTGCTAAAGACCGTGCCGCCGCCCATCGGCGCCGGCAAGTTGCGAGGATCCCACTCCGTACGAGCGCCAACCGCGACGTTGGTGTTGCCGGCGATTGATGAATTAGGAAGACGAACTCCGTTGTTATTCCACGGCTGGTAGTAAATAGCCGGGTTGTAGGCAAGCGGATTAAATGCGGGTGAGCGTGTCAGCGCATCGGCCGGAGTAAACGTCCACCGGCCGTCATACGCCGGATTACCACCCACGTACCAGCGCATTCCGCTGATGCCGAAGTAGCCGACGGTGTTGAGTTTCAGCGCTGGATTCGCACCTCCGAGAGACCACGTGGGGCTCGAAAAAGCTGGCGGCGGATCCAAGGTC
>JBDUCU010000153.1:0-5899 GCA_040003315.1 Burkholderiaceae bacterium | reverse complement strand
CGATTTCCTGGAACGCTTCGCGTTCGACGAAATCATTGCCGACCTGGCCGATGAAAAGAATCACTGGCGACGAGTCCTGATACGCGACATGCACGCCGATCGCGCCATTGGTCGCGCCCGGCCCGCGTGTGACGAATGCAACGCCTGGCTGTCCGGTCAGCTTGGCGTACGCCTCGGCCATGAAGGTCGCGCCCGACTCGTGCCGGTTGACGATCAGCTTGATCATCTCGCGCGACTCATACAGCGCGTCGAGCACCGGCAGAAAACTTTCACCTGGGACGCAGAATGCGTGATTCACGCCCTGGATCAGCAGCTGATCGACAAGCAGGCGAGCGCCGGTGCGAGAGGCCATGGGGCGGGAGTGTAAGGTTTAGGTTTCCGGCGCGTCACCAATGCAGGAGGAGCGATGAACGCATCGATTCCCGCCCGAGCCGTCAATCTCGATGAGGTGGGGAAACTGGTCGAGCAGCTCGAGCGCGATCTGGCAAAGGCCCGCACGGGCGGCGCGAGTGTCGAGATCCTGCGCGCGGAGGTCGAGCAATTGCGCGCGGCACTGAGCGCCGACCAGCCGTCGCACGAGCAAGTCAAAGAGGGACTGCATGGCGTGCGCGAGCGACTCGATGAGCTGGGCGATGACCTGAAGAGCGGCGCGTTGACCGGTGGCGACTACCTGACACGAATCGGGCGCCTGCTCGGCCTCGGGTAGGGCGATGCATTACGTCAATCTCGGCGCGAGCGGGCTCAAAGTCTCTCGTATCGCGCTCGGCATGATGACGTTTGGCAGTTCGCAGTGGCGCCCCTGGGTTCTCGATGAAGCCGCCGCGCGCCCGATCGTGCAGCGCGCGGTCGAACTCGGCATCAATCTGTTCGACACGGCTGATATGTATTCGGGCGGAGAATCGGAGAAGGTCACCGGGCAGTTGCTGCGCGAGTTCGCACAGCGTGATGAGATTGTCATCGCGACGAAGCTGTTCCACCCGGTCGACCTTGCCTTCAAAGGCGGCAACGCGGACGCGCCGAAACCGCCAGTGCGTCCAAACACCAGCGGGCTTTCGCGCAAGCGCATTTTCGCAGCGGTCGATGCCAGCCTGCAGCGACTGGGAGTCGACACGATCGACCTGTATCAGATCCATCGCTTTGACGCGCATACCCCGGTCGAAGAAACGATGCAGGCGCTGCACGATGTCGTGCGCGCCGGCAAGGTGCGCTATCTGGGCGCATCGAGCATGTGGGCGTGGCAATTCGCCAAGATGCAGCACGCAGCCGAACAGCACGGGTGGACGCGGTTCATTTCGATGCAGAATCACCACAACCTCGCTTACCGCGAAGAAGAGCGCGAGGTGATTCCGTTGTGTCTCGACCAAGGTGTGGGTCTGCTGCCGTGGAGCCCGCTGGCACGCGGGTTTCTGGCGGGCAACCGCGCGCGTCATGCAAGCGAAGAAGCTGCAAGCGGCGCGACATCGCGCGCGCAAACCGATGACCTAGCCCAGAAATACTACTACCAGGACAGCGACCACGCTGTCGCCGCGGCGCTGAGCGCACTTGCGCAGAAAAAGGGTGTGTCAAATGCGACGCTGGCTTATGCCTGGTTGCTGCATCAACGCGGCGTCACTGCTCCGATCGTCGGCGCGAGCAAGGTGTGGCAGATTGAACAGGCGGTGCAGGCGCTTGATATTTCGCTGAGCGCCGAAGATTTGACTCAGCTCGCGGCGCCCTATCGGCCGCATCCGGTGCTGGGACATCAGTAACCGCAGACCGACGGCGCCGATGTGCGGTGCCCGGCAGGCCAGGCTCAGCAGCCGCCCTTCTTGATCTTCTTCTTGCCGTCCTTCTTGACTTCGGCTGCGTCAGATTTCTTTTCCGAGTCCTTGGCATAAGCCGCTTTTTTTGATTCTTCCTGGGTCAGCTCTTTCTGCGCTGGCTCGGACTTTTTCTCCTGCGCAAACGCAGAGCTCTGCGCAACACCTAGAGCAGCAGCGATCAGGACAACCAAGAGCTTCTTCATTCTCATCACGCCTGTTTGAATGGCGCGATTGTAGGGGCGATGGGAGCGCGGCTCGTAACCGGTGCTTATGAGCTCAGCAGCGGATCAGGCAGTGGTGTGGTGCCCAAGGCGGGAAGCCGCTCGGCGGGGATCAGGACAACTCCCCCTCCCTGGGTCCACGATCAGACTTTCGGCCGATGGACGCACTAACTTGAGCGGCCTCGCGCTTTTCGTCCGATCGTTTTAAGCCTCTGAATTGGCGGGCGAGCGGACGTTTTCTCGGCCAGCTTCGTCGGCCAAATCTCCCGCAAACTTGGGAGTCATTTTTCCGGTCGCGATGCTTGCGTCTAAGCCATGAACATGATCGAACCGATAGCCACATCAGCCGACGGATCATCGCCGCTGACGGTGCCGACGTTGAGCGAAGCGCTGACGGTGCCGTCGTCAGCTGTCGCGAAATCCGCTGCGCCGTTGGTCAATCCCATCCGGCGCCCGGTGGCGCGCGAGCTGGCGAGCTGGCGGTTGCTGAAGATGTGGGCCAACGGAGATTCGTTGCTCCACGCCGTGACCGTAAAGTTGATCGGCGTCCACGAAGGGCATTCGATCGTCGTCACGGCACCGGAGGACTCGGCCGCGATGTCACTTCACGAAGGCGCTCTGTATCGATTCCGCAGTTTTTCGGGCGAGTCGACCTACGAGTTCACCGCTCCGCTGCTCAGGAGCTGTACCGAGCCATTTGAATACCTGCATATCGGATGGCCCCAGCAGCAGCACGTTGAAAAGAGGGAGTTGCGCGCTGCACCGCGGGTCAAGAGCGATCTGCCCTGCATGGTTTATCCGGGCGGCCAGGCCTCCGGACGTTTTGTCAAGGGAACCATCAGCGATCTTTCAACCGGCGGCGCGGCGATCGTTTTGCACGATGAGCTGAACGTTTTCTATGACGAGGTAAAAGTCGTGTTTCAGCTGGCGGTCGCCGAGCAGGAAGTGATGATTGAAACTCGCGCGCGTCCGGTGCGCAAGCCCGACGAGTCCGGCGAGCGCATCATGGGCGTCTCGTTTGTCGCACTGAGCCCGGCGGACAAGCTGGCCATTTACGCGTACGTCAACGCTGGGTTGGTGCGAGAGTTGGAGATTCCTCTTTACGCGCGGCACTGAGCAGATTCCAATCGCGCTCTGAACGGCGCAATAAAAAAGCCCGCGGTCGCGGGCTTTTTTATTGACGGCGGAGTGTCAATGAACCAGATCACTCGGTCCGGCGGGTGCCTGCACTTTGCCTTTTCCGGCGCGCGCGGGTGGCTCGCACAGGCCGCACACGTAATTCTTGGTCAGCTCGAAGGTATGTGTGACGAACTTGCCGTTGCACTTCGAGCACGATGTCAACGTGACCATACCGGCATCAACGAACTTCACCAGCCGCCATGCGCGCGTCACTGAAAGAAGCGGCTCGAGGCCCTGCGCGCGAATCTGCTCCAGGTACAGCTCGTATGCCTTGATGATGCCGTCGATCTCCTCGAGCTCGCTGGTCTTGTCCAAATACTCATACATGTTAAGAAACAGCGACGAGTGGATGTTCGGCTGCCAGGTCATGAACCAGTCGGTGGAAAAAGGCAGCATGCCACGCGCCGGCGATTCGCCCTGCACTTCCTTGTACAGACGCAAGAGTCGCTCGTAGGACAGGTCAGTTTCCGATTCGAGCACTTGCAGTCTTGCACCCAGTTTGATCAACGCGATCGCTCGTTGAATCTGCATGCTTTCGGAAACGATGCTCTTGATGCGCATGGTGATGTCCTCGTGCCGATGGTTCGTTCGATTGCTTGACTAGGCGCTCACGTTGGAGAGCTGCCCCGCCATCACGATGTTGGCGTGCAGTCCGGCCACTGCTGCGCCGGTCGCGCTCGACTTGGGTTTGGAATGGCTGGTCAAAAGGTTCCAGACCATGTCATCGTCGAATCGAAATCGGAGGATCAGCTGATTCGACCCCGCAATCTTCATCAATTGCGCGGGGCTCAGCTGGTCGATGATCGCTGCGACTTCTTCCGAAACGCCCAGCCGATACAGTGCTTGGGCCTTGTCGGCGCGGATCATGTGTTGCGCCAGTACCAGGTAGGCCAGGTTGGCTTCACGGATTTCCTGCAGAAGTTGTTCGTTGCTCGCGGCGATCGTGCTCATTCGGTGGCTCCTGGGTTCGCGGTTGGGTGAAGACTTGGTTTGTCTGGGTTGCGTTTTCGCAGTGACGCCATTGTGGGAAACCGGCGCAATTCGATGAATCAGCGCGGCTCTACGATCCGTGTCGGTCAGCCGCTCGTCGGCTCGTAGGGCTTTTTCCTACGCAGCCTGGCACGCGATTCAAGTCGCCTGCCGCCGTGCCGTTAATCAGCCTGTGCGAGGCACGCGCCGCTGGCACGTCGATGGACGAACAGATGGCAGCGCTTCGCCAAGAAGTGGATGTGAGTTTCGTTCCTCCCCGCCTTCACGCCGGTCAACCGACCGGCGTTTTTTTTGACGAAAAGCGCTCGGATCGGCCCTCCAATCGGACGATGGCGCGTACCCCATCGTCGGTACATTGACGAGGCTTGTGCAGATCGCACAGAGACCACGCACGGGGATGGTCACGATGCAGAACGATTTATGCGAGGTGGCCGAAACGACGAGGCCGGCGGCGACGATCGCCGTGCCGATGCGCTCGCGCCTGCTACAGCACTACGAAGCGATCGCGCAGGCAAGTGGCGTGATGCTGGCGGCCGCCCGCGCCGCTGAGTGGAGCGAGGTCGCGCGCCAGGAACAATGTTGTTGCGCGCTGATTGCAGCGTTGCGGGCAGCGCACGGCTCCGAACCTCCGTTGGGGGTCGTCGACGATCAGCGCCGCATGCAGCTGCTGCGGCAAATTCTTTCCGACGACGCGCAGATTCGCGGACAAGCGGAGCCGTGGCTCGAACCTTTCGTCCCATACATTTCAACGCCGCGCCAGCGCCAAACTCACGACGCACAATGAGCTTGACGACCCCTTTTCCCGAGCCCGATTCGCCGGAGCTTGAGCGCTTTGCGATTTATTCGCGCAGCGAGATCGTCGGCTTGCTGCGCCAGTTGCGCGATAAGCAGGTCCTGGTCACGCTCTATTACGACCAGGCCGCGGGCTTTACGGTCAGCAATGTTCTCGATGTCAACGAGGGTTTCGAAGAGCTGATCCTTGATCGAACCTCGGATGTGAGTGCGCAAAATGCAATTTACGCATCGAAGCAGCTCGTGATCGTCGCGTTCCTCGACAACGTCAAGCTGCAGTGCTCGGTGGGTTCGGCCGAAGCAGTCGATCAGAACGGTCGCCCTGCATTTCGTGTGCGCTTGCCACAGCAGATGCTGCGTATGCAGCGACGCAACTCGTACCGACGGCAGCCGCCGGCCATGAGGCCCGCGACGTGCCTGGTGCCGTCCCCGCGAGACAATGGCCAGTATGAGTCGGTGCGAGTGCTCGATCTGAGCGTCGGCGGGCTGGCGTTGTTTGTACACCCGATCCAGTTCGATCTGCCCGCCGAACATTCGCTGGAAAATTGCTATCTCGATCTGCCGGATGTCGGCCAGATCACGGTCACACTGCGTGTGCGTTATGTCGATGCGGTGGCCGCGAACGACGGAGTGCGCCGATGCGGGTGCGAGTTTGTCGACCTCAGCGAATCGGCCGCCCGCATGCTGCAGCGATATATGAATAAGCTCGACGCTGCAGCACGCCCAAGCGCTGCTGCGCCGGACGAAGAAGCAGCCTGATTGCCCGGGCAAAAAAAAGCGCCGCGAGGCGCCTTTTTTTTACGGTTACTCCAGCAACTACTTGGATTTCAGCATCGCCGGATACATGTCGTCCCAGGTGCGGGCGTACTGCATTCCGGTGCCGATCCATGCGACGGTGCCTACTGACAGCGCGGC
>JBDUCU010000048.1:0-19918 GCA_040003315.1 Burkholderiaceae bacterium | reverse complement strand
AGCGCGGCGGTATACAGCGACGCGATCATCTCGCCGGCGTTCTGTCTGCACGCGATGCGCACAGCGGTCAGCAGGTGCAGGTGGTTTTCAGCGTAGCGCCGTTCGACAACCTTCATGCTTCGATTGATCGGCAGCAGCGATTCAGGCAAGCCCGCAATGCCGCGGCGCCCGTCGAGAGCCCGCGCTGCGGTGTCTTCGAACCACACAAACAGTTCGGCCGGTACGACCGCAGGCGTTTCGACTTCGGACGAATCCTCGCTCACGGTGGCCGCCGCCGTGGCTCCGATCGGTCGGGTTGCGACTTCAGCAAGCTGTTTCACCAATTCGTTGCGCGTCATGACTGATCCTTGTTGCCAGGGGTACTTCGTTGTCAATCGTTGGATCGGCGCGCGCGCGCGGTTCTTTAAAACGCCGTTTGCTGCGAAATCGCCGCCGATCGGATAGGAAAGACATCGAATGCAGCCCTTTCTTGCCGCGCGGCTTGCATCCAACTCAGTTTCGTCGCGCGCAAAGCAATCGAGCTCGTTGATATGTGTTCTTTTTAACGAGTGCAGTCACCCACTTATCCATTGCCCTACACCGGCTGTAAGCAGGGTTCGGATGCCGCCAGATATGCAGTTTTTTGCCCACCTATCGGCGCTTAGCTGCAGTGGCCGGCCCCCTAAAGTTCTGACACATGAAGAACGACGCCTTCCTATATGACGCGCTTTATCAGGCGCTGAACAACGGTCAGCTCGATGGCCAGCAGCTCGAACAGCCGCGCCCCGATGGCCTACACGAGCGCGACTATGTAAAGCAGTACACGCCGCTGGTGCGCCGGCTGGCGCATCAGATGATTGCGCGCTTGCCCGCCAACGTCGAACTCGACGACATGATTCAGGCGGGAATGATGGGTTTGATGGACGCCATCACGCGGTTCGAGATTGCACAGGGCACTCAGTTCGAGGTGTATGCGGCACAGCGCATTCGCGGCGCGATGCTCGATGAGTTGCGCGCCAACGACTGGCTGCCGCGCTCAGCGCGCAGGAGCCAGCGCAATATCGAAAACGCGATTCACCGGCTCGAGGGCAAGCTTGGACGCGCCCCACAGGAAGCTGAGATCGCGGGCGAGCTGGGGCTTTCGCTACCGCAGTATCAGCAGATGCTGCACGATGCACGCGGTGCGCACCTCATTTATCTGGATGATCTTGGCAGCAAAGGCGACGACGAGGACTACCTCGAGCGGCATGTTGTCCACAATTCTCTAGAGCCCTCTGAAATCCTCACCGACAAACGCTTTCGCTATGCGCTGGTAGATGCGATCGACGAACTGCCTGAGCGCGAGAAGTTGTTAATGAGCCTTTATCACGAGCAGGATCTGAATCTGCGCGAGATCGGTGTGGTGATGGGAATCACCGAGTCGCGCGTGTGCCAGCTGCACAGCCAGGCGATTGCGCGGCTGCGCGCGCGTCTGAAGCAGTGGTAGGCGCCTAGGGGGCGTTGCCCGCGCCTGGCCCCGCGAGCGCCCGCAGCTGCGCCGCTTCGCGCGCAAAGACTTCGAGTTCGTCGCTTCCACCCTGCCGCATCGTGCGCAAAGCGCTCGCTTGCGGAGCCAGAAGACGCAAAAGGTGCTGCTTGCGGCCCTCGGCGTCGGCAAGCCGAGCCGCATCGTTTGCGATCAATGCCTCACTTTCGTCGTGCAGGACCTTGATCAGGTCTGAAAACAAGCGCGCCGGTGCTCCCGGCGGCAGCGAAGAGTTTGGGTACATGAATGTCAGGTCAATGACGCGAGTTAACGGGGTGGGCCAGCGACTGAATGCCCGCGATCAGGCTGGCGGCGATGGCTTCGGAATCAACGCGATAAGTTCGCTGCGCAATCGCAGCGCGCAGTGCGGCAAGCCGGCGCTCGGAGATTGTCTCGCGTGCGAGCCGGATTTCCCCGCGTAAGTGCGCGCAAAAATGGGGGCGAGCCGCAGTAGTCACGCCCCAGAGTTCGGCAAATCGATATGGAACTTTAGAAGCCACGGCGCCCAACCGGACATTCAACGGTGCATTATTCTTCCCTACCCATGTTGACGCCTGACTGAGCCGCCAGTGGCCGACTCACCGCTTGTTTCGCAACGCTCCGGCCTGCTTGATCAGCCTAGCCGGGCAACGTCTGCCGCGCCGCCCGCGCCGGATGTTGTCTCTGAGGAGCGTGCGCTGGCGCTGGGGCTGCCAGGTAGTTCCGAAGCGCCCGCCCACCCGGTTGCTGCCGGCCAGTTGTCGCCGGCTCTGATGCCGAGCGATTTCGACCCGGTCGGTGCTGCCGGCGCCGCCGCCTTATTCGCGGCGCGCCCAGCTGATACGGTGATCGAGACTTTGCTGGCCGCTGCGCACATCGGGCTCGCGTTGCTCGACCGCGACCTCAACTACCGGCTCTGGAATAACTGCCTCGAAGAGCTGTTCGACGCCCCTGCCGACGCGGTGCTGGGGCGCGGCGTCGACGATGCCAAGGCGCTCAACCAGATACCCGAATTGCTCGCGGTTCTGCAGCGGATTCACGAAAGCGGGGAGCGCACACCGCTGGAGCGCGAGTACCCGCTGCCCGGATCGAAATTTGAGTGGGTCAGAGTCAAGCTCGCGCCCGTGTTTGCCATCGACGGTCGCTTCGATGGCGTGTTGCTCACGTGCGAACGAATCGATCGCGAGCGGTTTGCACAGAATTCACTGGGGGCTTTGCGGCAAGCGCTGGAGTCGGTCGGCGAGATGGTGTTCGAGATCGATCGGCACGGCACCGTTCTGGACGCCAATGACGCGGCGCGGCAGCGACTCGGCTTCGAGCGCGACACATTGATCGGCATGTCGCTGCCGCAGATCGATAACGCACTGACGAGCTCCGACGGTGGCAACGGATTCGCCTCGCTGTACGAGCAACTGCAGACGCGTGGCTCGTATCAGACCGAGACGGTTTACAAGACGCGATTTGGCTCGGAATTCGCAGTCGAAACAGTGCTGCAAAGGGTGCAGCACGATGGACGCGAGTTCATCCTGCTGCTGGCGCGCGATGTCGGCCCCCGCAAAAAGGCCGAGTCGGATCTGAGCGAAAGCGCCGAGCGGTTTCGTGCGCTGTTCGACGAAAGTCCGGTCGCCGCGCTTTTGCTTGATAGCGAGTTTCGCTTGATCGGAATCAATCGCGCCGCTTGCGAGACGCTCGGCTACGACCTCGACGAGCTGATCGGCCGAGACCCTGAGACACTCCTGCATCCTGACGACCGTGTCATGCATCAGCAGGCGCGCGCCGAAATGCAGCGTGGCGCGCTCGAAGCTGAATCGGCCGAGAGGCGGTTCATGCATCGCGATGGCCGGGTTGTGTGGACCAAGCTTTCGATGCGCGCAATCGCGTCGGACAGCGGGTTGCGGCACGTGTTGCTGGTGCTGGAGAATTTCACCGACCGCAAGATTTTCGAAGAACAGCTGCAGGTTGCACTGCGCGATCAGCAGACGCTGTTCGAGACGATGTCGGTCGGCGTGGCGCAGACGATGTCGGGCAAGATTCTGCTGGCCAACCGCGAGTTCGCCGAGATGTTCGGCTACAGCGACGGTGAAGTGATCGGCATGCCGCTGTGGGACCTTTGCATCGATCGGCTCAGTCGCGCGCCGAACGAGGTCTCCGGCATGCCGGTGGTGCGGGCGAATCAGACCACGAGCGGCGAGGTGGTTCTGTTCCGGCGTGACGGCGAGCCCGTGTGGTGCCTGGTGCAGGCGCGCCCGATTCAGGCCGAGGAGCCCGGGCTCGAGGCTTTGCGCGAGGCGATTTACACCTTCCAGAACATTTCGGAGAGCAAGCGTCAGCGCGAAGCGCTGTCGCGCTCGCTGGTCGAGATCAAGGAGCAAGGCGAGGAGCTGCAGAGCGCGCTCGCGCAGCAGCAATTGATCTTCGATACGGCGCTGGTCGGTTTGCTGTTCGTGCGTGACGGGCGTCCGGTGCGGGCCAACAGCGCGATGGAGGAGTTGCTCGCATGCGAGCCGGGGGCGCTGGTATCTCAGATGCAGTTGTTTTCGCATCCGACCGATCAGCTGCTGCTGGCAAGCCTGGGCGAGCACTTCACGCGCATCAACGACACCGGAGCCACGGAATTCGAGCTCCATATGTTTCGCCGAAAGGGGCCGCCAATCTGGGTTGCGGTGCAGGGACGCGCGGTCAACCCGGAGCGTCCGGAGCTCGGCTACATCTTCGCGTTCGTCAACGTCGACGAGCGCAAACGCTCGGAACGCGAGCTGCGCGCGACGCTCTCCGAGCTGCAGCTGATCTTCGACAACGCGCTGGTGGCTGTTCTCTACGTCGCCAACGATCTGATCGTCAAAGCGAATGCAGCAACGGAACAGCTGTTCGGCTACGACGCGCGCGACTGGGACGAGTTGCAGATGTCGACGCTGTTTGCAACTGCCAGCGACTGGGAAGACATTCGCGAGTTGCCGCTGGTCGAGCCCGATGCGTCCGAGCCGGCCTCTGGCGAGCTCGATGCGCAAGGTGAAGCGGAGGCGAAGAAACCTGATGGCGGCGTGTCGTTCGAGCGGCGGATGCGGCGTGCCGATGGCACGACATTCTGGTGCGCCGGCTATGGCCGACCGATCGATCCGACCGCTCCGGACCGGGGCGTGATCCTGACGCTGGTCGATGTCGATGCTCGCCGCCGCTCCGAGGAGGAGCTGCGGCGTGTGCGCAACTATCTGGATCTGGTTGTCGAGAATCTGCCGGTGCTGGTTTCCGTGCGGGAAGCCGAGAGTGGGCGCTTTGTCAGCTTGAACCGGGCGGGTGAAACGATTACGGGACTGACACGCGACCAGGTCATTGGACGCACCTGGGGTGAGATCTACGCGCGACAGTTTGCCGATTTGTATTCGGAGCTCGATCGCAAGGCGCTCACCACCGGCACCCAGGTCGATCGCCCGCGCGACGTGATGCTGCGTGCCGACGGCAAGCGGCTGACGATCAATCAACGTGTCGTGCCGCTGTTCGAATCCGAGCCGGGCCGCACCGGCGCAGCAGGTGACGCCAACGCGCGCTATGTGATGTCGATCATCGACGATCTGTCGGAAGAAGTTCGCGCCGAAGCTGCCTTGCGCGAAACCGAAGCTCGGTTCCGCCAGTTTGCCGAAAACATCGACCAGCTGGTCTTCATCATGAGCGGCGATTTTTCGACTGCGCTTTATGTGAACCCGCGCTATACGACGTTGATCGGAGCGCCGGTGTCCGAGCTGCTTGACGATCCGCGCAGCGTGATGCGGCACGTTCATTTCGAGGATGTGCCGATCGTCAACCGCACCCTGCCGCGACTGGTTGCGCGCATGCGCCGGTTGCTGCGCTCGGAGTTCACCGCTCGGATCGACCACCCGTCGCGTGGAGTGCGCAATGTCAACGTGCGCCTAAGCCCGGTGCGCATGGAAGATGGTGCGATCCGGGTTTTCGGCATCGCTGACGACGTGACCGAGAGAACCCGCGCGGAGCAACAACGGATGGAGCAGATCGTCAAGCAGCGCGACGTGCTGGTCCGTGAGGTTCATCACCGCATCAAGAACAATTTACAGGGCGTGGCTGGGCTGCTGCAGCAGACCGCGGATGCGCGTCCCGACGTCGCCGACATCCTTTCCGAGGCAGCGACGCAGATTCACGCCATTGCGCAGGTTCACGGCCTGCAGATTCGATCCAGCGGCACTTTGCCGGTGCTGGGGGTCGCGCAGGGGATCTTCTCGACGCTGTCGAACATGTTCGGCGTCGAAGTCCGATTCGAGCCGCCGCCGCCCGACCTTTGGCGGTTTGGTCTGCCCGAAAACGAAGCGGTGCCGCTTGCGCTGGTGATCAACGAGCTCGGCACCAATGCGATCAAGCATCGCGCAACACGCCAGGATGGAATCATGGTGCGGGTAACGACCCGGCCGGACGGCATGGAGTTCGCAATCGAGAACCCGGGAACTTTGAAGGACGGCTTTGATCTGGCACAGATATCGGCCAGCGTCTCGGGCCTGGGGCTGGTCAAGGCCCTTCTTCCGAGACGCGGTGCGCGGCTGACCGTCGAGCGCACCGGTGCCGTGGTCTCCACCCGTTTGCACTTGTTTCCACCCGCAATTCGCGAAGACAGCATTTGAGATTCAATTCATCGATCGATTCGCACCGGGCTGCGGCACAATCATGGCGGGGAGCGCGACTAAACCATGGAAAATGAGCAGCCGCTGGTAATGGTGGTCGACGACGACCGGCTGGTGCTTGCGACGCTGGTCGCGGGCCTGAAGCAGGCCGGCCTTGAGGTAATCGAAGCCGACAACGGCGATGACGCCATTTTGCTGGCGCGCAAACACAAGCCCAGACTCGCAATTCTCGACATGCGAATGCAGGGCAAGTCAGGCATGGATGTGGCGCGGTATCTGGCCGCCAATACCGATACCGGATTCATGTTTCTGTCGGCATTTGGCGATCAGGACATTGTCGACGAAGCGATGCGCATGGGCGCACTCGGCTATTTGGTCAAGCCGTTGGATGTTCGCCAGATCGTTCCGGCGGTGCGCGCCGCGCTGTCGCGCTCGGGCGAAGAAAAACTGCCGGCTTCGAGTGCTGCGCCAGTCGAGAGCCGGCACGATCTGATCGCGGTGGGCATCTTGATGGAGCGACTGCGTCTGGACTCCGCCGGCGCACGCAATGCGCTCAGTGCCCAGGCAAAAGCCGAAGGCAGGACAGTCGACGAACTCGCGAGTCACATGGTCGAAGCAGCGAATCGCTTGAACTCGATTCGCCGCTGAATTCCGTACCGGTGCTCAGGTTGATGGTGCGCCGTCTCTCGCAACGCGAGATCCTGCGCCAGCCTCCCACAGCGTGAAGTAGAAGGTCGCGCCGTGGCCTTCAGCGGGCGCAGGGACCGCTTCGGCCCAGATTCTGCCGCCGTGGCGTCGAATGATCTTCTGCACGGTTGCCAACCCAACCCCAGTGCCGGCAAATTCGTTGGAGCTATGTAGGCGCTGAAACAGTCCGAACATCTTTTCGGCGAACCGCATGTCAAACCCCGCACCATTGTCCCGCACGAAGAACACCGCGGACGGGCCCGCTGTGTCGCATCCAAATTCAACGCGAGCCGGGCGGCTCTTCGCACTGAACTTCGCGGCGTTGCCAAGCAGGTTCTGCAGCACCAGTCGCATCAGAGTCGCATCGCCGTCGCCCTTAATAGCAGGAGCAATCACGAACTCGATCGATCGAGCGGGCTCTCGCGCTCGAATGTCCTCATGCACGTCATCGGCCAGCTCGCGTGCGATCTGCGACAGGTCGACCCGCTCGCTGGTGAGCTCGCGGCTCGTCATGCGCGAAAGATTAAGCAGTGTGTCGATCATCGTGTTCATGCGCTGGCTGGCGGCGACGATGCGTCGCAAATGGTCGCGTCCGAGATCGTCAAGCGGCTTGCCGCGGTCGCCGTAATCCTCCAGCACGATCGTCGCGAAGCCATCGACAACCCGCAGCGGCGCGCGCAAATCGTGCGACACCGAATGCGCAAGGCTGTCCAGCTCGCGGGCGGCGTCCTCACACTCGCGCGTACGTCTGGCGAGCTCACGCGTTCGCGCTGCCAGTTCGGACTCGCGTTCGCCGAGCGCGCTCTGCAACCCGGTCACCAGGGGCGTCGGTGAACTCGCCTGCACCGGCGTGCTGTCGGGGTTGGCTGCGCCGATCTTCGACGCACGGCGCTGCTGCGCGACAGCAACGGCCACTAGGACGATCAATGCACCCAACGCGACGGCAGCAAGCAGCATTGCGGCGCTCGGTGGCGCGCCTTGCGCCAAATCTGCCGCCAGCACTGGCCACGGTATTCCGATCGTGGCAATGGCCCACGACGAGCACCTGAATTGACGGGTTATCGCGCGCGAGTCTCTGTTTTTGTTCCCGGGCATCGCGGCGATTGTGCAGCATTGCCCAGTGGGACGCGAGAACTGCGCAAAGCCGGTGTTACACGCTGATACGACGAGACAGAAATGCCCTTCTAACCGCACCTTTTTCAGGGCGTGTTTTTGGTGGTTCCGCACTAGCCTGCGCACTGCAACTCCCCACCACTTTGAGCCGAACTGCTTACCCGCCAAATCCATGCTGCCGCAACTTTCCTGGCTGACCAGGCATCTGGAGCAACGCGTTGATGACGGCACGCACCGCGACAGTGGCGCAGATCTCTCATCGGCAGCACAAAGTTCAACCAACCGCCCGCTTCCGGTGGCGCCATCGCGCTTCCGATCGATTGCGTGGCCTTTGATCGGCGTCCTTGTTCTGGTGGCCGGTTGGACCGTAGGCATCAGCTACTACTTCCATCATCAAAGCACCGAGCGGCAATTCCTGGTCGAACAAGAGGCGCGCGGTGCGAGAGCTGCGCGCCTGGTGGAATCAACGATCCTTGCGGATTATTCCGCCGTCGAGCGCAGTGCGCGCGCTCTGGCAGAGCGCAGCGACCTCGTTGCGGCGTTGTCACTGAAAGTAGATGCAGCTCGCGCGTTGCGCGATTGGGCGCAGCGCGAGGGCAAGGGTGCCGGTGCCGGGCTGATCGAAGTTCACGATCGTCGCGGCGCGTTGATCGAGCGCACCGGTGAAGGCCACGTTCAGCGCCTGGACGACGATGAAAGCCGGCGCGGAGTATCCGACGCAGTGCTCGGACAGGAAAACATTGTTGTGATCGAGCGCCTGAACGGCCTCAGCATTCGTGCATCTGCTCCTGTCGTCGCGGGAAACCGGATCATCGGCGCGGTTGTCGTCGAGCGCCTGATCGGGGAACAATATCTCGACCGGCTGGCCAATCGACTGGGCGCCGAAGTGGCGTTGTTGGCCAAGAACCGCGTGATCGTAGCCAGCATGCCGCCCGAGGATCCTTTGTGGGTGCAGAAGGCGGCGGCTGCCGTTCGCGCCGGCGAAACAACACACGTCGCACTCGACGGCAAGGAAGATGTTTCGCTGCGTCCGCTGGCGATAACCGGCGAACCGCTGGCTGTCGCCATCATGGTGTCGAACATCGTGGCGTACGAGACACTGTCGGACTCGAGCCGGGCCTTTGGTGCCGTGGTGTTTTTCACGATTCTGGCGACGATCGTGGCCGGCATTTATCTGACTCGCCATCTGATACGCCCGATCAAGGCGCTGACCGAACGCGCCGAACAACTGTCGCTTCGTTACGCGGGCCGTGCCTCGCAGCGGCAGGGTGACGAACTCGATTCACTGGTGGGTTCGTTCGAAGCGATGACCAGCGCACTGCTGTCGCACTCCGATCGGCTGTCGCGCGCCCACATGACCGAGCTGCAGGGCAGCCTGGAGCTACAACGTCAATACGCGTTGATGCGGCTGCTGCGCGGCCTGGCGGCAGCGGCCAACGAATCCGATTCGGTCGAGCGCACGCTGGAGCGCGCGCTGAACGAAATCGGAAATTACCTTGATTGGCCGCTGGGCCGTGTCGCGTTGCTGCCGGACTACACCGCCGATCGCAGCTTGCCGCCTCGCTCACTCTGGTTCGTGCGCGATCCCGAGCGGTTTCGCGAATTCATCGATGCAAGCAACGGCATTCCGATCGTGCCGTCGCCGAATCATCTGATCGGCCGCGCCTACTTGTCGGGTGTACCCAACTGGGTTTCCGATCTGTCGCGAATGACCGAGTGGAATCGGCTCGACGTCGCGCTCGCGGCAGGTCTGCACACAGGAGTCGTGATTCCCGTGATGGCGCACGGGCACGTCGCCGCCTTCATCGAGTTCTACAGCGATCAGCGCGTGGACGCGACAAATGCGTGGCTCGAGCTGGTCGAAGCCGTCGGCGCCGAGTTGTCGCGCGTCGCAGAACGTCAGCGCGCAGAGCGCGAGCTGCGCCAGCGCGAAGTCGAGGCAAGCCGTCTCGCGATGGTTGCGTCGCGCACCGAGCAGATGGTGCTGATCCTCGACACGCAAGGCAGGATCGAGTGGGCGAACGATGCGGTGATGCGCTTTTCCGGGCTCGGTATGCAGGACATGCGAGGCCGGCTGGCGCATACGCTGATGGGCAACGAGCATACCGACCCGAGCGCGATCAACCAGATCGCGGAAGCCATTGTCCGGGGCGAGCCGTGCCGCATCGAATTCGTCGCTACCGCGCAATCGGGCGAGGAGCGCGTGCTCGAAGTCGAGGGCCAACCGCTGCGCGACGACCAGGGGCGTTATTTCCAGTACGCACTGATCAGCCCCGATATCACCGAGCGCAAGCGCACCGAGGCGGCGTTGCGCGAGAGCGCCGAATACTTTCGTGCGCTATTCGATGAGTCGCCGGTGCCGGCAACGATTTTGTCGTCGGACCATCGCATCGTACGCGCGAACGCAGCACACACGCGCATGCTCAACTACACGATCGACCAGGTGATCGGTAAGGATCCGATCACGTTTGTTCATCCGGACGAGGTCGACATCGCTTACGCGCTGCGTAACGACATGGACCGCGCGGACGAACGCCAGCAATTCACTTTCGAGCGTCGCATGCTGCGCGGCGAAGGCGGTGTGGTGTGGGTCCGCGGCCACAGCGTTCGATTTGCCGATGCAAGTGGCGAGCAGTTTCGGTTGACGATGCTGGAGAACATCACTGAGACCAAGGAGAGCGAGCGCGTGCTGCGCGACGCCAAGGAGCTGGCGGAATCGGCGAGCCGCGCCAAATCGCAGTTCCTGGCCAATATGAGCCACGAAATCCGCACTCCGATGAACGGGGTGCTCGGTATGACCGAGCTGCTGCTGGGAACAGCGCTGTCAGACAAGCAGCGGCGGTTTGCCGACGCGGTGTACCGCTCGGGCGAGACATTGCTCGAGATCATCAACGACATTCTCGATTTCTCGAAGATCGAAGCGGGCAAACTCGAGCTCGAATCGGTGGATTTCAATTTGCGCACTGTCGTCGAGGATGTGTTCGAGATGCTGGCGCCGCGCGCACATCAGAAGCGCATCGAACTTGCTTCACGCATCGGCGCCGAGGTTCCGACCATTGCCAAGGGCGACCCGACGCGCATCCGTCAGGTGCTGACCAATCTGGTTGGCAACGCACTGAAGTTCACCGAAACCGGCGAGGTGGTGGTCACCGTCAGCGCGCGCGCAGAGAGGGGCGGACACCGCGTTGCGTTCGAAGTGCGCGACACCGGAATCGGCTTGCGTCCCGAGGCGCTGCAGAAACTCTTCACCGTGTTCATGCAGGCTGACCAGTCGATGTCGCGCCGTTACGGCGGTACCGGATTGGGGCTCGCGATCAGCAAGCAGCTGGTCGAGCTGATGGGCGGTTCGATCGGTGTCGAAAGTCACTTCGGCGAAGGCTCGATATTTCGTTTCGACGTTCCGCTTGCGAGCGGTACCACGGCGGCTGCGGTGCCGCCGCTCGATCTGCGCCTGCTTCGTGGCCGGCGAGTCATCCTGGTCGAGGACAACCCGACAAACCGCAGCATCCTCGAAATGCAGCTGAAAGCCGTCGAGATGGACGTCGCGACCGCCGATCATGGCGCCACTGCGCTCGAATTGCTGCGCGCGGCGGCGCGCGCGGGCACGCCGTTCGACCTGGCCGTGATCGATATGAAGATGCCGATCATGGATGGATTGACGATGGCCGCTGCGTTGCGCAGCGATCCGCAACTTGCTTCCGTCAAGATGGTGATGCTGACCTCGCTTGCGAGCGGCAACGAAGCACAGCTGGCGTTCGAAAATGGTGTTGATCAGTACCTCACCAAGCCTGTCCGTCAGCACGATCTCCTGGAAGCGCTGGCCAAGGCTCTGTCGAGGATCGAACCCGGTGCCGCGCGCGTTGCCTTCGTCGCACCGAAGTACCGAGCAAGAGTTCTCGTAGTCGAAGACAACCTCGTGAACCAGGAGGTCGCGCGGGTGATGCTGTGTGATCTCGGCTGTGAAATCCGGCTTGCCGACAACGGCCGCGAGGCGCTCAACGCCCTGCGGTCGCAGGCGTTCGACATTGTCCTGATGGATTGTCAGATGCCCGAGATGGATGGCTTCGAAGCCGTGCGGCGCTTCCGCTCCGCGGCACCCGCCGATTTCGAAACGCGACTTGATATTCCGATTGTTGCGCTGACCGCCAACGCGCTGGCGGGCGACGAGGAGCGCTGTCTGGCAGCGGGGTTCGACGACTACCTTCCGAAACCTTTCAGGCAGCAGCAGATCGATGGTTTGCTGGCACGGCTCGCACCCTCGGCGCATCACGTGAGCCACGACGTTGAACAGACCGTGTCTGCGCCGCACGCGGCAGCGATCGCGGAAACCGCAGACGGCGAGGACCAGGTCCTTGACATGACGGTCATCGATCGTATTCGGCAGATGGAGCAACGCGGCGCCGCGCGCCTGCTCCAACGGTTGGTGGATACCTATGCGGTGACTGCGACAAGATTGATGGCGGATGCCGAACGCGCGCTCGCGCGCGAGGACGCCGCGGCGCTTTTGCAGGCGGTCCATACGCTCAAATCGTCGAGCGCCAACCTCGGTGCAACCCCCCTGTCTCGCAGATTCGCCGCGCTGGAAGTGCATGCGCGCGAGCAAAAGATGGCTGCTGCGCAGCGGGAATGGATCGACACGCGGCAGGACTATGAGCGGGCCTTGCAGGCGCTGCAAGGACTGATGGCAGCTGAACCCCTAATGACCTGTCCTGTTCACTAGCCAGGGTGCAATGGATCGAGCGATGAACGACAGTAAGGACAACACCGGCCGCGGCGGCGCGATGGCAAATCGGCGCGACGCAGAGGGTGACGACGCTGCGGAGCCGCGCAACGACCTAGTGCTGCTGGTCGACGACGATCCAGTGGCTCGGCTCTTGACGGCATCGGCGCTTGCCGAACGTCAGTGGCGGGTGATCGAGGCCGATGGCGGGGCGGTCGCGCTTGAACTGTTTGCAGCGAACCAGCCCGATGTTGTCGTGCTCGACGCACTGATGCCGGACGTTGATGGCTTTGTGACGTGCGAACGCCTGCGTCGCCTCACCGGCGGCGAACATGTACCGGTGCTGATGCTGACCGGCCTCGATGATGAGCCGTCGATCGCGCGGGCGTATGAGGCCGGGGCCACTGACTTCTTTGTCAAGAGCACGACGCAGTGGACGCTGCTATCGGAGCGGTTGCGCTACATGATCCGTGCATCGCGCATGCGCGAAGAGCTGGCGGAAAGCCGCGCCAAGCTGACCAAGGCGCAGCGCATCGCCCGCCTCGGCAGCTGGGAGTGGAACATCGCGGCGCGCTGGGTCAAGTTGTCGGAGGAATGCTTCCCGATTGCCGGTCTTCCACACCAGGAAGATGGACTTTCCGATTGGTTCGTATGGTCGCGTGTCGTTGAGGACGAACGCGCACGGATCGAAATGCTATTCCGCGAAGCGCTCGCGGGCACCGGGCAGATGAAGTTCGAATGCCGGGTTGCGCGACCCAACGGACAGATCCGTGTCGTCCACATCGAGGCCGAAGTCGATCGTGACGAAGCGGGGCGCGCCGTTGCTGTTCACGGTGTCATCCAGGACATTACCGAACGCAAGCATGCCGAGGATCAGATTCGGCAGCTGGCGAACTACGACAGCCTGACGGGACTACCGAACCGGCGCTTCTTTCGCGATCAGTTCAGCTCAGCGCTGGAGCGCGCGCGAACCAGTGGCACCGCAGTGGGCGTGCTGTTCATCGATCTGGATCGCTTCAAGCAGATCAACGACACGCTCGGGCACCAGGTGGGCGATCAGTTGTTGCGCGAAGTTGCCAAGCGGCTTTATCAGTGCGTGCGCGAAAACGACACCGTTGCACGGGCGGCGGAGCGCGCGGGCCCGTCGCAGGGCGTGCGCCCGCCATCGATCGGCTCGGCGACCCGCAGCCTGGCAGCAGGGTCGCAATCGGCGCCTGCACCGAGCAACGCCAATAGCGTTGCACGTCTCGGGGGCGATGAGTTCACGATTTTGCTAACCGACGTCTCGGAGCCCAGCATCATCGAAGCGGTCGCGCAGCGCATTCTCGAAACGATGCGCAAGCCGTTCAGTTTTTCTGGACACGAACTTTTCGTGACCGCGTCGATCGGGCTGGCAGCTTATCCCGCTGACGGCAGCGACGTCGATACGCTGCTGCGTAAGTCCGACATCGCGATGTATGCCGTCAAAGACAGCGGACGCAACGGCGTGCTGCGCTTCTCGAGCGCGATGAATACCGCGACCGCCGAGCGTTGGCGGCTCGAAACCGCGTTGCATCGGGCGCTGGAACGACAGGAACTCGTGCTGTATTACCAGCCGAAGGTCAACGTGGTCACCGGACAGATTGTCGGCGCCGAAGCGCTGATGCGCTGGAAGCGCGGCGGAGAATTGGTACCGCCGGCGGAGTTCATCACGGTGGCCGAGGAATCCGGTCTGATCGTGCCTATCACCGAGTGGGCGGTGCGTGAGGTGTGCGAACAAATGGTGCGCTGGTCCGATCAGGGCCATCCACCGGTTCCGGTTTCGGTCAACATTTCCGGGCGGCACATCCAGCGCGCCAACCTGATCGAGCCGGTGCAGGCGGCGCTGAACGGATTCAAGCTCGATCCGCGTCTGCTGGAGCTCGAGCTGACAGAGACCGTGTTGATGCACAACCTGAGCGCCACGCTGCCGCTGCTGCAGTCGCTGAAGGATCTCGGCGTTTCGATCTCGGTCGATGATTTCGGCACCGGCTATTCGTCGCTGTCGTATCTAAAGCGGCTGCCGATCGATACGCTGAAGATCGATCGCTCGTTTGTGCGCGAGCTCGAAACGAGCTCGGACAACGCGGCGATTGTCGCTGCGATCATCGCAATGAGCAAAAGCCTGAAGCTGCGCGTGGTTGCCGAAGGAGTCGAAACTCAGGGGCAGATGACGCGGCTGTTCGACCAGGGTTGTCAGCTAATGCAGGGTTTTCTGTTCTCTCCTGCGGTGCCCGGTGACGACTTTCCGTCGATGTTGAAAGCCTCGGCGAGTCAATCGCATTGGCGCATCGACTTTGGCCCGCGTGCGCGCAACAAGAGCAACGACGACGGCGCGTCCGATGGGCCTGACGGCCACTCCAATGGGCAGCACTTTGGCGCGCTCGAACCGGAAACGGTCGGACCACCGCGACCGAGTCCCCAGCAATCAGCTGCGCGCGACGCTGAACCGGTCGGCGAACAAACCAACCAGAAGGATCGAGCCTTGCGCTGGGCCAATCGATTTATCGGGCGCGACGGCTGACCACGGCTGTTCTGCAGCGTTATTCGACAAGCCCGTTCTTGATCGCGTAGTGCGTCAGCTCGGCGTTGCTGCCCATGGCCATCTTTTCGAGTATCCGCGCTCGATACACGCTGACCGTTTTAGGGCTGAGCGCGAGTTCGGCTGCAATATCGGACAAACGCTTGCCCGACGCTATCAACTTCAATGTCTGAAATTCGCGGTCCGACAGTTTTTCATGCGGCGCGCCGTCTGCTTCGCGCGTATGCAGGTTTTCGATCAACGCCTGGGCAATTTCGGGCGTGACGTACTTGCGACCCGACAAGACCTGACCAAGCGCCTCTAACAGCTTTTCGGGCGCGCTGGCCTTGTTCAGGTATCCGAATGCGCCGGCCCGGAATGCGCGCACCGCATACTGGTCCTCCGGATACATGCTGACGATCAATACCTTGAGCTTGGGGTGCTCGTCGCGCAGCACCTTGAGGATATCGATGCCGTTTTTGCCCGGCAGCCCGACGTCCATCACCAGCACATCGGGCTCGCCGTGCCGCTTCAGTTCGTTTCGCAAGCCCGCGTAATCGGATGCCTCTGCGACGATCTCGACTTCCGGATACTCGGACAGCACCTGCACGATGCCGCGCCGGACGATGGCATGGTCGTCGACCACGAACAGCTTGATCGTCATTCAGCCGCCCTCGCGGCAGCACCCTGCGCGAACAGCGGAGGAATCGAGAACATCACTGTCGTGCCGCGGCCCTGAGACGACGACACCTCGGCCCAGCCGCCGAAGCCACGGGCGCGTTCGATCATTCCATTAACGCCGAAACCCGGAGTAACTTGCAGACTGCTGGGGTCGAATCCTTGCCCGTCGTCGTCGACCTCGAGCGTGATCTCATTGTCCAGTGCGAACAGCTGCATATGGACGCGGGTGGCGTGAGCGTGCTTGCGAATGTTGGTCAGCGCCTCCTGCGCGACGCGATACAAGGCAGCCGCGCGCTCAGGCGCAATGTCGAACTCCTCGCGGTTGGCTTGAAAGTCGACCTTGATTCCGCTGCGCTCGCCGAACCCACGCGCCAGCCACTCGAGGGCGGCAACGAGGCCGGCGTCGAGCACAGCAGGTCGCAGCGCGTGCTGAATCCGGTGACTCGCTACCACGGCAGACTCGAGCAGTTGCGAAATCGCACCCAGACACGGCTTTGCCGCCTCGTCGCGCACCGAGCGCGTCAGCCGCACCAGTTCGAATCTCAGCGCAGTGAGCGCACCTCCGATATCGTCGTGGATCTCCTGCGCGATTGCGCGGCGCTCGTCCTCCTTGGCACGCTCGAGGTGCTGGGTCAACGCGTGCAGTTTTGCCTCGCTTTGCGCCAGCGCGGCCACTGCGGTACGCGCATCGCGCCGGGATGCGGCGGCCTGCAGGCTGTGCTGCAGCGCTGCAGCGATGCGAAACATCCGCGTCTTCAGCACGAAGTCGTCGGCGCCTGCGTGCAGGGTCGCTACCGCGAGGTCTTCGGACATTTCCCCCGACAGAACGATCACCGGGATGTCAGCGTCGATCTCCTTCGCGACCTTCAGCGATGCGAACGAATCAAAGCGCGGAAGATTATGGTCGGTGATCACGGCGTCGACCGGCGCCTTTGCGAATGCGTCGCGCATCCCGGCTTCATCTTCTACGCGTACGGTCTGCGGCCTCAGACCTTCGCGCGACAGCATCGCAAGCAGTAGCTCGTAGTCGAGCTCAGAATCTTCGACGACGATGATGTTCAGGGGTCCGTCGGAGGGCTTCATGCTGGCATTCTGGCGGATTTACGGTCGGCTGTATTGCGCGTGCGGTGTCTGTCCCGCGTAAAATCACGCTGCAAAGTCCGCCGGACGATCGCTGGCAGCGTTTGCTGCGAGAGGCAACGTCCGGACTCCATAGGGCAACGTAGCAGGTAACACCTGTCCACCGCGAGGTGAGGATCAGAGCAACAGAGACGAGTCTTGGCGGCAGGCGCGCAAGCGCTCGCCCTCCAAGGGTGAAACGGGCAATCTCTACGTGGAGCAACACCAAATAGGCGGCCGATGATCCTGCTCGGTGAGGTCGCGGGTAGGTGGCTTGAGCCGGTAAGCGATTGCCGGCCTAGAGGAATGATCGTCACGGCGTTCGCAAGGACGCCGCACAGAATCCGGCGTACAGGCGGGCTTTGCATTTTTCTTGGGGTGATTGCATGAGTAGCGATCACAGACCCACAGTAGTCATTGTCGGAGCCGGCTTCGCCGGGATTGCGGCTGCGCGCGGTTTGCGAGGCGCGCCCGTTGACGTCGTAATCGTGGATCGCGTCAATCACCACACGTTTCAGCCGCTGCTATACCAAGTGGCCACGGCCGGTCTATCAGCGCCGCAGATCGCTGCTCCGATTCGCTACATCCTGCGGTCGCAAAAGAACGTCCGCGTCCTGCTGGGTGAGGCAGTCGCGGTCGACGCCGTCAAAAACCGGCTGGTGCTTTCCGATGGCGAGATCGCTTTCGATTACCTGGTCGTGGCAACGGGTCTGACGCACTCGTACTTCGGCAACGACGCGTGGGCACCGCACGCGCCGGGTCTGAAGACGCTGGACGATGCGCTCGAGATGCGACGCCGGATCCTGATCGCGTTCGAGCGCGCCGAAAGGATCGACGACCCCGATGAGCGCGCACAGTGGATGACATTTGTCATCATCGGTGGCGGCCCAACCGGTGTCGAGCTTGCAGGAACAATGGCCGAGATCGCTCGCCATACGCTGACCAATGAATTCGATGCGATCGATCCGGCCCAATCGCGAGTGCTGTTGCTGGAAGGAGGCAACCGCGTACTGAACACCTATCCTGAATCGTTATCCGCCAAGGCGCTGCAGCAACTGCAGCGGCTCGGAGTTGAAGTGCGCGTCCACGCGCACGTCGTCGGGGTTGACGCTAGCGGAGTTTCATTCGAATCCGGCACCAAGGTAGCCGATGGTCCGGCTATCGAGCGCATCGACGCGCGCACGGTGCTATGGGCTGCAGGTGTGCAGGCCACCGCGCTGGCGCGCACCCTGTCCGGACCGCACGACCGCGCCGGTCGCATCCACGTGACACCGACCTTACAGATCGAGCAGGTACCTGCGATCTATGTGGTGGGCGACTTGGCGTTGTTGATGCAGGATGGCAAGCAGGTTCCCGGTGTCGCGTACGCGGCCAAGCAGATGGGAGCCTATGCCGCCCGCGCGATCGGATCGCGTGTCGCCGATGGCGACTCCGCATCATCGCTTGCGCCGTTTCGCTATCGCGACCGTGGCTCGTTGGCGACGATCGGACGCAAATCGGCAGTGGCCGTTTTCCCGTTTGGCCTGCGACTCTCGGGGCTTTTGGCATGGTGGACCTGGCTACTGGTGCATATTTTTTTCTTGATAGGTTTTCGCAATCGACTCACCACGCTGGTCGACTGGATGCTCGCGTACATCACCCACCAGCGACACGCGCGCTTGATTCTCAATGACGATGCGACGCACTCGCGCACAGGTGGCAACTGAGAGTTCACATGCAGACCGGGATGTATCTCTTTCTTTTGGAACGCGATTCATCTGGACGAGCTTTACCAAAGAACCATTTCTAAGTCATTGTGAACATTAAAAAATCCCCGCAATTCTCTTGACCGTCCTACAAGCGCTACCGTACAGTCGCGGCGTGTCAAAAAGTGGGAGATAGTGGGCTAGTCAGCGTTCGCTTGCGCTGGCGGCCTACCCGGCCGTGTTTCAGGGTGCTTCACAACTGACGCTGGATAGCAAAGGCCGGCTCTCGATGCCGAGTCGGCATCGTGATTCATTGGCTGCCGGCTGCGACGGCCGGCTGACGGTCACTCGCCACCCTGATGGGTGCTTACTGGTGTACCCGCGCCCCACTTGGGAAGCGCGCCGCGAGCAAATTGCCCAGCTGCCGTTTTCCGCCCGAGCCTTGCAGCGCCTTTTGCTCGGCAACGCGACCGACATCGACCTCGACGGCGCGGGCCGACTGCTCGTGCCAGCCGAGCTTCGCGCCGCTGCGCAGCTGGATCGCGATCTGATGCTGCTTGGCATGGGTGGTCATTTCGAGCTGTGGGACGTCGCTCAGCTGGCCGCGCACGAACGCGCCGAGTTGGCCAACGGTCTGCCCGACTCGGCAGCGGAATTCACGTTTTAGTCGATCCGAGTGAGAACCCCTTTGCACCTGTGCAGTAGGCGCGACGGCGTGTGTTGCACAGAATGAGCTGCCATGTCGTTGTCCCAGCCGTTAATCCCACTCGCACACACGGCGGTTCTGAGCACGGAGGCCGTCGATCATTTGCTCACCGACCTCGACGGCATCTATGTCGACGCGACGTTCGGGCGCGGCGGACACACCCGGCTCATTCTGGAGCGCCTGAGTCCGCGCGGACGACTGATTGCGTTCGATCGGGACCCGCAAGCGATCGAGGCGGCGCGTGCGATCGATGACCCTCGTTTTCACGCCGAGCACACCGCGTTTTCACAGCTGCGAGTCACGCTTGAAGCGTTATCCATCGCACGTGTGCACGGAGTGTTGCTGGACCTGGGTGTGTCGTCGCCGCAGATCGAGGACCCAACGCGCGGCTTCTCGTGGCGCTTCGATGGACCACTTGATATGCGCATGGACGGCTCGCGCGGCGAAACGGCAGCTGACTGGCTCGCCCGCGCACCGGTCGAGGAACTGACGCGGGTGATTCGTGACTATGGGGAAGAACGGTTTGCTGCATCGATTGCAAAGGCGATTGTTGCTCGCCG
>JBDUCU010000152.1:0-5925 GCA_040003315.1 Burkholderiaceae bacterium | reverse complement strand
GCCGGTTTGCGGTGCCGACGGCGTGCTGCTCGGTGTCGTGCTCATTTTTCGCGACGTCACCGAAGTGCGGCGCGCGGAACGGTCGCTGCGCGCCAGCGAAGCGCGCAAGTCGGCTGTGCTGCAGACCGCGCTCGATGCAATTGTCACGATCGATCATGAAGGCAACGTGATCGACTTCAATCCAGCGGCCGAGCGGATGTTCGGTTATCAGCGCGAAGAAGCGATCGGGCGCGAGATGGGTGAGTTGATCGTGCCGCCCGCGCTGCGCGAAAGCCATCGCAAAGGCATGGCTCGATTCCTGGCTACAGGGCAGGAACACGTGCTGAACCGGCTGATCGAGCTGACCGCGATGAGGTCCGATGGCAGCGAATTTCCAACCGAGCTCGCGATCACTGCACTCGGCGACACCAAGCAGCCGCTATTCACCGGGTATCTGCGCGACATCAGCGAGCGGAAAAAGGCCGACGATGCGGTTCGCGCCGCACAAGGTGACCTCGAGCGCCGCGTCGCACAGCGCACCGGCGACTTGCTCGCCGCGCACGGGTTTGCACAGGCGCTGCTTGAAAGTCTGCAAACCGGCATCGTCGCCTGCAACGCCGACGGCGTGCTGACGCTGTTCAACCAGGCAACACGCGACTTTCATGGATTGCCGGAAAAACCGTTACCGCCCGAGGAGTGGGCCGAGCATTACGCCCTGTACCGGCCCGACGGTCGCACGCCGTTGCCGACCGAGGAGATTCCGCTGTATCGCGCGCTTCGCGGCGAACGCGTGCGCGACGTCGAAATGGTGATCGCGCCGAAGCACGGCAAAGTGCGCACGGTGTGCGTCAGCGGCCAGTCGTTCTACGACGGCTCCGGCAAGCACCTGGGCGCCGTGGTATCGATGTCCGACATCACCGAAAGCAAGCACGCCGAGGCAAAGCTGCGCGCAGCCTATGCGGAACTCGAGCGCAGGGTTGCAGCGCGCACCGCAGAACTCGACGAAGCCAACCGCGCGCTGCAGCAGGCCGACCGGCGCAAGGATGAATTTCTCGCCACGCTCGGGCATGAATTGCGCAACCCGCTGGCACCGCTGCGCAACGGCCTGCAGGTGATGCGGCTGGCCGCTGGCGACACCGCTGCAGTCGAACGGGCGCGCGCAATGATGGAGCGCCAGCTGGCGCAGATCATCCGCCTGGTCGATGACCTGCTCGACGTCAACCGGATCAGCCGCGGCACCTTCACGCTGCGGATCGAGCGAGCCAACCTGAACGACATCGTGCAGCATGCGTTGGAAACGTGCGGGCCGCCGATCGAGCAGCAGCAACACCAGCTCACGGTTTCAATGTCGCCGGCGCCGATTTACGTCGACGCCGACGCGGCGCGCTTGTCGCAGGCGCTGTGCAACCTCCTGATCAATGCGACCAAATTCACGCCCCCGGGTGGCAACATTTCGCTCGCCGTTCGGCGCGCGGGCGGCAATGGCGTGGTCTCGGTTAAGGACTCGGGTGTGGGCATCGCCGACGAAATGCTGAACGATATTTTCGGAATGTTCACGCAGATCGACCGCTCGTTTGAGACTTCGCAGGCCGGCTTGGGAATTGGCCTGACGGTCGTTCGTCAGCTGGTGGAGATGCACGGCGGCATGGTCGAAGCGCACAGCGCTGGGCTCGGCAAAGGTAGCGAATTCATCGTGCGGCTCCCGGTTGCGTTGGTTCAGACGCAGGATATCGAGCGCATTAGCCGCCTCGCACCCGCGACAAGCGGGGGTGGAAAACGTGTTCTGATTGCCGACGACAACGAAGACGCGGCGTCGAGCCTCGCTCTGTTGCTGACAATGATGGGCAACGAAACCCGAACCGCACCCGACGGACTGGCGGCACTCGACATTGGTGCCTCGTTTTCACCCGAGGTCGTGCTGCTCGACATCGGTATGCCAAAGCTCAACGGATACGATGCTGCGCGCCAGATTCGTGAGCAGCCGTGGGGGGCCGGAATCGTGCTGGTCGCGTTGACCGGAATGAGTCAGGACGGAGACCGCCGCCGCTCGCGTGAAGCGGGCTTTGACTTCCACCTGGTCAAGCCCGTCGAACCTGTTGCACTCGAAAAGTTGCTTGCGAGCGTTCCTACGAGGTCAGTCGGCGGCGCTGCCCCCGCGCAGGAGACGCGCGGTGACTGAGTACCCCGCCAAAGTCATCGTCACGAAAATCGGCTTCGATGGACACGATCGAGGCAGTCGTCTGGTCGCGGCATTCTTGCGCGACGCTGGAATGGAAGTCATTTACACCCCGCCATGGCAGGAACTGGCCACCGTGGTCAAGCTCGCTATCGAGGAAGACGCCGAGGTGATCGGCATCTCGTCGCTCGCCACCGATCACTTGCTCGTACCGCGCCTGATGTCCGCGTTGCGCGAGGCTGGCATGCACGAAGTGCAGGTGATCGTCGGCGGCATTGTTCCGGCGCGCGACGAGAAGATGCTGCTCGATGCCGGGGTCGCGCGCGTCTTTCATCCCGGCACCGCGCTGGAGGAGATCGCCAACGAGATCCGCCAGCTGTCGGCACGCGCGCGAGCGCTGCGCGGACAGGAGATGCGATGAACAAACCCGACGCCGCGAAGCTGTATGAGTCCGAGCTGGAGCAGGCGGAAGTCCGATGGCGGCGGGCGTACGACGCCGGGGCTGGCTCAAAGATCTCGGCCAATCGCTCGGGCATCGAAGTCAAACCGCTCTACACGCCGAACGATCGTGCCGATAAGAATTTTCTCGCCGATATTGGCTTCCCCGGCGAGTTTCCGAACACGCGCGGAATTTATCCCTCAATGTACCGCGGCCGCAGCTGGACGCAGCGGCAGCTGATCGGCTGGGGTGTGCCCGAGGACTACAACTCGCGTCTGAAAGCCATTCTTGCGCACGGCGCAACCGCCCTGTCGCTGATTCCGTGTAACTCGGTCTACCGCGGTTACGACGCCGACGAAGTTCCGCACGAGCTGCTTGGCACGTGCGGTGTCGTGGTCAACAGCGTCGAGGACATGGACATTGCGCTGACCGATGTGCCGCTCGATCGCATCTCGTGCGCGCTGAACGACCCTTCGCCGTTCACGCTGCTGGCGCTGCTGCTCGCCGTCGCAAAGCGCCGTGGCATTGCGTGGGCGAAGATCACCGGCACGTCGAACCAGTCGGACTACCTGTCGCACTGCGTCGCGAACCATATGTTCTTCCGGCTCGCACTGCCCGGCGCGCGACGCGTGTTGACCGATCACATCGAATACGCGAACCAATTCCTGCCCGGCTGGAACCCGCTGTCGGTTGTCGGCCAGCATACGCAGCAGGCAGGAGCCACTCCTGCGGAAGCGATGGGCTTCACGCTGGCTGCGGCGTTGCAGTACGCCGAGGATTGCCTGGCGCGCGGCATGGATCCCGATCGTTTCCTGCCGCGCTTTACGTTCTTCTTCGATATCTCGATCAGTTTCTTCGAGGAGATCGCGAAATTGCGCGCGGGTCGGCGTCTCTGGGCGCGCTTCGCACGTGAGCGTCTGGGCGCGACGGACCCAAAGTCATGGCGCTTCAAGTTTCATGGCCAGACCTCCGGCGTCGATCTGACGCGGCAGCAGCCGCTGAACAACATCGCGCGCGTCACCGCGCAGGCGATGGCAGGCATCTTCGGCGGCCTGCAATCGTTGCACACCGACGGCTATGACGAAGCGGTCTCGGTGCCCACTGCGGCGGCAGCGCGCATTGCGATTGCGACGCAGAGCATTTTGCGCGAAGAAGCGCATTTGACCGACGTCATCGACCCGCTCGGCGGGTCGTATTACGTCGAAACGCTGACCGATCAGATGGAGCAGCAAATTGAAGCCGTGATCGCACGTATCGACGCCGCCGGCGGCATGTACAAAGCGGTCGAAGACGGGCTTGTTCAGCGCATGATCGGAGAGTCGGCGCTGGCTCATCAATCGAAGATCGAAAGCGGCGAGCAAACCGTGGTTGGCGTCAACGCATACCGTATCGAAGAAGATGCGACGGACTACCAATCTCAGGACTATCCGGACCCGGTGGCGATTGCCGCGCAATGCGAGCGGCTGAAGGCTTACAAGCGAAATCGATCGGCGGCGATGACAAGCACTGCACTCGATGCGCTCGCGCGCACTGCGCAGGGCAGCGGCAACGTGATGGCGAGCATCGTTGCAGCGGCCGATGCCGGCGCCACGCATGGCGAGATCTGCGCGATTCTTCGGCGTGAACTCGGCTTTGGGCAACCGCTCGCCATCGTTTGATGTCTGTCGCGCAACAATGGTTGCAGCAAATCTGCGCGGGTGACCGGCGCGCGATCGCGCGCGCAATTACGACAGTTGAGAACGACCCGGTACAGGCCGAAGTGCTGCGAGCCGAGCTTGCGCCGCACCTCGGCCGAGCCCACGTCGTCGGTGTCACCGGCCCTGCTGGTGCAGGCAAGTCGACGCTGGTCAGCGCGCTGGTCGGCGAATTGTTAAACCGCGGCAGCAAGGTTGCGGTGGTTGCAATCGATCCTTCGAGTCCATTTACCGGCGGTGCGGTACTCGGCGACCGGATTCGGATGGCCGCGCACCAGGCACACGACGACGTGTTCATCCGCTCGCTCGCGGCGCGCGGACACGCCGGTGGACTTTCGCGCACGACGGCTCATGTGGTCGACGTGCTGGATGCGGCCGGATTCGATGTCGTGCTGGTTGAAACCGTCGGTGCCGGGCAATCGGATGTTGCAATTGCCGCGCTCGCGCGCACGCGGGTGGTTGTCTATCCGCCGGGCCTGGGCGACGAAATTCAGGCGCTGAAAGCCGGCATGCTGGAAATTGCAGACATTTTTGTCGTCAACAAGGCGGATCTGCCGGGCGCTGACCACGCCGCCCGCGATCTGCTCGCGATGCCGCCGCGCGGCAAGGAAAAAAGGCGGCCGGTCTTGAAAACCATTGCCACCCGCGGCGACGGCGTCAGTGAACTGGTTGACGCGATCACCCGCTGAAAGGGTCGCGTCCCCGCGGCCTCAACACTCGACGACGTTTAGCGCCAGTCCGCCGCGCGCCGTTTCCTTGTACTTGGTCTTCATGTCGGCACCCGTCTCGCGCATCGTCTTGATCACTTTGTCGAGCGACACATAATGCGACCCATCGCCTGCCAGCGCGATGCGCGCGGCGTTGATCGCCTGCACCGACGCCACGGCGTTGCGCTCGATGCATGGGATCTGCACCAATCCTCCGACCGGATCGCAGGTGAGCCCAAGGTGGTGCTCCATACCAATCTCGGCCGCGTTTTCCACGTGCTCGACCGTCCCGCCCAGCACCGCGGCCAATCCACCGGCCGCCATCGAACAGGCCACACCGACCTCCCCCTGACAGCCGACCTCGGCACCGGATATCGATGCGTTTTCCTTGTACAGAATTCCGATCGCGCCAGCGGTCAGCAGAAATTCGATTACGCCCGTTTGGCTGGCGTTGCCAACAAAGCGCGAGTAGTAATGCAACACCGACGGAATGATGCCGGCGGCGCCGTTGGTGGGCGCGGTTACCACGCGACCTCCCGCAGCGTTTTCCTCATTGACCGCAAGCGCCCACAGGTTGACCCAGTCGAGCACCGCCAGCGCATCGACGCTCTGCGGAGCCTGCGTTGATAACTTGCGATGCCAATCCGCCGCCCGCCGTTTGACCCTCAAGCCACCGGGCAACGTGCCGTCGGTCACGATGCCGCGCGCCACGCAGGCTTGCATCACATTCCAGATTTGCAATAAGCCTGCATCGACGTCCTCGTCGGGTCGCCAATGGCGTTCGTTGACGCGCATCACCTGTGCGATCGACAGGTCATTTGCGTGACACTGGGCAAGCAACTCGGCACCGCTGTGAAACGGCAGTGGCAATAGCGTCGTATCGGGTGCGACGCGCTTGTGCGAGGCCCCGTCAGAAGCAAGCTCTTGGCT
>JBDUCU010000047.1:0-20039 GCA_040003315.1 Burkholderiaceae bacterium | reverse complement strand
AGGGCGGGCAGTTCTTCGAAGCCGCAGCCGTCCTGCTGGTCTTCATCCTGCTCGGCCACTGGCTGGAAATGCGTGCCCGCGCGGGTGCGTCGTCCGCGATCAGGGCGCTGATGGATCTCACTCCGGCAAAGGCCTCCGTCATTCGCAACGGCGTGGAGGTTGAAGTCCCGACGGCGGAGGTGTTAGCGGGCGAGATTGTCGTGATCAGACCGGGCAACAAGATTCCGGTTGACGGCACGGTTGAGACCGGCGAATCGCTGGTCGACGAGTCAATGCTCACCGGCGAGTCGATGCCGGTCCAGAAGGGGCCAGGCGCCACGGTGATCGGTGCGACCATCAACAAGAGCGGCAGCTTCCGCTACAAGGCGACGAAGGTCGGGGCCGACACGGCGCTGGCGCAGATCGTAAGGCTGGTGCAGGAAGCTCAGAACTCCAAGGCACCGGCGCAACTGCTGGCGGACAGGGCCGCGCAATGGCTGGTGATCGCTGCCATCGTCATCGGTCTTCTGACCTTTGCGGTGTGGTTCTGGTGGATCGGTGAGTCGCTTTTATTCGCGGTGACGCTGACCATCACGGTCTTCGTGATCGCTTGCCCGGATGCTCTGGGGCTCGCCACGCCGATGGCGGTGATGGTGGGAACAAGTCTTGGCGCGATGAACGGAATTCTGTTCAAGAATGCCTCGGCACTCGAAGACTCCACCAAGCTAGACGTCATTGTTTTCGACAAAACCGGCACGCTCACTATTGGACAGCCAGAGGTAGTGCAGATCGTGACGGCGGACGGAGTCACCGAAGACGTCGTGCTCACCGCCGCCGCAGCCGTCGAGAAGGGATCCGACCATCCACTGGCCCAGGCAATCCTGCGCCGAGCGGCGAACCTCACCGTCGTGGCTCCGACCGGATTCGAAAGCCTCGACGGCATGGGCGCGCGCGCCGAGACAGCCGGCGGAACGGTGTTCCTCGGTAACCGGTTGCTGATGGATACGCAAAAGCTCGTGCTCGGAAGCTTGGAGGCCGAAGCCGCCCGCTTGCAGGGGGACGGCCGCACCGTGGTCCATGTGTCTCAAGCCGCTCGTGTGATCGGCCTCATCGCCATCGCCGATGCGATCAGGCCAAGCTCCAAGGCAGCAGTGGCAAAGCTGCGCGAGCGCAACATCGAAGTGGTGATGCTGACTGGCGACAACGCGGCCACGGCCAAGCGCATCGCCGCGGATCTCGGCATCGACACGGTGTTGGCCGACGTGCTGCCGGGCCAGAAGGCCGAAAACGTGAAGGCGCTGCAGGCCACGGGAAAGAAAGTCGGAATGGTGGGTGATGGCGTCAACGACGCGCCGGCACTGACCCAGGCCGACGTGGGGTTTGCCATCGGCGCCGGCACCGACGTAGCGATGGAAAGTGCCGATGTCGTGCTGATGAAGAGCGATCCGTATGACATCGTCGCTGCGATCGAACTCTCGCGGGCGACGTTGCGAAAAATGCACCAGAACCTTTGGTGGGCGGTGGGATACAACGCTATCGCGTTCCCGCTTGCTGCGGGCGTCTTGTATCCATTCGTATTGAGTCCTGAGGTCGCAGCGCTATCAATGTCCGGCAGCACGCTCGTGGTGGCGATCAATGCGCTGATGCTCAAGCGCACCAAACTGGCAGGTATCCGTCAGCCTGGCAAGGCTACGGTGCCCGCGACGCCCGACGTGGTAATCACGCCAAAGCCAGGTGCGACGCCTGGGGGAACAGCAACGGCGAGCGTTTAACACGGCGTTTGACGTCTAAGTGAGAGTGAACGTGGCAAAGGCGTTGTCGGCGGAGGCGCTGCCGTCTTGATACGGGCTAGCCATGAGTGACGATAGCCCGCGGGATGTTGAAGCGTACGTGCTTGCTGTGAACGCGGGCTCATCGAGCATAAGGTTCGCCCTATACGACTTGACCGAACGCTTGTTGAAACGCGTGCGCGGAAAGATTGAACGCATCGGTCTCCGCGACGCAACGTTCATCGTCGACGGTTCGATTGGTGCGCGCGCGCAGAGTCGCTCGATCGATGTGGACAACCACAGCGTCGCCACATTCGCGCTGATCAATTGGCTCGAAGAGGCGCAACTTCTCTCCGCAGTCAAAGCCGTGGGGCACCGTGTGGTGCACGGCGGTCCGCGCTACAGCGCCCCAGAGCGCATCAACGATGACCTCGTGCGAGAGCTGCGGCGGATCAGCGAATACGCCTCGGAGCATCTTCCAGCGGAAATTGAACTTGTCGAGCGATTTCGCCAACGCCTGCCGGACATCCAACACGTCGCGTGCTTCGACACGGCTTTTCATCACGACATGCCGCGCGTAGCGCAGCTGCTGCCCATCCCGCGGCGCTTTAGTGAGAAAGGCGTCAGGCGATACGGGTTCCACGGCCTTTCGTATCAATTTCTCATCGAAGAACTCGGACGGACTGCGGGCGCCGAAGCCGCACATGGCCGCGTCATCCTCGCTCACCTTGGAAATGGTTCGAGCCTCGCTGCGGTTTCGCAAGGCAAGAGCGTGGACACGACGATGGCGTTCACACCGGCCGCTGGGGTCCCGATGAGCACGCGCTCCGGAGACCTCGACCCCGGCCTTGCCTGGTACCTCGCGCGAAGTGAAAACATGAGCGCCGAGCAGTTCCACCATATGGTTAATCACGAATCCGGGCTGTTGGGTGTTTCGGAAACCAGCTCCGATATGCGCGATCTGCTCGCGCGCGAAACGGCCGACGTGCGCGCGCAGGAGGCCGTGGCGCTCTACTGCTATCAGGTCAGCAAGTCGATAGGTGCATTTGCGGTGACCCTTGGTGGCTTCGACACACTCGTCTTCGCAGGCGGCATTGGCGAGAACGCGCCCGTCATCCGCCAACGCATCTGCGAGAGGCTTGGGTTTCTCGGCGTTGTGCTCGACGATAAGAACAATGCGACGAATGAAGCTCTCATCTCAGCGCATGCATCCTCGGTTGCCGTACGAATGATCCGTACCGATGAAGAGGCGATGATCGCGCGGGCGACTCAGCGCGTTCTGCGCAGCGTCTGAATGTCCACTCCCGGCTGACAAGGAACACCAGTGACCGAACCGCTTTCTGCCGCCCTCCTCACGAAGATGAATGCCTACTGGCGTGCCGCGAACTATCTGTCGGTCGGCCAGATTTATCTCTTCGACAACCCGCTGCTCAAGGCACCCCTTTCCATCGACCACGTCAAGCCGCGGCTGCTCGGGCACTGGGGAACGACGCCGGGACTGAACTTCATTTACGTGCATCTGAACCGCATCATCAAACAGTACGACCTCAACATGATGTATGTGATCGGGCCGGGGCATGGGGGTCCGGGGATCGTGGCGAATTGCTATCTGGAGGGCACGTACAGCGAGGTGTATCCGGAGATTTCGCAGGACGAGCGCGGCATGCAGCGACTCTTCAAACAGTTCTCGTTTCCGGGCGGTATTCCCAGCCACGTGTCACCTGAAGTGCCCGGCTCGATCCACGAGGGCGGCGAGCTCGGCTACTCGCTGATGCACGCCTACGGCGCGGCGTTCGACAACCCGGATCTGATCGTCGCGTGCGTTGTCGGCGACGGTGAGGCCGAGACCGGGCCGCTGGCAACAAGCTGGCACTCGAACAAGTTTCTGAATCCTGCGCGCGATGGCGCCGTCTTGCCGATTCTTCACTTGAACGGCTACAAGATCGCAAGCCCGACGGTGCTCGCCCGCATTAGCCGCGAAGAACTTGATCAGCTCTTTCGCGGTTATGGATACGAGCCCTATTTCGTCGAAGGCGAGCAACCGGACGAGGTCCACCAGGCGATGGCGGCGACGCTGGATCGGGTGATCGAAAAAATCCACAGCATTCAATCCCACGCGCGCTTGAGTGGAATGGGTACGCGGCCGATGTGGCCGATGATCGTGCTGCGCACGCCGAAGGGCTGGACTGGGCCCAAGTCAGTGGACGGGTTGCAGACCGAAGGGTCGTGGCGCTCGCATCAGGTGCCGCTTGCGAACCTCGCAGGCAACCCGGAGCACCTCAAAATCCTGGAGCAATGGCTGCAGAGCTACCGCCCCGAGGAGCTTTTCGACGCCAACGGCAAGCTCATCTCCGAACTCGCGGAGCTGGCGCCGAAAGGTGAGCGCCGCATGGGGGCGAATCCGCACGCCAACGGCGGTGCACTGCTGCAGGATTTGAAGATGCCAGACTTTCGCGATTACGCGGTCGACGTCACGCACCCGGGTGTAGCAACGGCCGAAGCGACCCGCGTTACCGGAACTTTTCTCCGCGATGTCATGAAGCTCAACATGGATGCTCGCAACTTCCGTGTCTTCGGCCCCGACGAAACGCAATCGAACCGGCTCGGAAGCCTGTTCGAAGTCACCGACCGTGTATTCACCGGTGAACTAAGGTCCACTGACACCCAGACCTCGCCGGATGGCCGCGTGATGGAAGTATTGAGCGAGCATCTGTGTCAGGGCTGGCTCGAAGGCTATCTGCTGACAGGCCGCCACGGCTTCTTCTCGTGTTACGAGGCGTTCATTCACATCGTCGATTCGATGTTCAACCAGCACGCGAAGTGGCTGAAGGTCACGCGCGGGCTTCCCTGGCGGCGGCCGATTGCATCGCTCAATTACTTGCTTACTTCGCACGTCTGGCGGCAGGACCATAACGGCTTCAGCCATCAGGATCCGGGCTTCATCGATCACGTAGTCAACAAGAAGGCCGATGTGATTCGCGTTTATCTGCCGCCCGATGCGAACACGTTGCTGTCGGTCACCGATCACTGCCTGCGCAGCCGCCACTACGTCAACGTGATCGTTGCGGGCAAACAGCCGGCTCTGCAGTGGCTCGACATGGACGCAGCTGTCAGGCACTGCGCAGTGGGTCTAGGCATCTGGTCCTGGGCGAGCAATGACGGAGGAAGTGATCCCGACATAGTGATGGCGTGCGCTGGCGACGTCCCGACACTCGAGACGCTCGCCGCGGTAGATCTTCTGCGCGAGCACTTGCCGGCGTTGAAGATCCGTGTTGTCAATGTCGTCGATCTAATGGCGCTGCAGCCGCAGAGTGAGCATCCCCATGGGCTCAACGACAAGGACTTCGACATCCTCTTTACCAAGGACAAGCCGATCATCTTCGCCTATCACGGCTACCCCTCACTCATTCACCGGCTCACGTATCGCCGCACCAACCACGTGAATCTGCACGTGCGCGGCTACAACGAAGAGGGCACAACCACTACGCCTTTTGACATGGCCGTGTTGAACAAGATCGATCGATTCAATCTGGTTAGCGACGTCATCAACCGCGTACCGGGTCTTGCTTCGCGCAGCGCGTACATGCAGCAACTCATTCGCGCCAAACTGATCGAACACCGGCGCTACATCGAGCGCTACGGCGACGACATGCCCGAGATCCGCAACTGGAGGTGGGACGCTACCGCAGCATCGAGCAGGAACCTCCAGCCCCGTTGAACGACCAAGCTCAGGCCGTCGTTGACGAAGCGCTGGCGGCGAGTGTTACTGGACAGGCTAATGCATAGGAGGCGGCTCAGCGTCGATGCGGAACTGGAAAGGCTCCAGTACCAATCATTCAATTACTTTCTGTACGAAGTGAATCCAGCCAACGGGCTGGTGCGTGACAAGACCGAACCGAATTGGCCTTCCAGTATTGCCGCCACCGGTCTCGCGTTGGCGGCTTACCCCGTCGGCGTCGAGCGCGGTTTCATGTCGCGTGCCGCCGCGGTGGAGCGAACGCTCGCAACGCTGCGCTTTTTCTGGAACAGCGCGCAAGGCCCTGAGCCTGACGCGAGCGGCTATCAAGGGTTTTACTACCACTTTCTTGACATGCAGACCGGCCGGCGCGCCTGGCAGTGCGAGCTGTCAACGGTAGACAGCGCTTTCCTGCTCGCCGGCGCTTTGACGGCAGGAATTTATTTTGACGTAGACACAGCCGACGAGCAGGAGATCCGCACCCTCGCCGACGCGCTCTATCGTCGTGCCGATTGGCAATGGGCGCAAAACTTGGGTGCCTCGGTGACGCACGGCTGGAAGCCAGAAAGCGGATTCCTTGACTATCGGTGGGAAGGCTATGACGAGGCGCTGCTTCTGTATGTCCTGGGCCTGGGGTCGCCTACGCATCCGTTGCCCGCGGACAGCTACGCAGCGTGGGCTTCTTCGTATCAGTGGGAGAGTTGTTACGGATATGAATATCTGTACGCGGGGCCATTATTCACGCACCAGCTCTCGCATGTCTGGGTTGATTTTCGCGGTATTCAGGACGCGTTCATGCGCGACAAAGGCATCGACTATTTCGAGAACAGCCGCCGCGCAACGTATGTGCAACAACAGTATGCGATTGCCAACCCTCTGCGGTTCGAAGGCTACAGCCGCCGTTGCTGGGGAGTCACCGCGAGTGAAGGTCCGGGGCCAAACACGCTCAAAGTAAACGGCATCGAGCGGCAGTTCTTCGATTACCTGGGACGCGGCGTGCCGTACGGACCCGACGACGGCACCCTCGCACCATGGGCCGTGGTGGCTTCGTTGCCGTTCGCGCCCGATATCGTGCTGCCAGCGCTCGATTACTGCATTCACGAGATGCGCTTGACCGAGTCCAATCCGTATGGATTCAAGGCTTCGTTTAACCCCACCTACCCGGACAAGTCCGCCAATCCCCACGCGTGGGTATCGCCATGGCACTTCGGCTTGAATCAGGGTCCGGTCATTCTGATGATTGAAAACTATCGCACCGGCCTGCTGTGGCAATTGATGCGGCAATGCCAATACATTGTCGGCGGTTTGCGGCGAGCCGGTTTCACCGGAGGTTGGCTTCCCGTCATGTAACGTGCGGCCAATTGCTCGGCCCGCTTGTTAGCACCCCAGCTGCGTTGACACCGTGAACGTACGCACCAGTAATCGACCCATCTCGACATGGATGCTCATCGCGTGCGGCGTCTGGCTCGTATGTCTAGGTCTCTACTTCATGGTTCTGCGTCCGGCGCTGTTGCCGGAAGATCCTCGCTTCATGGGTACCACCCTCGTTCAGCTTCGCGCCGCTGTGCTTGCCTTGAAGCTTGGTTGAATAAAGTATTCACAGTGATGGGCGGATTTATGGCGGGCGTAGGAGTGCTCACTGTGTTCGTTGCTGCTGTGGCGATTCCGGCGCGATTGAAAGGCTCGTTATGGGCGCTGGCTCTTTCTGGCGTGCTTACTGTTGCGCTGATGAGCGCAACCAACTTCGCACTGCACTCCCATTTCAGATGGGTACTGCTGTTACCTGCCTTGCTCTGGCTCTCAGGGCTCGGCCTCTATGTCGCGAGGCGATAGCACAGTGGCACTTGTGTTGCGTCGGGTTCTGAAATTCGGTGGGCTCATACCCCGAAGCTCTCGCCGCAGCCGCAGCTTCGGCGTGCATTCGGGTTGTCGAAACGCACGCGTCGCGCAAGGCCTTCCTCAACTACGTCGAGCGTCGTACCCCGCAGGTAGGGGAGACTCGCAGCATCCACAACGATGCGTACGCCCCCGCTCTCGAACACTTGGTCATCTTTACGCACCACGCTGACAGGATCGACGCGATAGCTGAAGCCCGAGCAGCCGTTAGCTTTTACCGCAAGGCGCACTGCGACTGCGCCGGGATGCTTTGCGAGCTGCGCGGCGAAATGCTTCGCTGCGCGAGCGCTCAGATAGACGGGCAGGACCGAGTTGGGGGCCGGCGCTTCGTCGCGCGGAATCTGAATTACGAGATCGGATGCAGCGCCTTTGACTTGGCAGGCCAGACGCGCGCCTGGTTGTGCCACTCCAACTCGATCCAGCATATCGAGTTCATCGGTGCTGGCGCCGTCGATTGTTCCCAGGCCTCCGCGCACGATCACGCGGCAACTCGAGCACGCGAGAACGCCCCCACAGTCATGCGCGATGTCCACGCGCTGCTCCAATAGGTGGTCAAGAAGAATTTCGCCCTCGGCGAGGCTGACCTGCAGGCTTTCCATGGTGTTAAGACTTGGCTTCGGCAATACGGTTCAATCTCGCACCGTCAATTGCGGCAGAGATCCTCGGCTATGCTCCTTGCTGCTGGGTTCAGTAGCAACGCGCTGCGCTTGCGCGACTCGGCGCTTTAGCAGCTAGACAAATTCTTCCGCTTGCGCCGGAACATCCTGGTCGAAGAACCCATAACCACTCTTGTGCCGCTTGGCCCGATACATCGCGGCGTAGGCCGCCTGCAGCAATGAGTCGACCGTCACGCCGTCTGCCGGGCACAGTGCAATACCGATGCTCGGTCGCACGGTGAGACTTACTTGGTCGAGCTGAATCGGCTCTGCCACCGCATCCAGCAGCTTGCACGCGAGATGACTGAGTTGGTCGCGGCCCAGCATATCGGCGAGCAGACATGCAAACTCGTCCCCGCCCAGGCGGCTCACCATGTCCCCGGAGCGAACCGTTCGGGTCAGGCGCAACGCGACGACGCGCAGCACCGCGTCGCCGACGGCGTGCCCGTAGGTGTCATTGATCGACTTGAAGTTGTCGAGGTCCAGATAAACCACCGCCAACGAGCGGCCCCCAGCCTCCGCGCCTAACGCCCGACCGAGGCGCTGTTGAAAAAAGCTGCGGTTCGGCAACAGCGTGAGGCCGTCATGGAAAGCCAGCTGCTGCGCATCGAATACATCGAGTTCGAGCTGACGGCGCCGATGGCGTTCGTGCGTCAGTGACTTGTGCAGCACGTGCAATACCTGAACGCATTCCTGCACCGCGGCCTGGCCGTGGTCCGCAGTTTCGCGCGGGCCTTGCTGGAGCCAAGCGGCTGCTCCTGATCCATCAGCGAGAGCCGAGCGGTGACCGCACGAAACAGGGCGTCCCAATCCTCGATCGGGATATTCGATAAGCGGCCGGCCGACACGCAACCCGCCTGCGGAGTGACCGAGCTCGCAGTGACGTTCATTGCAGCATTCATGCAGCGCGTTGTAGCCAATTGCCCGCGCGCGCGTCTGTGCGCTAACGCACGATTCCGCTCGAAGTCTCACAAATGCCTGACTCAAAGTGGCTCTACAGCCGAGCTGCAGCTCAGTTCGTCATCCTGCGGTAGGCCCGCACATCAGCTGCATAGCAGCCGCACGCCGCCGCTTCGAGGCCGCGGCGATCGAGCACGATAAAGTGGCCGCGGCGGTAGTCGATCAGTCCCTCGCGATACAGGGCGCCAGCGGCCATCGTGATGCCGACCCGCCGCACCCCGAGCATGTAGGCGAGAAACTGATGGGTTATGACGAAACTGTCAGACCGCGCACGGTCCTGGCTCATCAGCAGCCAACGTGCAAGACGCGGAGCGATCAGATGAAACCGCAGACACGCCACCGACGTGGCGAGCTGGGTCATCAGCACATAAACATACCGTTGCATACATTTTTGCAAAGCGAAACTGCCTTCGAGCTCTTTGCGGAAGTCTGCAGCTCCGATGCGCCATGCCGCCCCCGCCCCTTGCACCAAACCGTGCAGCGGGGCCGCGCGGATGCCCAGCGCAAGGTGTGCGCCGAGCATGCCTTCACGCCCCACCATGCCGACTTCCACTCCGTTGCTGCCTTCGATCTGCGCCACCAGCGAGATGAAGCCCTCGGTCGGAAAATAGACATACCGCGTCGGCTTGCCCGGTTCACTGAGAACATCGCGCAGCACAAGCTCGACCGGACGGCCGATCGAGCGCAGCCGAACGCGATCCTTGCGTGGAAGCAGCTCGATCAAATGATTTTCGACGGTGACCAACATGCGCCCGCTGTCTGGGCCGCATAGAGGGCCACATAAAGACCCGGTCGAGTCTGCACCAACGGCAGATCGGCTACCGTCTGCCAGCGCACATAGCGACTGTTGAGTGCCGTCGAGGAGAGCGGCGCGCCGCTTTATGTTGCAATCATGGCTGGAAGCAGCCGGTCGTACTCTTTTTTGACGACGGCATAGCACTCGCAGCTGCGCTCTTCAACTCCCGGTCGATCCAGCACCGAAATGCGGCCGCGCGCATAGCGGATCAGTCCCGCTTTCTGCAGCTTTAGCGCACCTTCAGTAACCCCTTCGCGCCGCACGCCGAGCATGTTGGCAATTAACTCCTGCGTCATTACAAGCTCATTACCCTCCAGGCGGTCGAGGCTGAGCAGCAGCCATCGGCAGAGCTGCTGATCGAGCGAATGGTGGCGGTTGCACACGGCGGTTTGCGCCATCTGGGTGATCAGCGCCTGCGTATATCGCAACAGCAGATGAAGAACCGGTCCGGCCTGGTGGAATTCGTCCTTCATCATCTGCGCGTTCAACCGAAATCCCTCGCCGGCACTCTGTACCACCGCGCGGCTCGGTGTGGACTCTCCTCCCATGAAGAGCGAGATCCCCACCAGGCCCTCGTTGCCTACCACGGCAATTTCGGCCGATGCGCCGTTTTCCATCACGTAGAGCAGCGACACGATCGCGGTGGTCGGAAAGTAGACGTGACTCAGCGTGGTGCCCGACTCGTACAACACCTGGCCGAGCGGCAGCTCGATCCTTTCCAGATGAGGCAGCCAGCGCTCCGACTGGATGTCTGGCAGCGCGGCCAGCAGCTGGTTTCGTCTGGGTTCTGGGACAGCAAGCATCGAGTGTTGGCAACGAGCTGGCTTGCAGCCCTGCCACGGTTCCACTTGAAGCGATCACCCAGTATAGGCGCGCTCGCCCGCCCTGTGTTCGCTACCGCACGAAGAAATTGAAGGCCGCTGCGGAGCCGGAACGCAGAGTTCGATACTCTAAGATCGCCGATGCATGATTCGCACGCGGGGTACTGATGACACGACGACACGGCAGCGTCAAATGGCTATTTTTTGCAGCGATGACCCTCGGCAGCGCGCCGCTTGCTGCGCAGTCGCTCGATCAACTCAGCGCACGCGACGCGACGGCCGGTCTCAAGGCCGCGCTGGATAAAGGCGCCGAGGAAGCGGTTGCCAACCTCGGCCGCGTCGATGGATTTTGGGCCAATCCCAAGGTCAAGATTCCATTGCCCCAGCATCTACAACGCGCACGCTCCGCGCTCAGACTGATGGGAAAAGGCGCAGACGTCGACGCTCTGGAACTGGCGGTCAATCGAGCCGCCGAGCAGGCAATTCCGGAGGCGAAGACGCTGCTGGTCAGCGCTGTCAGGTCGATGAGTGTCGACGACGCCAAGCAGATCCTGCGCGGCGGCGACGACTCGGTGACTCAGTTTTTCAAAGCGAAGACGGCGGGTTCTCTGTCCGAGCGATTTCTGCCGATCGTGCGCAAGGTCACCGACAAAAATGGTCTCGCGCAGCAGTACAACACGCTCGCAAGCCAAGGCGCCAGCTTCGGCCTGGTCAAGCCCGAGCAGGCGTCGGTCGAGCGGTACGTGACGCAGAAGGCGCTTGATGGGCTTTACACGATGATCGGCGAAGAGGAGAAAAAGATTCGCGCGAACCCGCTCGCGGCCGGCAGCGACATCATTCGCAAAGTCTTCGGTGCACTGAACTAGCACGGCTATCGTGCAAGGCTCCGTGGTCGAGAACACGGTGCGCTCAATGCAAACATGAGCTCAGCGATCAGTGCGCCGTGCGATTCAGGTATCGCAGCTGCGGCACGGTTGCAGCAAAACCGCTATCCGCGCGCGACGCTCGCTGCTTGCATTCTCGGTTCGAGCCTGGCATTCATCGATGGATCGGTCATCAACATCGCATTACCGGCGCTTGGGCGTGCGCTGCGAGCCGGCCCCGCCGAATTGGCGTGGACCATCAATGCCTACCTGCTGCCTCTGGGCGCGTTGATTCTTCTCGGCGGTAGCGCTGGCGACCACTTCGGTCGACGCAAGGTGTTTCTGCTCGGCCTTGCCATCTTCACGACCGCGTCGATGCTGTGTGCCGCTGCATCGACTCTGCCTTGGCTTCTGACCGGCCGTGCCCTGCAGGGAGTCGGCGCAGCGCTGCTGATGCCGAACAGTCTGGCGATACTGGGAGCTTCGTTCAGCGGCGAAAAGCAGGGACGCGCGATTGGATTGTGGGCCGCAATGGGCGCCCTGGCGGGTGCGCTCGGCCCACTGGTGGGCGGATGGCTGATCGACTTGACGAGCTGGCGCTCCATTTTCGTTCTGAACCTGCCGATTGCAGCGGCCGCGCTTTACCTGGCCTGGAAGTATGTGCCCGAGAGCAGCGACCGGCGGGCGTCGAGCTCACTCGACTGGACCGGTGCCGCGCTCGTCACCGCGGCACTGGGCAGCTTGACGTGGGCGCTGACAGCAGCGTCCGAGTCAAATGCGCAAATGTCGATGGTAGGGCTGGTGGCGGCGGCCGCAGTTGCGCTGCTGGCAGCGTTCGTGTGGATCGAAGCGCGGCGAGGCCCGCGAGCGATCATGCCGCTCGCCCTCTTCGCAAGATCGTCTTTCCTCGGGCTCACGCTGCTCACTTTTTTTCTTTACGCAAGTCTCGGCGGCGTGTTCGTGTTGGTGCCTTATCTGCTGATCGAAATCGCAGGCTATTCAGCGGTGGCGGCAGGCGCGGCCCTGCTGCCATTACCGATCGTGATTGCTGCCGCCTCCCCGTTGATGGGGCGGATGACCGCGCGCTACGGAGGCAGGCGGTTGCTTACAACCGGAGCTGCCATTGTGACGGTCGGCATCGGCTTGTATCTACGCATCGGTTCCGCCGCGATTGACTACTGGACCGACGTTCTGCCGGCAACACTCGTCGTCGCGATCGGAATGGGTGTGACCGTTGCGCCGCTCACCGCAACCGTGATGGCGGCGGTCGACGCGGATCATGTTGGAGCGGCTTCGGGGTTGAACAGCGCGGTGGCGCGCATCGGCGGATTGATCGCGACCGCGCTGCTAGGGTTCGTGTTCTCGCACCAGGGTTCGGTCGATGGATTGGTCGCGAGCTTCCGCATCGCGGTGATTGTCGGTACGACATCGGCTGCAATGGCGGCAGTTTGCGCGCTGGTACTAATACGGGCGTCGACCAAGGCCCGGCGCTAATCGTCACTATCCGTAGGGCGCAATGCCCTTGACGGCCCAGGCAAGTGCCGCGTAGGAGCGTGGCCCATCGGCTTCTCCATCGACGTACGCGTTCCTTACAGCCTCCCGGAGTTTGGTTCGCTCGACATCGCTGAGCGTGGCGACGTACTCGGCGTTCGGTCCGTCCTTGCCCGTATAAGGAGCCCAGTAGTCGTCAAACGACGCGAACTCCATGCGGATACTCAGCGTTGTCTCGACCACGTCGCTAAAGCCTGCCGCGCGCCAGGCATTTGCCAATTCACCTGGCCGGGTCATCGGCCGCGTGTAGTTAAGGGCGCGGCGTTCGTTGGCCCGGGGGTCCAGCGCAGCTGCAGTATCCAAAAAGAGTCGACCCGCCACGAATCCGCCGCGCGCGTCCCACACGGTTGCGCCGACGACCGCACCTCGGCACGCCACACGCCTCATCTCTGCAATCGCTCGATCGGCCCTTGGAACGAAATGCAGTACCAGCAGCGCGAGCACACGATCGAAGCTGTGGTCGGGAAAGTCGAGCGCGCATGCGTCTCCCACTTGGAACACGATCCTCGGGTCGCGATTGTGCCGTTTCGCATGATCGATGTAGGCGGGCGAAAAATCGATGCCGACCAACTGATCGACGCGGCATTTCTCTGAAAGTGCGAAGGCAAGGCGACCGGTGCCGCACCCGACATCGAGAACACGCTCGCCGTCAGCCGTACCGACGAACTCAAGAAACGATGTGGCGAGCCGGCGACTCCAGCGTCCCATCAGTTGTTCGTATCCGTCGCCGTCGGTGGCTGTGAATGTGGAAGAAGCGGTCATGCCGTCGATCCTACATTACGGTTATGGCATCCATATGTGACCGCAACTGAGCAGCGATCGGCTTGTGCAGCCTGATGGCAGGCGCTTCGCGCAGCGATTAGATGCGCGGCCTCTTCGATGACGATCTCACTGCCGTGTATGGCGGCCGGACTGGGCGAAGCAGGCGGATCGATTTGCCTAGTTGCGCGTCATGCGGATAACATTACTTTGCACTTTGTCTAGGAAGGATAACTGTGCATTCGCTGCAAAGTTATGCTGCAAGTCTCATGAACAATTGCACGCCGAGAACAGGGATGGTGGAGAAGAGGAGGATCGAACTCCCGACCTCTGCATTGCGAACGCAGCGCTCTCCCAGCTGAGCTACTTCCCCTTAAGACATGGCGCCGCGCAGAAAACCGCAGCGCCGGCGCGAATGTTATACGGCTCACAAAACGTTGTCCAAGGCGACGCTACACTGCCAACGCATGGGCAACGACATCGAATTCCTCGAGCGCGAGTACAACGCACGGGCGGCGATTCGCGATCATCCGCAGATCTTCGCGCGCTGGGCTGAGCAGGGAGCGGCAACACGCAAGCTGCGAGCGTGTTCGCCGGATCTGCCGTACGGCTCGCTCGACATCGAGCGACTCGATTTTTTCCACACACATCAAAGCGACGCGCCGCTATTCGTGTTCATCCACGGCGGCTACTGGCGTTCGCTCGACAAGGCAGATTTTTCGTGGATCGCGCCGCCCCTGCTGCAGCACGGCGTGGCCGTCGCACTGACCAACTACGGGCTGGCCCCGGCGACGACAATCGAAGACATGGTGCGCCAGCAGTTGAAGGCGATTGGCTGGCTGTATCGAAACGCGGCGCGGCTGCGATTTAATCCTGATCGCATCGTTGTCGCCGGGCATTCGGCCGGCGGCCATTTGACCGCAATGATGATGGCTGCCCTGTGGCAACAGTTCGATTCGACGTTGCCGAGCAGTCTGGTAAAGGCGGGGCTCGCAATCAGCGGGCTGTTCGATCTGCAGCTGCTGGCCAGAGCTCCGTTCATCAGCGCCGACCTGAAACTCAACGCGCGGCGCGCACGCACGCTGTCACCGATCTTCATGCCGAGCGCAACCACAGCGCCGCTGATCACGGCGTTGGGTGCGCTGGAGTCGAGCGAGTTCAAGCGGCAGTCGGTGGAATTCGGTAAAGCGTGGTCGAAGAATCTGGTGCGGCATTTGGAGCTGCCGCACGCAAACCACCTGACTGTCTGCGATGAGCTTGCGAACCCGGGCTCGCCACTGTTCGACGCGACCCTCGAGCTGATCCGGCGCGCCTAGCGAGTGGCGATGCCTAGTGCGCGGGCTCGTGCCTGCGTCAACGCATGGACGTGTCGGATCGTCGGCACTTCGATCGATGCGCGCTCGGCCAGCTCGACCACGCTGCCGACGATCGCATCGAGTTCCAGGCGACGGCGCTGCTCCAGGTCCTGCAGCATCGAGAGCCTTGCGGCGCCGAGCTGGCGCGCGAGATCGATTCGCTGCTCGACCGTCATCGGGACGCGCACGCCGTAGTGTTCAGCCACCTGCATGCCCTCGCGCATCATCGCGCGAATCGCGTCGAGCACGTCTTCATCGGCAACGATCTCGCTCATCAGGTAACCGGTCAACGCCGCGACGGGATTGAATGAGAGGTTGCCCACCAGCTTGGTCCAAACGTCGAGCCGGATATCTGTCGAGCCAATCGCGTCGAACCCGGCTGCATCAAGCGCGGCGCAGATTCTTTGCAGACGTTCACTGATTCCTCCCGCCGGCTCGCCCAGAATGATTCGCCGGCCGTTGGTGTGATGCACCTCTGCTGGCGCTCGAACTTCGGCCGCGATATGAACAACGCAGCCGACGATGTGCCGCGGCGGCAACGTCTCGAACATCGAACGATCCGGGTCAAGCGCGCGCAACGTTGTGCCCTCAAGCGCGCCACCGACGCCGTAGAAGTACCACCATGGCAATCCGTTGATCGCCGGCACGACGACCGTTTGATCGGCAATCAGCGAATGCAGGCGAGCAAGCATGGCGCCGATCGCATGCGCTTTTAGGCCAAGAATTACGACGTCCTGCGTACCGAAATCCGCGGGATCGTCGCTGGCAGCCAGCCGATAGGTGCCCGAATGCGAGCCCACCGCATCGACCAGCGTGATGCCCTTGTTGCGAATCGCTGCCAGATGAGCGCCTCGCGCAATCAGCGTGACATCGTGTCCGGTGGCTGCGAGCTTCGCACCGAGCACGGCACCGATCGAACCGGCGCCGACAACTGCGATCCGCATCAACGCTGCATCGTCGCCGCGCGCTCGCGGCGCCACTGGTTCTTGCGCTGCGTCCATTCATCGAGCCGCGCGCGCGCCGTCTTGCTCTCGGCCTGCATCTCGTCGTCCGACGCAAGCTGCGTGGTCAACTCGACTCGAATACCGTTCGGGTCGAAAAAGTAAATCGATTTGAAGATGTGATGGTCGGTGATCCCGAGCACTTCGTGGCCGTGCGCCTCGAGCCGACCTTTGAGCCGCATCAGCTCGTCGATGGTGCCGACGCGCAACGCGATGTGATTGACCCACTCCGGCGTGTTCGGTGATTTTTCCGCGGCGATGTCGTCGCCCAGATCGAAGAATGCGATGCACGAGCCGTCGGTCATCCGGAAGAAAATGTGCGTGTACGGGCAGTACTCGCCGGTCGACGGCACGTAGTCGCTCTGGATGATGTGAAACAGCGGCAGCCCGAGAATGTCCTCGTAGAAATGCCGCGTTTCCTCGGCATCCTTGCACCGATACGCGTAGTGATGCAGCCCGTTGATCGGCGCCGCCTCTGGAACGGTTGACATGTTCGCCTCCGTCTTCAATCAGCCGAGTTTAGGCGCGCAGTGCCTCGTCGATGCGCCGCTTGTCCCAGCCCGGTACCAGCGTTTCGATGAACGAGTACACGAATCCGCGCAGATACGCGCCTTCCTTCACGGCGAGGCGCGTGACGTTGCGGCCGAATAGATGCCCGCACGGCAGCACCGCCAGGCCGTCGCGCTGCGAATCGACGGCGACGCCGGCAACGATGCCGACGCCCATTCCGATCTGCACATAGGTCTTGATCACATCGGCGTCGATCGCTTCGAGCACGATCGATGGCTGGATACCCGCCGCCGCAAAAGCCGCGTCGATCTTCGAGCGCCCTGCGAACTGGTGCTCGTAGGTCACGATCGGGTGCCGCGCAAGGTCCTTCAGCGTCAGCTTGCCGGGTGTAGTGACGAACTTCGCCAGCGGATGATCCGGTTTGAAGATTGCAACATGCTGCCAGTCGTAGACCGGAATCGACAACAGCCCGGGATGATCTCCCAGCGATTCGGTGGCAACGCCGACGTCAGCCTGGCCATGGATCAGCATCGCCGCGATCTGCGGCGGGTTTGCCTGCAGCAGCTTGAGCCGCACCTGAGGGAACTTTGCGCCGAACGCCTGGATCACGCTCGGCAGAACATAGCGAGCCTGCGTGTGCGTGGTCGCAACGCGCAGTGTCCCTTCGGGACTGCCCGCGTAATCGCGCGCCAGTTTTTTCAGGTTGTCAACGTCTTGCATGATGCGTTCGGCTGCATCGAGGACCATCTGCCCCGGCGCTGTCAGCCCCTTCACCCGCTTGCCATGGCGGGCGAAGATCGGCACCCCGAGCTCGGCTTCCAGGTCGATAATTGCTTTCGATATTCCCGGTTGCGACGTGTGTAGCGCGCGCGCCGCCTCGGTCAGGCTGAACTTGTGACGCGCCGCTTCGCGCAGAAAACGAAACTGCTGCAAGTTCACGTAAAACTTTCGAGTCGTTATGCCAGAAGCCGAGTTTAATGGCTCGCCAATGTGAGAAAATTTGGTCTTGATGGAAACAACAAAAATGAAGTACAACTTGAAGCTCGCTGATGAAGCTTGAAAAGGCCCAACTGCTGCTCGACGAGCAGCCCATTTCGACCGACGTCCTGCTCGAGAAATACGCCAAGGGCGACGAGCAAACGGTCGACGAAGTTCGCCGTCGCGTCGCACGTGGACTCGCGCAGGTCGAGGCGCCCGAGCTGCGCAGTACCTGGGAAAAGCGTTTCTACGACGCGATGGTCGATGGGTTCATTCCCGGCGGGCGCGTCAACTCAGCCGCCGGCACCGGCATCGCGGCGACGCTGATCAACTGCTTCGTGCAGCCGGTTGGCGACGCGATCAGCGGCGTCGCCAACGGCGCGCCGTCGATTTATCTGGCGCTGAACCAGGCGGCTGAAACGATGCGTCGCGGTGGCGGCGTCGGCTATGACTTTTCGCCGATCCGCCCAAGGACTGCGCGCGTGCACGGCACGCATTCGCGCGCTAGCGGCCCGATCTCGTACATGCGCGTGTTCGACAAAAGCTGCGAGACGCTCGAGTCCGCGGGTGCGCGGCGCGGCGCGCAGATGGGCGTGATGCGCTGCGACCATCCGGACATCGAGGAGTTCATCAACGCCAAGCGCGACGGCTCGCTCTCCAACTTCAACATGTCGGTTGCGGTGACCGATGCGTTCATGCGCGCGGTCGAGACCGATCACGACATCGAGCTGTGGCACGACGCCGAGCCGTTCGACACCACCAACGGCTACCAGCGCAGCGACGGCAAGTGGGTGTATGGCAAGGCGAAGGCGCGCGAGCTGTTCGACCAGATCATGCGCTCGACGTACAACCATGCAGAGCCCGGCGTGATGTTCATCGACCGCGTTAACACCGACAACAACCTGTCGTACTGCGAGACCATCGCGGCCAGCAATCCGTGCGGCGAACAATTTCTTCCGCCCTACGGCTGCTGCTGCCTCGGCTCGATCAACCTGACCCGCTTCGTCAACGATCCGTTTGGCGAGCAGGCGTCATTCGATTGGGAAAAATTTCGCGAAGTCTGCAAGATCTCGACGCGCGCGCTCGACAACGTGCTCGACGCGACGCTGTGGCCGCTCGAGGAGCAGGCGCGCGAGGCGGCCAACAAGCGCCGCATCGGCCTGGGCTTCACCGGGCTCGGCAACACGCTGACGATGCTCGGCGTTCGCTATGACAGCGACGCCGGGCGCGTCGTCGCAGCCGACATCGCGCGCTCGATGCGCGACGCCGCGTACCAGGCGTCCGCAGATCTGGCGCGCGAGAAAGGCGCGTTTCCGCTCTTCAACGCCGAAAAATTCCTGACCGCGCCGCATTGCGCTTCGCGCCTGCCCGAGCCGTTGAAGGACGAGATTCGCGTGCACGGCATTCGCAATTCGCACCTGCTATCGATTGCACCCACCGGCACGATCTCGCTCGCGTTCGCAAGCAATGCATCCGGCGGCATCGAGCCGACGTTTTCGTGGACCTACGTTCGCAAGAAGCGCATGCCCGACGGCACCAAGCAAGAATACGCGGTCGAGGATTACGCCTATCGGCTATATCGGCACATGGGCGGCAACGACCGCGAGCTGCCGGTCGGCTTCGTCAGCGCGATGCAGATGCCGGCGCGCGACCATATGCTGATGAGCGCGGCGGTGCAGCCGTACATCGATGCCGCGATCAGCAAGACCGTCAATGTCCCGGAAGACTATCCGTTCGAGGAATTCAAGAATCTGTATCTGGAGGCGTGGCGCGCAGGGCTGAAGGGGATCACGACATATCGGCCGAACAACGTGATCGGCTCGGTGCTCGAAGTCAAGAAAGATGCTCAGGCACGCGAGCCGCAGGATTTGAAGGACGATCCCGATCGCCGCGTGCGGCTCGACTCGACGCCGCAGCCAACGCTCGCGAGCCTGAAGTGGCCCGGTCGTCCCGATCTCGCCGCCGGCAATCTGGCGTGGACCTACATGGTCGAGATTCCGGAGCGCAAAGAGTCATTTGCGATCTTCATCGGGCAAATCGGCGAGCCTGCGGTGCCGTTCGAAGTGTGGGTCAATGGCGCAGAGCAGCCGCGCGGCCTCGGTGCGATTGCGAAGGCGTTGTCGATGGACATGCGCAGCGAAGATCGCGCGTGGCTGAAGATGAAGCTCGACGCGCTGGCTCGCGCGCGCGACGAACAAGGCTTTGCAATCCCGATGCCGCCGCACGGCGAGCGTCAATGGCAAAGCGGCGTCGTATCCGCGTTTGCCAACATCGTGCGGCAGCGCTGCGAACAGCTCGGCGTGTTCGAGCATCTCGACGAACATGCGACGCCGATGCTCGACGCGCTGTTTTCAAAGAAGGAGCCGAAAGCCGGACCGCTCGGCACGATGAGCTGGACGGTCGACATCT
>JBDUCU010000046.1:0-20126 GCA_040003315.1 Burkholderiaceae bacterium | reverse complement strand
CCTCGTGCCGCGGCACGAGGTCTGCCCGGTGCCCCTGCGGCCCGGGGACGGACCGGACGCGACGGTCGACAATCCGAACCCGTTCGCTGCGCTGGTCGCGCTGAAGCGTTCCGGCAGGCTCGGTTGACGCCCGGCCCGCAAGTCCGCAGAGGCGCGGGACCCTGCATGCTAGAATTTCAGGCTTTACCGAATGCCCACCGCCGGAGGCAATGCGCAGCGGGTGACCTTCAATGGCGACTACAACATCAGTGCGCGCGTCAGCCCGGACGGAAAGCAGCTTGCTTATGTCGGAAGGCGCAGCGGCCGCTTTCAGGTTTACGTGCTCGACATTGCGAGTGGCCAGGAACTGGGTGTGACCGATACGGCGACTGATGAATCGCCCAGCTTCGCACCGAATGGCCGCCTGCTGCTTTACGCCACCGTGGTTAACGGACGCGGAATTCTCGCGTCGGCGTCGACCGATGGTCGCGTGCGGACTCGACTATCAGGTCCGACCGGCGATATTCGCGAGCCGACATGGGGCCCCTTTTTGAAATAACCAGTGAAGGAGAATCGAATGAAACTGACCCACTTGGCGCGAGGCAGTCTGGCCGCCGCTGTTTTCGCATTCACGCTGGCCGGCTGTTCGTCGGTGAGCCTGGATGAGCAGCCGGCAGCGCCGATCGTTGACGCGACCGCGGGTACGGGCGCCAAAACCGGACCCGATCAGCGCGCCGTCGCGCCGGTTGATGCGCAGGCAGGCCGCGGGCTCGACCCACTCAACGATCCGAACAATCCGCTGTCGAAGCGCAGCATCTTTTTCGATTTCGACAGCTTCGTGGTGAAAAGCGAATACCAACCGATTGTCCAGACGCACGGCAGTTACCTGGGCTCCAACAAGCAGCGCCGCGTAACGGTCGAGGGACACACCGACGAGCGCGGTGGTCGCGAGTACAACCTGGCGCTGGGACAAAAGCGGGCCGAGGCGGTCAAGCAACGATTGATGTTGCTTGGCGTTGCCGACCCGCAGGTCGAGACGGTCAGCTTTGGCAAGGAGAAGCCACGCGCAACCGGCTCGAACGAAGAGGCGTGGGCTCAGAATCGACGCGCCGATTTGAACTATCGATAGGGCGGGGAGCGTCAATTGAGGTCTTTCGCGGCGGTGCTTGCTCTTTGCGCTTGGCTGCCGGCGCATGCGCAGCTTTTCTCAGACAGCGATGCACGCAAGGCCATTCTCGAGTTGCGCGCGCGGCTATCAGACCAGGAGCGCGCGATACAGCTGAAAGACGCCGAGCTAGCGACTCGGCTTGAGCGACTCGAGACCGCGCAGCGAAATCAGCTTGAACTTGCGAATCAGACCGAGACGCTGCGGCAGGAGATTGCGCGTCTGCGCGGACAGATCGAGGCGCTGACCAATGAGGTGACGACGCTGCAAAAGCGTAACCGCGATTTATACAGTGACCTCGATGCGCGGCTCAAAAAGTTCGAGCCGTCGAGTGTCACGGTCGACGGGCGCCCGGTCGCCGTCGAGCGGAGCGAACAAGCCGCGTATGAAGCGGCTCTCGCGCAGTTCAGAGCCGCCGATTTCAAAGGTGCCCTGACGGGGTTTCAGCAGTTCGTCGCTCGCTATCCTCAATCGCCGTACGTCCCGGTCGCCCACTACTGGATCGGAAGTTCGCACTATGCATTGAAAGATTACAAGGGAGCAATTGTCGCGCAACAGCTGCTGGTCGATCGGTATCAGGACTCGCCGCGCGCGCCCGACGCCCTGCTGTCGATTGCCGAAAGCCAGCTGCAGCTCGGCGACAAGCGTTCGGCAAACCGCACCCTTGGCCGTGTGATCAAGGAATATCCGGAAAGCGATGCCGCCAAGGTCGCGCGCGAGCGTCTGCCCGCAACGCGCTAGGCGTCTGCACGCGGCCGGCGCGTAAACTCGCGCGCCTGTTTTAGCCTGCTTCGGGCGCTGGTTGGTCGATGTCAAACGCCGATATTGCTGTCGCGTCATCTTGGGTCGTGGCGCTGTCGTTCGTGCTTGCTTTTGCATTTGGGGCGATCACTCAACGAACGGGCTTCTGCACGATGGGTGGCGTGTCCGATGCGGTGACATTCGGAGATTGGACGCGGCTGCGGCAGTGGATGCTGGCGATCGCCATCGCCATCCTCGGCACGAACGTGCTGGCCGCCGCCGGCGTGATCGACACCGCGGATTCGTTTTACACCTCGCGCCGATTCATCCCCATGTCGTATATCTTCGGTGGCACGCTGTTCGGATTCGGCATGGTGCTCGCCGGTGGTTGCGGCTCGCGTTCGCTGACGCGCACCGGCGGTGGCAGCCTCAAGTCGCTGGTGGTGCTGCTCGTGCTCGGCCTCGTTGCCTACGTCACACTGCGGGGTGCGCTCGCGGTACTGCGCGCCGGCGTGCTCGATGCACGCGCGTTCGAATTTTCAACGTCGCAGGATCTACCGTCGCTGCTTGCCAACGCGTCGATTTCGAAGCCGCTGCTGCAGATCGGCATTGCAGTGCTGCTTTCGGGTGGGCTGGCGGTGTTCGCATTGAAGGATCCGGCGTTTCGCACGTTCGACAATCTGCTAGCGGGTATCGGCGTCGGCGCGATCATCGTCGCGCTATGGTTTGTCTCAGGCCATTTGGGATATGTGGCGGAGCATCCCAGTACGCTCGAGCAGACGTACTTGCGAACCAACTCGGGTCGCATGGAGTCGCTGGCGTTCGTTGCGCCGGTGGCGTACACCCTCGACTACCTGATGTTCTTCAGCGATACGAGCAAGGTCATTACGATCGGAATCGCAGCGGTAGCGGGCGTGATCGCCGGATCGGCCGTTTATGCAGTGGCGAGCGGCGCCTTTCGCTGGGAGGGTTTTCGCGACACCGAGGACATGGCCAACCACCTGGTGGGTGGTGCGCTGATGGGATTTGGCGGGGTCACCGCGCTGGGTTGTACCGTGGGGCAGGGCTTGTCAGGCCTATCGACGTTGGCGGTGGGTTCATTGCTGGCGGCGGCATCGATCGTCGTTGGCGCCATTTTGGCGTTGAAGTATCAGGCGTGGCGGCTCGAGCGCGCACCGTCTAGGGAGTGACGATGGACAAGAAGTTTGCGTCGCAAGCCGATCTCGAAGAAAAGCAGGTGAGCTTCGATAAATTGTCCGACAACGCTTACGCCTATACAACCGAGGGCGATCCCAACACCGGCGTCGTGATCGGCGATGACGCGGTGATGGTGATCGACGCCCAGGCGACGCCGGTGATGGCGCAAGATGTGATCCGACACATTCGCGAAGTCACCGACAAGCCGATCAAATACGTGGTGCTGACGCACTACCATGCGGTGCGGGTGCTGGGTGCGTCCGGCTATAGCGCCGAACATGTGATTGCGAGCCGCGACACGTACGACCTGATCGTCGAGCGCGGCGAAGCCGACATGCGCAGCGAGATCGAACGTTTTCCGCGACTATTTCGCGCAGTCGAGTCAGTACCTGGTCTGACCTGGCCGACGATGGTGTTCGACCAGCGTCTGACCCTGAGGCTGGGCAAGCTGCAGGTCGATTTGATGCAAGTCGGTCGCGGCCACACCAAGGGTGACACGGTCGCTTGGCTGCCGCAACAGAAGATTCTGTTCTCGGGTGATCTGGTCGAATTCGATGCGACGCCTTACACCGGCGACGCGTACCTCGCTGACTGGCCGGCGACGCTCGACGCGATCGCTGCGCTTGGTCCGGAGAAGCTGGTGCCCGGGCGCGGTGCTGCATTGCAGACTCCGGAGCAAGTCAAAGCGGGCCTCGACGGCACGCGGGCCTTTGTGACCGCGATGTATCAGTCGGTGCAAAAGGGTGCTGCCGCGGGACGCGATCTTCGCAGTGTCTACAAGGACACCTACGACGCGCTCAAGCCGCAGTTCGGCCACTGGGTCATCTTCGATCATTGCCTGCCGTTCGATGTCAGCCGCGCCTATGACGAGGCGACCGGTCATCAGCATCCGCGTATCTGGACGGCGCAGCGCGACAAAGAAATGTGGGAGGCCCTCGAGGGGTAGCGGCTGGCAATGGCGCCGCCGATCTATCCGTATGTCGTGCCGGCGGAGCTGCGCGCCGGAGGCATTGCGCGTACCCAGGTGGCCATCGTCGGTGCCGGACCCGCTGGACTTGTGTGTGCGATCGATCTGGCACAGCAAGGCGTCGATTTCATCATCATCGACGACAACAACACCGTCAGCACCGGATCGCGCGCGATCTGCTGGTCGAAGCGCACGCTGGAAATATTGGATCGATTAGGGTGCGGCGATCCTGTCTGCGAGCGCGGCGTCAGCTGGAAGGTCGGCAAGGTCTTCGTCGGCGATCAGCTCGCCTATCAGTTCGACCTGTTGCCGGAGCCAGGCCACAAGCGACCCGCTTTCATCAATCTGCAGCAGTATCTGCTCGAAGAAATCCTGGTCGAGCGCCTGGGCGCGCTCGGCCACACCGTGCGCTGGAAAAACAAGGCGGTCGCGCTTTCTCAGCATGCCAAGGCAGCGCAACTAGTCGTCGAAACTGCGGACGGTCGGTACACGATCGAAGCCGAATTCGTTATCGCGGCCGACGGCGCGCGCAGCGCCGTACGCGACGCGCTCGGTCTGCAGTGGACGGGCCGGGAGTTCAACGACCGCTTCCTGATCGCCGACGTGCTGATGAAAGGCGAATTTCCAAGCGAGCGCTGGTTCTGGTTCGATCCTCCGTTTCATCCCGGCGGCTCGGTCCTGTTGCACCGGCAGGCAGACGACCTGTGGCGCGTCGATTTTCAGTTGGGCTGGGCGAGCGATCCCGAACAGGAAATCAAGCCTGAGCGGGTTCTTCCGCGCATCCGCGCAATGCTGGGTGAGGATCGTGCATTCGAGTTGCAATGGGCCAGCGTCTACACGTTTCGGTGCGCGCGTCTCGAACGTTTCGTGCATCAGCGCGTCGTGTTCGTCGGCGACGCCGCACACCAGGTTTCGCCATTTGGGGCGCGCGGCGCCAACAGCGGGATTCAGGACGCCGACAATCTGTGCTGGAAGCTAACTCGGGTCGTGCGCGGCGATTCGCCTGCGTCACTGCTTGAGAGTTTTAACGACGAGAGGGTTGAAGCGGCGGATGAAAACATTCTGAACTCGACGCGTTCGACCGATTTCATTACACCGAAAAGCAACGCGAGCCGTGTCCTTCGCGATGCGGTGCTGGCGCTGTCGCCGCAACACCCATTTGCTCGAAGGCTGGTCAACAGCGGCCGGCTGTCGGTGCCGACCGCACATTGCAACAGTGTGTTGTCGACCGCCGACTGCGACGTGTTCGGCGCCGGAGTGTCGCCGGGCAGCCCAGCAATCGATTCGCCGGTGAGCGTTCGGGCGCAGGCGTCCTCGTTGCTCGATCGACTGGGCGGACGTTTTGATCTGCTGTTGTTCGGCGACGAGGGCGACTTCGACGCTCTCCGCTCGGCATCGAACCGGGACTTAAGGGTGCAGCGCATTACCTCGAACGGTCAAAGCGCCGACCGCACATTGTGCGATGAGAAGGGCCTTGCGCAGCGCCGCTATGACGCATGCCCGGGCACCGCTTACCTGCTGCGCCCCGACCAGCACGTGGCGGCACGGTGGCGCTCGCCGTCGATCGAAGACGTGCGTTCAGCGCTGGCGCGCTCAACGGGGGCGCGATGAGCCTTTATCGCGAGCCGAATATCGCGGCACCCGACGACTTTTATCAGACATTGATCGACGCTCACAACGGGCTGACCGATGAACAGAGTGCGGCGTTGAACGCGCGTCTCGTGTTGCTGCTGGCAAACCATATCGGAGACCTGAACACGCTCGTGCAGGCAATCGCCGACGCGCGCGCCTCGCTTGAAACTAGGACTTTCTGAGCGTGACCAGGGGCACGACGCCGTCCACCGCAACCTCGATTCGCTTGCGGCCCGGCTCGACTTCGAGCAGCGGCTCGACTTCCCGCAGCGTGTGCAGGCTGCGAACGGTCAGCTCCTGATAACTCTTTGTTCCGCTGATCTTCCACGCCAGCTCATCGTCGGTCAGCGTGCGCAGGATCTTCGCGGGCGTTCCGACCGCAAGCGACCCCGGAGGAATCTGAAAGCCGGCCTTGACGAACGCGCACGCCGCAACGATCGCAGATTCTCCGACCACCGCTTCGTCCATCACGACGGCATTCATGCCAACCATCGCGTTGCGCTTGACGACGCAGCCGTGCAGCACGGCGCCGTGCCCGACATGACCGTCTTCCTCGATCAGCGTGTCGGTTCCCGGAAATCCGTGCATCACGCAACAGTCCTGCACGTTGCTGCCGGCCTGCAGCACGATGCGGCCAAAGTCGCCGCGCAAGCTGGCAGCAGGACCGACGTAGCACCGCGGGCCCACGATGACGTCACCGGTCAGCACCGCGGTCGGATGAACGAATGCCGTAGCGTCGACTACGGGCACGACGCCGTTGATTTCGTAGCAGGGCATCGCAAGCTCAGACGTGCCAGCGACGCTGGATCACTCTGAAGCGACTGGCAACGAACGCGCTGTCGGTATAGCTTGCGTTGGCAGCCGGATTGGCACCGGTTGCGTGATAGTCGGAAAAGGCGGTCGACTGATTGACGTAGACGTTGCTCAACAGGTTGATCGATAAGGCAACACCGGCGCGCATCGTTGCCTCGGTCATCGCGTCGATCACTTCCTGCTTCGTCGAATACAGCCCGACAGTCAGCGCACCGCGTTCCCTGACGATTTTCTCGGACAAGGCAATTGCGGCCGCTGTGTCGGCGACTTTGACGATGAAACTGATCGGTCCGAACCGCTCCTCGGTGTAGACCGATTCGTTGGCGGCGTCGGTCTTGATCAGAAGCGGCGTACGCACGTTGGCGGCAGGAAACTCGGCGTTATCCAGCTTGCGCGACGCCAGCACGATGTCGGATGCTTGCGCGGCCAGCGCAGGCGCTTCTTCGATGCGCCTTAGCGTGTCGGGCGACTGAATCGATCCGAGCACCGCGGTTGCGACGGCGCCATCGGACAGCAGCTTCTCGACCGCATGGCCGAGATCTAACGCCACCTCGTCAAAACTCTTGGGTCCCTCATTGGTATCGATGCCGCTGGCCGGAACGAAAATATCCTGTGTCGTCGTGCACATCTGCCCCGAATACAAGCTCAGCGTAAATGCGAGATTTTTCAGCATTGCGCTGTAGTTATCGGTTGACTCGATCACCACGTTGTTGATGCCGGCCAGCTCCGTGTACACATGCGCTTGCCGCGCGTTTTCGGTCAGCCACTGACCGAAAGAATTGCTGCCGGTGAAGTCGATCGAGCGCACCGCCGGATGGGTCGCCAGCGCGCGCGTGGCTTTCGGATCGTTGACGACCGCGAGCGAAACCAGATTCGGATCGATTCCGCTTTCGCTCAGCACCTCGCGCACGATCCGGACTGTGATTGCAGCCGGCAGCACTGCATTCGGATGCGGCTTGACGATCACCGGATTGCCGGTGACCAGCGCGGCGAACAGTCCGGGATACGTGTTCCACGTCGGAAACGTGCCGCACCCGATCACTAGCGCCACCCCGCGGCCGACAATCTCAAAGCGCTTTTCCATCACCAACGGCGGATTTTTCCCCTGCGGCTTTTCCCACCGCGCAGCACTCGGCACCGAACTCATCTCGCGATACGCGTACGCCACCGCTTCGAGCCCGCGGTCCTGCGCATGCGGGCCGCCTGCCTGGAACGCCATCATCCATCCCTGACCGGTGGTCACCATTACTGCATGTGCGATTTCAAAACTTGCCTTGTTGATGCGCGCGAGAATCTCGAGACAAATCCCGGTGCGACCTTCGACGCCGAGTTTTTGCCACGCCGGCATCGCCGCCAACGCAGCGTCGATCAGGGTCTGCGGTTCGCATACGGGATACTCGACCTCGAGCGGAATGCCGTAAGGCGAATGTTCGCTTGCGAGCCAGCCGATGCCGCCCGGTTGGGCAAGCTCGAACTTGCGCCCTGCGTGTCCCAACGCCGCCGCCTTGCCTTCGTCGTTGGCCGCCTCACCGTAAAGCTTCGGGCTGGGCATCTCGGGATACGCGCTCCAGAAGCCACGTGTGCGGATGGCGTCGAGCGCGCCGTCGAGTGTGCTGCGATGCTTTTCGAACAACGGATTCATGCGTGCGATTTTAGGGCAGGCCTGAACTTGGCTTTTTGGAAGCTCGAAGCTACTATTGATTGAACGGTCGGTCAATTAATTGCGAATCGCGCGATGAGAACGGAATTCGAATCGATCAAGCTCGAGGTGACAGACGCCGTGGCGACGCTGACGCTCAACCGCCCCGAGCGCCTGAACAGCTTTACGGTTGCGATGCATGGTGAGGTACGCAGCGCGCTCGACGTGATCGCGTCGCAGGCAGGAGTTCGCTGCTTGATCCTGACGGGCGCAGGACGAGGATTTTGTGCCGGGCAGGATCTGGCCGATCGCACCGTGGCGCCCGGCGCCGCGGGCGTCGATCTGGGTGCGTCGATCGAAAATCATTACAAGCCCATGTTGCAACGCCTGCGCGCAATGCCGATGCCGACGATCGCGGCGATCAACGGGGTAGCCGCCGGCGCGGGTGCAAATATCCCTTTCGCATGCGACCTGGTGTTCGCAGCAAAGTCGGCGAGCTTCGTTCAGTCGTTTGCCAAGCTCGGGCTGGTGCCCGATTGCGGCGGCACTTGGTGGCTGCCGAGATTGTTGGGGCCCGCTCGCGCAATGGGACTCAGTCTGCTGGGAGAAAAACTGCCGGCATCCCAGGCAGCCGACTGGGGTCTGATCTGGCGCTGCGTCGACGACGACCAGCTGATGGCGACCGTGATGCAGGTCGCGCGTCAGTTGGCCGGCGGGCCTACGCGTGCCTACGTGCGCACGCGCCAGGCGATTGACGCAGCACTGCTGATGCCGTTTGCTGAAGCGCTGAATGTCGAGCGCGATTATCAGCGCGAGCTCGGCCAGTCGGCCGACTATCGCGAAGGCGTCGCTGCGTTCGTCGAGAAGCGCACAGCGGTGTTCACCGGCAGATGAACGACAGAGTGCACGACAACCGCACGCACGCGGGCCAAGCAGTTGCCGAGGCGGTGCGCGACCGCATGTTCAACGACGATGCGGCGTCGCGTGCCCTCGGCATGCGGGTCGAAGCGGTGGGTCCGGGCTACTCGAAGCTGTCGATGACGATTCGGCCCGACATGCTGAACGGATTCAAGACCTGTCACGGCGGCCTGATCGCGACGCTCGCGGACTCGGCATTTGCATTTGCTTGCAACAGCCATAACGAAGTGACCGTGGCGTCCGGCATCGTGGTCGACTTTTTGGCTCCGGCACACGAGGGTGACGTCTTGCACGCCGAATGCCGGGAAGTGGCGCTAACCGGCCGCACCGGCGTGTACGACGTCACGGTGACCAACCAGCACGGCAAAAGCGTCGTCGTGATGCGGGGCCGCTCGCACACGATGAAGGCAAAGGCGGTCGTGCATTTGTGATGACTGACGACCTGGAGCCGATCGAGCGTCCCGGCCCGCACCAGCGGGCCGAGCTGCAGGCGCTGCAACTCGAACGGTTGCGCTGGTCGCTTGCGCACGCCTACGACAACGTGCCGCACTATCGGACGAAATTCGATCAGGCGCGCGTCTGTCCGTCCGACCTGAAATCGCTGGCCGATCTCGCCCGATTTCCGTTCACCACCAAGAACGATCTGCGCGACACGTATCCGTTCGGCATGTTCGCCGTTCCCCGCGAAAAAATCGCGCGGATTCATGCGTCGAGCGGAACGACGGGCAAGCCGACCGTGGTCGGCTACACCGCGAAGGACATTGATACATGGGCGACCGTGATGGCGCGCTCGATTCGCGCTGCCGGCGGCAGACGCGGCGACATCGTTCATGTGGCGTATGGCTATGGACTTTTCACCGGCGGCCTGGGTGCGCATTACGGTGCTGAAAAACTCGGCTGCACGGTGATTCCGGTATCCGGCGGCATGACCGAGCGCCAGGTGCAGCTGATCGCCGATTTCAAGCCGAAGATCATCATGGTGACGCCGTCGTACATGCTGGCGATCATCGAGGAGATGCAAAAGCAGGGCGTCGATCCGAAAGCGTGTTCTCTCAGGATTGGCATTTTTGGCGCCGAGCCGTGGACCGCTGCAATGCGCGCGACGATCGAAGGCAAGACCTCGCTCGACGCGATCGACATCTACGGCTTATCCGAAATCATCGGCCCGGGCGTCGCGCAGGAATGCATCGAGACCAAGGATGGCCTGACGGTGTGGGAGGATCACTTTTATCCTGAGGTGATCGATCCTGACAGTGGCGAAGTGCTGCCCGAAGGCGAAAGGGGCGAGCTGGTCTTCACATCGTTGACGAAGGAAGCCCTGCCGATGATCCGTTATCGGACGCGCGACCTGACGCGAATACTGCCGCCCTCGGCTAGTCGGTCGGCTCGCAGCATGCGGCGCATCGAAAAGATCACGGGCCGATCGGACGACATGCTGATCATTCGCGGCGTCAATCTTTTTCCCACCCAGATCGAAGAGCTGATCCTGAAACAGCCCGAGCTCGAACCGCATTACACGCTTGAAATTACGCGGCCGGCGCAACTCGATGAATTGACGGTGCATGTCGAGATGGGCCGGCAGCTGGCAGGCGGCAGTGCCGACGCTCGACGCGCGTCGGCGCAAAAACTTGAACACGCGATCAAGGCTTATATCGGGTTATCGGCGTGCGCTCGGCTTGCAACGCCGCTCGCACTGGAGCGGTCGATGGGCAAGGCCAAGCGCATCGTCGATCGGCGCACGAAGGAGTAGCTCATGTACACGCAGGCGATGGATGTTCCGTCGGCCGACCGCGATGCGGCAGCGGCGCAGTGCGACGCACGGTATGAAGCCGAATTCGATGCCAAGCTGGCGAGAGGGGATTTCATCGAGCCCAAGGATTGGATGCCGGAGCGGTATCGCAAAACGTTGATCCGCCAGATCAGCCAGCACGCCCACTCGGAGATCGTCGGCATGCTGCCCGAAGGCGGTTGGATCACCCGTGCACCGACGCTCGAGCGCAAATGCATCCTGCTTGCAAAGGTGCAGGACGAAGCCGGGCACGGAATGTATTTGTATTCGGCGGCGGAAACGTTGGGCGTATCGCGCGATGAACTGGTCGAGGCGCTGCATACCGGCAAGGCGAAGTATTCGTCGATTTTCAATTACCCAACCGAGACATGGGCCGATATCGGTGTAGTTGGTTGGCTGGTCGACGGCGCGGCGATCATGAACCAGATTCCGCTGACGCGTTGTTCGTATGGTCCCTACGCGCGCGCAATGATTCGTGTTTGCAGGGAGGAGTCGTTCCACCAGCGGCAGGGCTACGACCTGCTGCTGGCGTTGATGAAAGGCTCTGAGGCGCAACGCGCGATGGTGCAGGACGCGGTGAACCGCTGGTGGTGGCCATCGCTGATGATGTTCGGCCCGCACGACAGTGAGTCCATCCACAGCGGCGATTCGATGAAATGGGGAATCAAGCGCATCAGCAACGACGAGCTGCGGCAGAAGTTTGTCGATGCGACCGTGCCGCAGGCGCAGTTGCTGGGCGTTTCGCTGCCCGATCCGGACCTGACGCTCGACGCCGCCACCCGTCACTGGAAGATCGGCGCGATCGACTGGTCCGAGTTCTGGAACGTCGTCAATGGAAATGGCCCGTGCAATGAAGAGCGGTTGGCCGACCGCGTCAAGGCATGGGACGACGGCGCGTGGGTCCGCGAGGCTGCGCTCGCACACGCGGATAAGAAGCACCGCCGCGATTGTGTCGCCGCGTGATATGGCTGCGCTGAGGCACTTAGGCGGGGAGTCCAAGGGGGCAGCCGCTCTCGTGCGTCCCAATGGTGCCTTGCGGCCATTGATCGTTCCGCAAGCTGCGGCGATCGAATGAAGACAACCGCGCCAGGAAGTGAGATGCCCCCCCCTCGCCGCCAATGGCCGCTGTGGGAAGTCTTCATTCGCAGCCGTAACGGTTTGGATCACAAACATTGCGGCAGCGTGCATGCGGTTGACGCGGCGATGGCGCTGAAAAATGCGCGTGACGTGTTCACCCGGCGCATGGAAGGCGTCAGCGTCTGGGTCGTGCGGGCCGATGACATCGTCGCGAGCGACCCGGAAGCCAAGGCGGAGATGTTCGATCCAGCTGCAGACAAGATCTATCGACATCCGACGTTTTACGTGTTGCCCGACGAAGTCAACCACATGTGATGGCGTCGGAATGAGCAACGTCATCCAGACCGTGAGCGCAGCGCATGTCGACTACTTGCTGCAGATCGCCGACTCATCGCTGATCCTTGGCCACCGTCTTTCCGAATGGTGCGGCCATGGTCCGATCATCGAGGAAGACATCGCGCTGGCCAACGTCGCGCTCGACCTGATCGGCCAGGCGCGTCAGCTTTACACGCACGCAGGTGCGCTCGAAGGCAGCGGCCGCGACGAGGACGCGTTTGCGTACCGCCGCACTGACCGTGAATTCCGCAACGTGATGATGGTCGAGATTCCGAACGGCGACTACGGTTGCACCATCCTGCGCAACTTTTTGTTCACGGCGTTTCAGCGTGAGCTGTGGACGGGCCTTCAAGCGACATCCGACGCTCAGCTGAAAGACATCGCGGCCAGGGCCCTGAAGGAAACGCGTTATCACGTGCAGCACGCTTCGGACTGGACGATCCGTCTGGGCGACGGCACCCACGAATCGCACGCTCGCATGCAGGCGGCGCTCGAAGCGCTATGGCCATATACCGCCGAATTGTTTGCTGCGTCGACTGCTGACGCCGCCGCGCGCGAGCCAGGCGTCGGCCCTGCGTGGTCGACCCTCGAGAGCGGCTGGCGCAACGCGGTGCTGCCGGTGCTCGACATCGCAACTCTGCAGATTCCCGAGCGCACATCGTTCGTCTCGCGCGGCAGGCAAGGATTGCATGGCGAGCACCTGGAAGCGCTGTTGACCGAGATGCAGTTTCTGCAGCGCGCTTATCCAAACTGCAAGTGGTGAGATGACACCGAAATATCACACGCTGCGCATCGCAGACGTCCGGCGCGAGACGGCCGAGTGCATCAGTCTGATGTTCGACGTTCCGCCGGAACTTGCGCCAGAATATCGATTCGTTCAGGGCCAGCATCTCGGACTGCGCGCCTCGCTCGACGGCGAGGAACTGCGCCGCTCGTACTCGATCTGTTCCGGCCTTGACGACGGCGAGATCCGGGTTGCGATCAAGAAAGTGGGCGGCGGCAAGTTTTCGCAATGGGCCAACGAGACGCTCAAGCCCGGCGATTTGATCGACGTGCTGACGCCCGAGGGTCGCTTCTTCACGATGCTTGAACCCGAAAAGCCAAAGCATTACGCGGCGTTCGTCGCAGGCAGCGGCATCACGCCGGTGTTGTCGCTGATTCGCACGACGCTTGCGCGCGAGCCAAAAGCGCGTTTCACGTTGATTTACGGCAATCGACGCCAGGCGTCGGTGATGTTTCACGAAGCGCTCGAAGATCTAAAGGATCGATACCTGACGCGCTTCACGCTGTTCAACGTCTTTTCGCGCGAAGCGCAGGAAGTCGAACTGTTCAACGGTCGAATCGATGCCGCGAAGGTCCACGAGTTCCTCGATTCACTGATGCCGGCCGACACGATCGACGAGGCATTCATCTGCGGGCCGTTGAACATGATCGATGAAGTCGGGACCGCGCTGATCGGCGCCGGAGTGCCCGCCCACCATGTGCACGTCGAGCGGTTCGGTATTCCGACCGGGTCGGCCGAGGTGATCGACGATGCAGAGGCGGCGCAGTCACACATTGAACTGATCATCGATGGCGTGCGGCGCGAAGTCGACTTCCTGCCAGGTCAGCACTCGATTCTCGACGCGGGACGCGACGCCGGCGTCGATCTGCCGTTTTCGTGCAAGGGCGGCATGTGCAGCACGTGTCGCGCGCGCGTCATCGAGGGGCAGGTGAGGATGGCCAAGAACTACGCGCTGGAGCCGCACGAGGTTGCCGACGGTTTTGTGCTGACGTGCCAGTCGTACCCGCTGACCGAGCGGGTCGTGATCTCTTACGACGCGAGGTAGTCGTGGCCAGGACCAAGGCAGCAGGGTTCGACAGGCAACGCGCGGTGATCCGCGACGCTGCAGCGTGCCAGTTTGCCGACAAGGGTTACGCGGCGGCATCGATTGCCGACATCGCGCGCGCGTGCGGAGTGTCGAAAGCGCTGATGTATCACTATTACCGTGACAAGGAAGCCTTGCTGGCCGATATCGCCGAAAGCTACATCGAGCGGTTGCAGGACATCGTCAATCGTGTTCGAGACGAGGCACTGCCGCCGTCGGCGCACCTGCGGCGTCTGATCGAACTGTTCATGGCGGAGTACGAACACTCGGCGGCGCGCCATCGGGTGCTGGTTCAGGACGTCAAGTATCTGCAAAGGGTTCACCGCACCCGTGTGCTTGGCAAGGAGCGCAAGGTGGTGGCCGGCTATGCCGAAGTGATCGAGACACTCGCACCGCACGCCGATCGGGCTGCGCTGATCAAGCCATTGACGATGATCCTGTTCGGCATGATCAACTGGACGTTCACGTGGTTCAAAGAGGGCGGCCCGCTGACATACGCGCAAATGGCGCCCGTGGTGGCTGATCTATTTCTGGGCGGTGTTGCTCGAGTCCGGGTACCTGCGAGCGAGCCGACGCGTCGGTTGCGATCGTCGCGAGCGTCGACACCGATCAGGGCCACCGCATGAACGAAGTGTTCCTGTGCGATGGAATCCGCACGCCAATCGGCCGTTACGGCGGGGCGTTGTCAGCAATGCGGGTCGATGATCTCGCGGCGCTTCCGCTCAGGTCCCTTGTGACGCGTCACCCGCAGGTCGACTGGGCGGCGCTCGACGACGTGTATTACGGCTGCGCAAACCAGGCCGGTGAGGACAACCGCAATATCGCGCGCATGGCGGTGCTGCTGGCGGGTTTGCCAACCGCAGTTCCCGCTGCGACGATCAATCGCTTGTGCGGCTCAAGCATGGATGCGGTCGGTATTTGCTTGCGTGCGATTCGCGCCGGTGAAGCCGAGTTAATGATCGCCGGCGGGGTCGAAGGCATGTCGCGCGCACCGTTTGTGATGCCCAAAGCGGAAACTGCGTTCTCGCGCAGCAATGCAGTGTTTGACACCACGCTCGGATGGCGGTTTGTCAATGCGCAGATGAAGGCGCAGTACGGCATCGACTCGATGCCGGAAACCGCCGAGAACGTGGCGGCCGAGTTTGGAGTGGCGCGTGCAGACCAGGATGAGTTTGCGCTGCGTTCTCAGCAGCGATACTTCGCAGCCGACGCGAAGGGCTTCTTCGACGACGAGATCGTGCCGGTCACGGTGGCCGGAAAAAAAGGCGAAGGCGTCGTCAGCAAGGACGAACACCCGCGTGCAACGACACTCGATGCGCTTGCGAAGCTCAAGGGCGTGGTCAGGCCCGACGGCACCGTAACTGCGGGCAATGCTTCGGGTGTCAACGACGGCGCGGTTGCCTTGCTGATCGCGAGTGAGCAGGCGATGCGCAAATACGGTTTGACGCCCATCGCGCGGCTGCGCGGCGTCGCCACGGCGGGGGTCGCGCCGCGCATCATGGGTATCGGCCCGTCACCTGCGACGCAAAAGCTCATTGCGCGCCACAACCTGAACATCTCGCAGATTGACGTCATCGAACTGAACGAAGCATTCGCGGCGCAGGCGCTTGCGGTCGCGCGTCAGCTCGGCCTGCCCGACGACGCGGCGCATGTGAACGCCAACGGCGGCGCCATCGCGCTGGGCCATCCGCTCGGTGCGTCGGGCGCACGCATTACGCTGACTGCGGCGCGGCAGCTGCAGCGCACCGGCGGGCGTTACGCGCTGGCGATGATGTGCATCGGAGTGGGGCAGGGTATCGCCCTGCTTGTTGAAAGGGTTTGATTTTGTTTAGATGCAAGCTGGACAAGAACGATGTTGAGTCAACAAGAGGAGACCCATGAAATTCACCACCAAGTTGTTGGCGGCCACTGTCGCCATCCTAGGCGCCAGCGCGGCGCTCGCGCAGGACCTCAAAGTCGGCGTGACGCTGTCGGCCACCGGCCCGGCGGCGTCGCTCGGCATTCCGGAGCGCAATACAATCTCACTGCTGCCGCAAACGATCGGCGGGCGCAAGGTGAATTACATCGTGCTCGACGACGCCTCGGATACGACCACTGCGGTTCGGAACGCTCGCAAGCTGATCAGCGAGGACAAGGTCGACGTGCTGGTCGGCTCGAGCATCACCCCGAACTCGCTCGCGATGATCGACGTTGCGGCCGAAGGCGAGACACCGATGATTTCGATGGCGGCATCGAGCCGGATCGTCGAACCGGTCGACGCCAAGCGGCGCTGGGTTTTCAAGACGCCGCAGAACGATCAGCAGATGGCACTGGTGATCGTTGCGCACATGTTGACGCAGGGTATCAAGACGGTGGGCTTCATCGGTTTTGCCGACGCCTACGGTGAAGGTTGGTGGAACGAGTTCTCGAAGATTGCCGAAACGCGCGGGCTGAAGGTCGTCGGCAACGAGCGTTACCAGCGCGCTGACACATCGGTCACCGGACAGGCGTTGAAACTCGTCAGTGCCAAGCCCGACGCGATTTTGATTGCGGGCTCCGGCACGCCGGCGGCGTTACCTCAGAAAGCGCTGAAGGAGCGCGGCTATACCGGCAAGATTTATCAGACGCACGGTGTTGCGAACAATGACTTCCTGCGCGTGTGTGGCAAGGACTGCGAAGGCACCTACCTGCCTGCCGGTCCGGTATTGGTGACCGACCAGTTGCCGAACGACCACCCCGTGCGCAAGAGCGGAATCGCGTACGTGACAGCCTATGAAGGCGCGCAGGGCAAGGGCACCGTATCGACGTTCGGCGCACACGCATGGGACGTCGGTGTGCTGTTGCAGCAGGCGATTCCAGTCGCGCTGAAAAAGGGCCAGCCAGGCACCAAGGAGTTCCGGGTCGCGCTGCGTGACGCGCTTGAAGGCATCAAGAACGTGGCGGGTGCACATGGCATTTTCAACATGAGCGGAAATGATCACTTGGGTCTGGACCAGCGCGCTGCTGTGATGATTCAAATTGTCGACGGCAAGTGGGTGATGCAGAAGTAGAGCTATCTTGCGGAGATCGATGAGGCCGCGAGCTAGTCGCGGCCTTTTTTCATGAACCTTGACATTGCGTTGCTGCTCGCGCAGGACGGCATTACCAACGGCGCGATCTATGCGCTGCTCGCGCTCGCGCTGGTGCTGGCGTTCTCGGTTACGCGGGTGATCTTCATTCCGCAGGGCGAGTTCGTTGCCTACGGTGCACTGACGCTGGTGGCAATCCAAGGCGGCAAGCTCCCGGGCACGGTGGTCCTGCTGGTGATTGCTGGCGGACTGGTCGCAGTTGCAGAGCTGATCACGGCGGGATGGACGCGGCGCTGGCAACGCGTGCCGACGATGCTTGCGTGGAACGTCGCGTATCCGCTGGCGCTGCTTGGACTGTTGAAGCTCGTGACGGTGCAGAGCTGGCCCATGGTTGCACAGGTCGCCATTGCGCTTGCCATCATCGTGCCGATGGGACCGATGGTGTACCGGCTTGCGTTTCAGCCATTGGCCGACGCATCGGTGCTGATGCTGTTGATCGTGTCGGTTGCGGTGCACGTGGTGATGGTCGGGCTGGGCTTGCTGGTATTTGGCGCCGAAGGCTCGCGCACGCCGGCGTTTTCTGATGGCACCGTCACGCTCGGAACGCTGACGGCTAGCGCGCAATCGCTGTGGGTGATCGGATGTTCGTTGCTGCTGATTGTCGCTTTCAGCATCCTGTTCGATCGCACGGTGTACGGCAAGGCTCTACGAGCAACGGCGATCAATCGCCTCGGCGCGCGGCTGATGGGGATTCCCGCCGAGTTCGCCGGCAAGCTGTCGTTTTTCCTGTGCGCGCTGATCGGCGCGGTGTCCGGCATCCTGATCGCGCCGATCACGACGATTTATTACGACACCGGCTTTCTGATCGGGCTCAAGGGGTTCGTCGCGGCGATCATCGGCGGCCTGGCAAGTTATCCGGTCGCCGCGCTGGGCGCGCTGTTGGTTGGATCGATCGAATCGTTTTCGTCATTCTGGGCTAGTGCGTACAAAGAAGTGATCGTGTTCACGCTGATCATTCCGGTGCTGCTGTGGCGCTCGCTGCGCACGCGTCACGTGGAAGACGACGAATGAACCTGCGCCCGAAGCCCACGTGGTTCGTCGCTGCTTTGGTGCTGGGCCTGGCGGTTGCTCCGCTGGTGCTGTCCGAATTCTCGATCACGCTGCTCAACTACATCGGGCTCGCTTCACTGGTTGTGCTCGGGCTCGTGCTGCTCACCGGTATCAGCGGGTTGACGTCGTTTGGCCAGGCGGCGTTTGTGGGTATTGGCGCGTACACGACCGCGGTGCTGACGACGACCGCGCTGCCGGGCGAATGGATCTGGCTCGCAGAATCGCCGTGGCTTGCGCTGATTGCCGGACTGCTGCTGACAGCCGCCATCTCGGCCGCGCTGGGGCTGATCACGCTGCGGCTCTCCGGCCACTATCTGCCGCTCGGAACGATCGCATGGGGAATCAGCCTGTATTTTCTGTTCGGTACGTCCGAGACGCTGGGCGGATATACAGGCCGCGGCGGGCTGCCGCCGATCTCGGTGTTCAACAGATCGCTCGAATCGGGACGCGAAATTTTTTATCTGATCTGGATTTTCGTGCTGGTTGCGATGTTGACCACGCGCAACCTCCTTGACTCGCGCGAGGGACGTGCAATACGTGCACTCAAGGGCGGCCGCGTAATGGCGGAGTCGATGGGGGTCAACACATGGGCGTCGCGCATGGTGGCGTTCGTGCTGGCCGCGATGATGGCGTGCGCATCCGGGTGGCTCTACGCGCACATGCAGCGCTTCGTCAACCCGACGCCGTTCTCGCTGCATGCGGGAATCGAATATCTGTTCATGGCGGTGATCGGCGGCGCGTCATTCGTATGGGGCGCGATTACAGGCGCCTCAATCTTTACCGTGTCGAATCAGTGGCTGCGCGACTTCATCCCGCAGATCATCGGGCAGGCAGGCAGCTTCGAGACGATCGTGTTCGGCGTGCTGATGATCGTGATCCTGCAGCGTGCGCCGGATGGATTGTGGCCGGCGATCGTGAAGCGGATTGCGATCCGCGAGCCGCGCCGACACCTCGACCCGCAGCGCTCGCCGCCGCGCGCGCCGATCGCGCACGGGCAAGCGCTGCTCGACGTGCAGGACGTCACCAAGCGCTTCGGCGGACTGGTGGCGGTCGATCGGATGAGCATCAGCGTGAAGAGCGGCGAGATCGTTGCGTTGATCGGGCCGAACGGCGCGGGCAAGACGACGATGTTCAACGTCATCTCAGGCGTGCTCGATCCGACTTCAGGTTCAGTTCGGTTTCTCGATCGTGCGATCGTCGGTACCGCATCGCGCGACATCGCGAAGATGGGATTGAGCCGCACGTTCCAGCACGTGCGGCTTCTACCGACCATGAGCGTGCTCGACAACGTTGCGATCGGCGCGCATCGGCGCGCGTATCCAGGATTGCTGACCGGCGTGATCAGCGGCGCATGGCGGCTCGATCGTCGCAGCGAAGCGGTGCTGCTGAACGAATCCGCTGCGCAGATCGAGCGTGTCGGACTCGCGGCACACATCACAGACGAGGCCGGGTCGCTGCCGCTCGGGCAGCAGCGCACGCTCGAAATCGCGCGCGCGCTCGCGTCGGATCCGAAGCTTGTCTTGCTTGACGAACCCGCGGCGGGTCTGCGCTACATGGAAAAGCGCTCGCTCAGTGAGTTGCTGCGCAAGCTGCGCGACGAAGGACTCGGCGTGCTGCTGGTCGAGCACGACATGGACTTCGTGATGGGTCTTGCTGACCGCGTGGTCGTGATGGATTTCGGACAGAAGATCGCCGAAGGCACGCCCGCCGAAGTGCAGCGCGATGCGCGCGTGATCGAAGCGTATCTGGGCGGCGTCGACGAAAGGGATGCGGCATGAGCGATGCGCGCCGGGCCGCCCCAAGCTCATCGCGTGCCCCGCGGGGGCGGACGCGCAGCGGCCGGGGGGC
>JBDUCU010000151.1:0-6017 GCA_040003315.1 Burkholderiaceae bacterium | reverse complement strand
CGTCCATATCGGGGACGCGGAGGACCATACCGAGGACATCGAGCTCGATTTCGCATACCGGCACGCGTCAGCGCTCATCTTCGCCTCGCGCGCCGAGGGCTTCGGGCTGCCGCTGGTCGAGGCCATGCATTACGGGCTGCCGGTGCTCGCCAGTGACATTCCGATCTTTCACGAAATCGGCGGCGAATACCCGATCTACTTCGACCCGGACCGGTCTGAATCATTGCTTGCGGCCGTGCTGGCATTCGAGTCGGCGGTCGCGCACGGCACGCTCATCCGGCGCGCCAAACCTTGGCTCTCTTGGGAAGACAGCACCCGCATGCTGCTGTCGAAGGTTGTCGGGGCCGAAGCGTCATAGGCACGGCGCCAGCGTGCGCAGAATCTCCGCCTGAATGTCACGCTGCTGCGGCGAGTGCCGCAGGTCGAGGTCGGCGAGCGCTGCCGCGAGCTGCGCGTACAAGGCGCCTTCGATCGCTCGCCGCCGATCGCGTTCCGCCGCCTCCTCCGCCAGCACCGCTACATACCGAGTCGCTACCCGGTCCGGGTCGAGCATCTGTTGCGCGTAGTGGCGTGTTGCGCGCGCAAGCGCGGCTACCTCCCCGCGATCGGTTGCAAGACGCGCAAGGTGCGCGACGAGTGCGTCAATCGCGCCGTCGGCGGCCGGAATCTTGAGTACGCACTCGGGCAACTCTGCATACCAGCCGACGTCGCTCACGATGACCGGCGTACCAAGCTGCAGCGCCTGCGTCACCACGGCAGACGTCTCGCCCATCGTCGGGTCGCGCAGATTGACGCACAGGTCCACGCGGGCGATGGCTGCGACGAATGCGGCCGCTTCCATATGACCGCGCATGTGCACGACACCGTTCAAGCCGAGTGCGCGGATGAGGTTCGCAGTGTCGGCGCTGGCGGCACCCGCGTGCCCGCATATCTCGAGCTCCAATGCAACACCGCGATCGCGCAGGATCGCAATTGCGCGCAGGACCATGTCGATGCGCTTGTGCGGTTCGACCCAGCCGAAGATGCCCAGCGTGAGCGGTCCGCTGCGCGCGGCGTGCGGTGGCGCTATCGCGATGGAATAGGACTGCGCCACGCTGTGAACGCGCAGGCCCGGCATCCGGTCGCGAATGCGCGCTGCCGCATATTGCGAATGCACGATTGCCGCGTCAGCGTGCCGCAGATAGGGTTCGAAGAAGGGAAGGTCCATAACCGCGGCATGGGTCCAGGGCGGCGCTCCCCGCTCGACCATTCGCCTGACCGCGGCGACGACCGCCGGGCCGTACCATTGGTGCAGGTCGTCCCAGTACGATCCTTCGCGCCGGGCGAGCGTGCGATCCACGTGAAGGTGGTGCAGCACGGGGTCGTGCAGATGAACGACGCCGCCGAGGCGTGCCAGCAGCTCCGGCTGGAACCCGTGAAACGCCAGGTTGTTTCCGAGTTGGAACACGGGCAGCGCATCCGCGGGCACGGCAGCGTCGGACGCGTCGATGCATTCTCGGATCTCGCAGTTGGCCAACAGCGTGGCTGATCCTGCGGTCGTGATCACGGTAGTCTCCACGCCGCTGCCGACCAGCCTTGCCGCGAGCTGGTACGCGTAGTCAGCAATGCCGCTTTGCTGCGGCGGCCAAGGTGTGATCAGCGCAACTTTCACAAATGCGGGTTGACCATGGTGTCGACGATGTTTCGCCAGCTCAACCCGCGGGCGAACGCCGCGCCCCCCGCGCCGAGCGCGCGCAGTGTCGGGTCGTCTGTGCTGAAGACTTTTATGATTGCGTCGGCGATGGCGGCTGGCGTTGCGTCGACGACCCAGCCGGCACCGGTTCGTTCGACCATTCGCGCCGCCTCGCCGCTGTCGGAGCAGGTGATGACGGGCTTTTCGGCGAGGAATGCTTCGATCGTGGCGTAGCCATAGTCTTCGTCGAAGGGGCCGTAGAAAACGGCGCGGGCGCGAGCAATCTCGTCGATGAGCGCGGACTCCGGAAGATGCCCGGCGAGACGGACGCGATCATGCAGCCCAAGTCCGTCGATCTGCGTCTGCAAGGCAGGCCGATCGGGTCCAGCACCGCAGATGACGACGCGGACTTCGGGAACGCGACTGGCTGCATCGACCAGCAGTCCCACCCGTTTGACCCGGTCGAGACGGCCGAAATACAGGATGCTCTCGCCGTAGGTACCCGCTTGGATACGGTCCTGCAGCAGCGAGGGGGGCCACAGCGGGATGCTGAGAAGGTCATTGAAGCGCAGCAGGCGTTCGGAAACAGTCTCCGAGATGGCGAAGCGAGCAACGCATTCGCCAATGAACCGCGTGTCGAGCTCGCGTAGCTTCTTGCGGGCCGCCGCCTCGACTTCGCTTAGAGCGGGCACGTCGTAGATCGTTCCGGCGAGTTCGTAGGCCTGGCGATATTGGTGTACCAGCCAGAGCACCTTGTTGGGGTGGCGTACGGCATAAGTGGGGAATTTGGTGGCGATAACGAGGTCCACCTTGCGACCGTCGACCTCGGTGATGTCGATGAGCCGCCAATTCATCATGTCGGCAAGGAGTTGCTGCTCGGGCCGATGCTTGAACGGCAACTGCACCAGGTCGACTTCGACGTCCGGCACGAAATCGGCAATCGCCTTGACCAGGCCCGCATTGAGATTCTCCGCGCCGCCGCGCGCGAACGGAACCTGAGCGCCGAGAACAAGCACGCGCCGGCTCATTTGTGCGCGATGATGGCGTAGTCCTGGGCACCGAAGAGCCGGTCGGCGATTTCGGGCAGCGCGTTGCTTTGCAAGAACCGTTCGGCGAGCTCGGTCTCCGCACGCAGCGGCAGTATTCCGACTTTCGAGAACCCGGCATGCCTCGCCGCGAACTCCAGGAGTGGGTCAGGCAAGGGCCGGCGATGCGTCGGATCCAGGTGGAAGCGGTTGGCTGCAGTAAACAAGTTGCCCGGATTGGGCGTCTCGACGATGGCCATACCGCCCGGGAGGAGGATGCGGTGAATTCCTCTCAGAAAGGCGAACCATTCGGGCCAGTCCAGATGTTCGATGACATGAAAAGCGGTGACCAGTTGCCAGTGATCGGAGGGCGATTGCGCGACGAAGGTCGGCAGGTCTGCGTCGATGACGTTCAGGCCCTTGGCAGCGCACGCGTCGAGCAGCACGCGGTTGTGATCGACGCCGATCGACTGGATCTTTTCGTCGCGCATCAGTTCCAGCCACTCGCCGCGGCCGCATCCGAGGTCGAGGGCAGGTCCTCGACCGACAACTTCGCGCACGCGCGGCAGATACACGCGAAGCCTCTCGGTGATGGCTTCGGTCGTGCCACGGAACCGATCACCGAACTCGACGAAGAATTGATCAAGGTCCGGATCGTGCGCGTTCACACCGGCACGTTGGGCCGGGCTGGTGCTGCGGACCGTCGCGCCGTGCTTTAACTGTGCGCGAAGATACTCGATCAGGATCGCGTTCTCACGCCACACTTTTTCTCTCAGAGCCAATGCATTCTGCATGCCTTTGAGCGTGTCGACGGTGAGCAGGTTGGCGGCGCGCTGTTCTCGGGTCAACAGATTGAATGTCCACAGCACCAACCTCCGGATCGGAGCGATGGTGAGTGGGAAGCGACGGAACCGGTGCGGCAATTCCGTTCGCGGCTGACTTCGCCGCCACAGTTGCGCGATCGTGCCGTCGACCGCGCTGGCCGCTTCGTCGCCATCGCCCTCTCCAGGCGCGGGCCGCCAAGCGCCAGTCGTGCCCGTCGACGCGTTGTAGGCCCGCGCGGCGTGGCGGATCTGATCGGTCAAAGCGGCGATCGTTTCAGTGGGCGGCTGTGGCTGCGTCGACATGGTTTGCCGATCCTTGTTGATAAACCAGACGGCTATACTCAGCGACCGCCTCGACTGCAGGACCGTCGAGATGCAGCTTGCCTTTGTGAAGCACGAGAGCACGCTGGCATACTCGGGGAATGATCGCGGCATCGTGTGAGACAAACAGCAGCGTGGTGCCGGTCTCCTGAAGTTCGCGGATGCGCGCCAGGCTTTTCAGCTGAAAGCGCTGGTCGCCAACGGAAAGCGCTTCGTCCACGATCAACACGTCGGGCCGCACCGCGGTGGCCAGACTGAACGCCAGGCGGACATTCATCCCCGAGGAATATGTCCGCAGTGGATCGAAGAATTGTTGGCCGAGTTCGCTGAAGTCGCGGATGCGCGGCATGAGCGCACGGATTTCGTTGGGACGCAGCCCATAGAGTTGTGCCGTCATCTGCACGTTCTGCTCGCCGCTGAACTCTGCGTGAAATCCCATTCCCAGCTCGAGGATCGCGGTAACACGGCCGCGGACGTCAAGATTTCCCTCGCTCGGCGCGGTCACACCGGCGAGCACGCGCAGCAGCGTGCTCTTTCCCGCGCCATTACCGCCAAGAATCGCCACGCTCTCGCCGGCGCCGACCGAAAAGGTGATATCGCGCAGGATCCACGTGTCGTGGTAGTGGCTGCGTGCCGGCCAGAGCCAGCCGACGATGCGATCCCTGGGATGGGCGTAACGGCGATAGGCTTTGCCCAGGCTATGGCAATCAATCGCGGCGGTCATAGTTGGTCTGCCAGCGTTGACGCTACCCGCCTGTACACATACCGGCTCAGCAACAGGGAAGCGGTGAGAAACAGCAGCGGATAGGCAAGGCGGCTCCAGTCGGGCCACGCATGAGAAACCACCGCATCGTGAAAGCCTTCGATGACTTCAGTCAGCGGATTCCAGTCGAGGAATCGTGCCAGCGTGCCAGGCATGGAACTGCTTGCATAGACGATCGGCGTCAGCCAGAACAGGAGCTGCAGCGCGAAAGGCACTGCCTGCGTGATGTCGCGCGCATAGACGTTGATGAGCGCGAGTACGAGCGTGACGCTGAAAGCGAGTCCGCCGAGCACTGCAATCAGCAAGGGCAGTGCGATTAGATGCACTGACAAGGACTGGCCGGTGAGTGCGAGCGCCGCGAGATAGATCACCAACAGCAGTGAGAAATTCAGCATCGCCGACAACGTTGTCGTGACGGGCAGAAGGATCCTTGGAAAATTGCTGTGTCGGATGAGTTGTGCGTTCTCGAGGAAACAGGTGTGTCCGCGCTGGATGATTTCGGCGAACATCAGCCACGGAACCAGGCCGGCGCACAGAAATGCGCCGTAGTTGCCGATTTCAGCGGTGACCCGATTGGGGAACACCGTGGTGAAGATCAGGAAGTAGATGCCGATGAGCGCGGCAGGCTGCACCACCAGCCACGCCACGCCCAGCACAGAACCGAAGTAGCGAAGCTGCAGATCACGCCGGATGCCACCCCAGATAAAGCTCCGGTAGTTCCACAGACTGATCACCATCAGCGAGTCATCACGCGAGTGATATGCGTCGGTTCGGAATGCTAGTTCGGGCGGTGGTTCGAGTGGCGGATGGATGACAATGGCACCAAAGTCGCGATGTCCCGCAGCCGGAAATCATGGGTGAGAGGTACCTTGATGAATTTCGGCTGGAGATGCAGCGACGACGGCGATGTTAGCCCTGATGTTAGCCCATCGCGGTGGCCCCCTGGCTACGTACCGCTTCGCGCAAGTTACTTTGCCGCGATTTTCCGCGGTGGTTGGTCGGCAGGGGTGGGAGAGGCTGTTGACCCGGTCGGCTTATGCGGTATAATCGCGTCTCTCGGCACCTATATTTTCGGGTGCCGCGCTCTTTAACAATCTGAACAACCGATAAGTGTGGGTACTTGGGGCCTAGGGACGCCCTGGGGCGCCCCGTGTCCGTTGCGGGAAACCGCAGCCTCGCGAGGTTAGCCGCAGGGACTCAAGGAAACAGAAATGGTACTCACACTGAAGGAAGCGGGCTTGGGGCTTTCACGGCGCCAGGCCCGTGGCCAATGACGAATTGCCGGCTCGAAGGGAAACCCGAAAGGCCGGTGGTAAGGAGTTGGTCAACGTCAGTATTGAGTATCTTGCAGAGATTAAACTGAAGAGTTTGATCCTGGCTCAGATTGAACGCTGGCGGCATGCTTTACACAT
>JBDUCU010000045.1:0-20786 GCA_040003315.1 Burkholderiaceae bacterium | reverse complement strand
ACTGGGCCTCGCGCTAGCTCTGCTGCGCGAGGCCCGCCTACCCCTGCTCGGACGTCTGATCGTTCTTTACGTAAGCCTGGGGCGCGCAACGCCGCTGGTCACGCTGGTGCTCTTTATTTTCATCGGCGCGCCGGTGTTTGGCATTCCGCTCGACCGGTATACGGCTGCCCTTGCTACGCTGATCCTGAATACGGCTGCCTTCAACGCCGAGATCTGGCGCGCCGCGATCCGAAGTTTTCCGCGCGAGCAGATCGAGGCTGCGCGCGCCGCTGGTATGTCGCGCCCGCTGGTCTTCCGCCGCATTGTGCTGCCGCAGATCTGGATCACGGCGCTGCCCGGCCTCGTCAACGAGATGACCCTGCTGATCAAGGCGAGCCCGGCAATCGCCGTGATCGGCATTGTCGATCTGACGCGCGTCACCAACCAGATCGCCGCCATCACCTACGAGCCGCTGCCGCCGATCCTGGTTGCGGCCGCAATCTACATGCTGTTGATTGGCGCCCTGGTCCGCCTGCAGCGCCAGCTCGACCACCGGGCGCGGCGCCTGGCCATGTGATGCACAGTCCATGAACAAGTGGGAGATCCTCTGGAACCACCGGGACATGTTCCTGATCGGATTGCGGAACACGTTGACGCTGTTCAGTGTGTCGGCCGTCGCCGCTTTCCTGCTCAGCGCATTCATCGTTCTCGCGATCCAGGCGCGACCCGGCCTGTTGAGCCGGGCCACGCGTGCCGTGGTCGATGGCATGCGCATGCTCCCCTTCCTGATGTATGCCTACATCCTCTATTACGGCTTGCCGAGCTTCGGCATCAGCCTGGACGCCTGGACGGTCGGCTTCCTCTCGTTGATCACCTATCAGGCTGCCTATTTCGCCGAGATCTTGCGCGGCGCCTGGGCGAGCTTGTCGACCGGTCAGGCCGAAGCCGCACGCGCGCATGGCTTCACCAGCTTTACCATGTATCGGCGCATCATCCTGCCGCAGCTTGTATTGCGCACGGCTCCGGTGCTCGGCAATCAGCTCATCATTTGTTTGAAGGACACGGCGTTTCTGTCGATCATTACGGTGCGCGAGCTGACAGCGGCGGCGGCCTCCGTGCAATCGATGTACTTCATACCGTTCGAAGCGTTCATTGTTGCGATCGGACTTTACTGGGTGACCAGCATTCTGATCGAGGTGCTGGTGGCACGATTCGGCTTTGTCGCGGAGGAAAGAGGGCTTGGATACTCGGCCACACCCACTCGCCGTTGAAGTTCGCAACGTCTCGAAGAGCTTCGGCGCGCTCGAGGTTTTGCGCGACGTTAGTCTCGAGGTGGAGCGCGGGAAAACCGTTAGCATCCTCGGCCCCTCGGGCTCCGGAAAGTCGACGCTGCTTCGATGCATCAATTGGCTGGAGGAGCCCGATAGCGGCGAGATCTTCGTCGCCGGCGAGCGGATCGGCACTCGCGACGGCAAGGCACACATGTCCGACCGCGAGCTGTCGCTGATGCGCGCGCGTATTGGCATGGTATTTCAGAGCTTCAATCTGTGGCCGCACCTGACCGTGCTGCAAAACGTGACTGAGGCGCCGATCCATGTGCTTGGCCTCAAAAAGGAAGAGGCCGTCGTGCGCGCAGAAAAGCTTCTGGAAAAAGTGGGAATTGGCGACAAGCGCAACACGTATCCCTTCCAGCTCTCGGGCGGGCAGAAACAGCGCGTCGGCATTGCACGCGCCCTCGCCATGAACCCGGCCGTGATCCTGTTCGACGAGCCGACCAGCGCGCTCGATCCGGAACTGGTGGGCGAGGTGCTGGGCGTCATGCGCGCGCTCGCCGAGGAAGGCATGACCATGGTAGTCGTCACCCACGAGATGGAGTTCGCCCGCGACGTATCCAACGAAGTTGTGTTCATCGACCAGGGCCTGATCGTCGAGCGCGAGAAGCCGGAAATCTTCTTTGCGCAACCGAAGACCGCACGCGCGCGCCAATTCCTCAGCCGGCTGCATGACAAACGCAGTTAAACAAGCTTCCCGCGCGCCTGACCCGAAGAGGCAGGCGCGCATCGACGCGCTCAAGGCGCGCTATGAAGTATTGCGCGCCGAAGGTCAGGCGCCCGGTAGGTTCGAGGCTGCGATCAATGAAGCGCCGCGCATCGCGCGCGAGATCCCGGCCAAGCTGGTGCAGACAAGTGCGACGGTGCCCGCCGGCTGGTACTGGTACGGCCGGGTTGCGAGGGGCGCGTGCTTGCGGCTCGACAACGCGCGAGGCTCGCCCGGTGTTGCGTGTCTGCTCTGGAATGCCATCGATCCGACCGAACGCTTCTACGCGTGCGACACGATTAAGGTGCAATGGACGGCGCGCATCGGGCGCGGACGTGTACTGCTATCGGATATGGGCCGCGTGCTCGCGGCGATCGTCGAGGACAATTGCGAGCGGCATGATGTCCTGCTGGGCGTGGGCATGCCGCGCGCCGATGATGACTCCTCGCCGCTGATCTCGCGCAACGGAACCGAGAACCTCGGCATCGTGACAGCCAAGCTCGGCCTCGAGATGCGCGACATGCATCCGCCGCTGACATTTTTCGCGCCCGTGCGTTGCAACGACCAACGTTTCGCATGGGACAGTTCTGTCTCGCTGTCTGGCACTTATGTGGATCTGTACGCCGAGATGGATCTGCTGGTAGGACTTTCGAACGTGCCACACCCGATGGCGACCACGAAGGCGACCGCGCAGCCGATCAAGATCGCGGTCTGGCGTCCGGAGAAGCCCGGGCTCTCGAAATTCTGCCGCGAAGCGACCGCTGAAGCCGAACGCGCCTATGCGCGCACGCAATCCTATTTGGCCGAGCTGTATGGAGACGGCAATGTCAGCCGGTAAAGCGGCGACCGAGCGCTACCGCCACGTTGTGCCGGCCGGGCGATCTTGGTCGGGCCTGATACGCAGCGGCGAAACGCTGCGCATCATCGATCTGCTCGGCGAACAGGCAGTGGACTTTCTGGTTTACAGCCCTACCGACACGGCCGAACGCTATGACGCCCAGCTGACGCTGCTGATGTTCGGCAGCACTGCCGTCACGCAAGGAACAAAGCTGCTGTCGAACCGCGGGCGGGAGCTGATGACGATCGTCGCCGACACGCTCGGCGCGCACGACACCATGGTTGGCTGCTGCAGCGCCGAGGCCAACACGGTGCGCTTCGGCGAGCCGGCCTCGCGGTTGCACGCCTGCCGCGACAACTTCCTGATGGAGCTGGCGAAGCACGGCATGTCAAAACGCGATGTCGTGCCCAATCTGAATTTCTTCATGCCGGTGCCGGTCGAGGACAATGGCGCGCTCGCTATCATCGACGGCCTCAAGGAGCCTGGCCACTATGTCGATCTCAAGGCAAGCACGGATGTGCTGTGTGTTCTGTCGAACTGCCCGCAGATCAACAATCCCTGCAACGGGTTTGATCCGACCCCGATCGAGGTCGTGATCTCGGCCGGAAACTAGCGGTCAGACGCGACGCGATCGGATTGTGCTCCACGCTCGGCGTCGAGGTTACGGAGCTCTATCACAACAAAACAGGGTTTGCCTGTCATGTCTTGCACGTTACGTGGAACGAAAAAATTAGTTATGGCCTACCAATCCATGTTGGCCGCGTTGTCGAATTGATCCCGTTAGGTAGTCGACGAACTCTTTCATATCTTCGACGGATTGCATTGCGCGGGCATAGGTGCCGTCGGCCACGTACGTAAGAATGCTTGGAGGGCCGCTGAAGACGTAATGCCGAGCTGGCAGTCGGGAGCCCGACGAAAGATGTTTGATGAACTTCTCGATTTCCGCGATAGCCCAGCTTTCGTCAAACGCCGGTTCTCCTGTTAGTGAATATCGGTGAATTTGGTGACCAGTTAGAAGTACTGGAACCGAGCCGGTTCCCGAGTGGAAGCGGAATGCTTCGCCGCGTTTTCCGAATGCACCGTGCGCCATGAAATTTCTGATTTGCGCGCGAAGATCGAGGAGGTTGTCATAGTGTTTTTTGTCTGCGCGTCGCTCGCGTCGAGAGCAGCCTTAAATTTGGCCTTCCAATCCGCGCCTGCCATGCTGGCCACGTCTTCGCCCGAGTGCAGCCCGCCCTGAAGAATCGCGAGATTAATGAACCCATGTTCAGTCCAGCTGAAGAAGGCCTCAACAGCCGCCTGAGCATTCCACTCTGCTTACCTGCGCAACGCATAGGATGGGAACTCCCGCTCGTCACTACTGCGCCATCGGCTAACACGTCTTTCTTTATATCCGTTTCATTCTCCCTAAATTCCGCCTCGGCGGACAACGCTCCGAACCGATCACGAAAAAACTCGTAGCGCTCGAACAGCCAATCGCTATTGTTTACAACGTTGAGCTGGACTCCGGCCGTGGCCTGCTCCGCGCGCCACTCAAAATAGGGCTCGGCAGCGGCCACACCCTTCTTAATCAGTGCGGCAATTTCTCTGGCATCCACTTCCGCGTCTTCGCTTGGAGCAGAGCTCGTCCTTGCGTTGGGGTCGAGATTTGGCGCAAATATTCCAAGGCCCATATTGCGATATTCGATTCCGTAAAGTCTGTCGTGGTACCTAACGGGAACCGTCCATGCAACCTTCTCCCATCGGCCGAGGCTAGGGAACGCGAGGAGGTCTACTAAGAGGAAGTACACAAGGTAGTAAGGCGGAAGGTCGCGTCCTGCCTCCGTGCGGGAAGAAAGGATGAGCCCCTTCGGCTCTAGCAGAGACTTTGGAGTTTCCGCTGGTTCGAGCGCACCAATTGCTTAAGCGCGGCCTCGCGAACTCACTGCATCGCTGGAAGCGACCCTGGGTCGGCCTTGACAGGTCTGACGGACACTGCTGCAACCTCAGGTTTGCGACTTTCCCACGGTCATAGTGCTCACGGTGGCGACTCTTGCCGAGGTGTGCCCATGACAGCTAACGTTTGACATGAGCGGCGGGACAAAAGCGCAGCCTTTGGCACGTCCGCTCAATGGAACGGTTAGAGGTTTGATTGATCACGGACGCGTTTGATCAGATGATCATGCAAAGACTTGACGGTGACGACTAACGCGCTAGCGAGTTCCTCAGCATACGTATCAGACTTTTCGCCGAAGACGTTGTATTTGCCCTAGCCTGACTGCTCCATGGCGCTACAAAGTTGTTCGCGCTCTCGTCGGTAAGGACAGCGCCGTCCCTGGCCAAGAAATCGCCAAGACGCGTCTCGATCGGACCAAAGTCGAGGGCCACGCGCAGCGCTTACGTCTCGGGCATTCATCAATGGATTCGTTTGCTTCGGGAGGATGGACCGGTACAACGCGGAAAAGCTAGAAGCCGCCTCAAACTCCATGCGAAACAAAAGCTCCGATTTTTTGAGCTGAACCTTGTAGCTTTCGATGCTGCGGAGGTATTCGCTCCGGATTCTCTCGATCTCCGCATCGGCCGTTGCCTTCAGCTCCGTTTCGAATTGCTTCGTGCCGCGAACGAGGATCTTTTCGAGCAATGACTTCGCGAGGAAGACGAGCACGGCGAGCAATGCAGCATTGCCTCCCAAAGGCGAGAAGTAGAGTTTGCCAAGGTTCCACCTAGAGCCTCTAACGTGTCTTGGACCGCACGATTCTCCTCCTAACGCCTGTTTAACCCCGAACGCGCCTTTCGCCCGTTTCAGGCTTGGAGGCGCATCGCACTCGCTCGATGCGCCGCTTGCCGAAGAGACAGGACTATGACTACGCGCACGACCCGGTTTTTCTTCTTCGTTGTTGCCTGCGGGATGTTCGCGGCTGCGACGACCAGCCTGGCCCAGCCGCGCCAGCACTTGGTGCCATCGCCGCCGATCGCAGTGTGGCGACCGCCGGTCCTGCAAGTACAGGGCGCCGAGCAGCCGATTCGCTTGCAGGCGCTGAAGGTCGACGTCGAAGTGTCGGCCGGCGTGGCCGAAACGCGCGTGCAGATGGAGTTTTTCAATCCAAACGCGCGCATCCTTGAAGGCAAGCTGCAGTTGCCGCTCGCCAGCGGCCAGATCGTCAGCGGCTTTGCGCTCGACGTCGACGGCGAGATGCGAGACGCGGTGCCGGTTGAAAAGGCGCGCGCGCAGCAGGTGTTCGAAGACATCACGCGGCGCCGTGTTGACCCGGGTCTGCTGCAGACAACGCTCGGCAACAACTATGAGTTGCGAATCTATCCGCTCGCACCCGGCAAGACGCGCACTGTCGTGCTGCGGCTGGTCGAGCCTGCGGCCTCGCGCCTGTCGCTGCCGCTTGCCTACGCGAAGACGGTTGATCATTTTGAAGTGTCGTTGCGCTACGCGAGCGCGGCGGCACATCCGCAGATCGTCAGCGGAAATCCGCTCGGCCTGGCGTTCGAGCGTGACGCGCGTGGCGGCTTCGTCGCGCGGCGTTCGCTCGACAGTGCGGCACTGCCGCGCGAAGCGCTCGTCGTGCAGTCGGCCGCGCGGGGCGCGATCGAAATCACCACTGAACAGCGCGACGGTGACACTTTCTTCACGCTTGACCTGGCAGTCTCGGCGCATTCGGCGCCACGTCCGTTGCCGCGACAGGTACAGATCGTCTGGGATGCGTCGGGCTCGGGCGCCAGCCGCCAGTTCGACCGCGAGCTTGCGTTGCTCGACTCGTACTTCAAGCGCGCAGGAACGATCGCCGTGACGCTGACGCGCTTCGCCGACATCGCCTTTGCCAACGAACGCTTCATGGTGAAGAACGGCGACTGGAGCGCACTGCGGCGCGCGCTGCAAGCGACGGTCTATGACGGCGCGAGCCAGCTCGGCGCGGTGCGACACGACGGCGTGTCGCAGGAAGCGATCTGGTTTAGCGACGGTCTGGCGAATTACGGCGCGCCGTGGCGGCGCACGTTTCCGGTTCCCGCCTACATGGTGCAAAGCTCGCCGAGCGGTGACCCCGCGGCGCTGCATGCTGTCGCTGAAGCGAGCGGCGGCCGCAGCATCGATCTGACGATGCGGACGCAAATGCAGGCGGCTGAAGCGCTGCTGGAGCGTGGGACTCAGCTCGTCGAGGTCGCAGCGCTCGGGGCGAAGGATGTTGTCGTCGAGTCGCACCATGCCGATAGTGGTCGAATCGTACTCGCGGGAATTCTCACCGCCGGCAGCGCCGATCTGACGCTTCGCCTGCGCAGCAGCGACGGCGCGGTCTCGACACGCACCGTACGCATCGATGGCCGGCGCAATGCATCGCGGCTCGCCGCTGTGCAATGGGCGCGCCTGACGATCGCATCGCTGGAAGGCGATGCGATCGTCAACAAGAATCGTATTCGCGAGATCGGCAAGCGCTTTGCGCTGGCGACGCGCGAAACGTCGCTGCTCGTGCTCGAACTGGTCGATGACTATGTTCGCTACGAAATCGAACCGCCACCATCGCTGCGTGCGGCATATGACAAGCTGGCATTGGCGGCGAAGCGCAATCGAGCGCAAAGCGATGCTGCGCGGCTGGCGCAGGTCGTGCGGCGCTTCGAGGCGCGCGTCACGTGGTGGAATCGAAAATTTCCGAAGGACGAGCCGGCCAAGGTTCTGCAGATCGCGAAGTCGCAGAACGCGGGTGCGTTGGGCGAGGCGCAGCCGTCGGCTCGGCAGCGACGCGCTGAAGCACCAACCGACGCGGCAGCGCCGATGCCGATGACCACCGCTCCGGCCAGTCGCCTCGCTGCGGCGCCGACGGAGCGCGAAGCGAAGGACAACGGGCGTGCATCGGGCGCACCGAGCATCTCGATCGCACTGAAGCCGGCGTCGGCGAACTCGCCGTGGCTCAAGCGTTTGCTCGCAACCGAGCCGGCCAGCTGGCACGCTGTGTATCTCGACGAGCGGCGTGGCAACGCGATGAGCGTCGGCTTCTTCCTCGATAGTACGGAGTTCTTTCTACAGAAGGGCCAGCGCGAACTGGGCTTGCGTGCACTGTCGAACCTGGCGGAAATGGATTTGCAAAACCGGCAGGTGCTGCGTCTGCTCGCGTACCGGCTGCAGCAGGCCGGCGAGGTCCAGCTGGCGCTGTCGATCTTCGAGCGTGTACTCGAGCTAGCGCCGAACGAGCCGCAGTCGCACCGCGACCTCGGGCTTGCGCTGGCGCAATCGGGCCAGCCACAGCGCGCGGTCGACCACCTGTACGAAGTCGTGACCGGTGCGTGGGACGGGCGCTTCGCCGATATCGATCTGATCGCGCTGACCGAGCTGAACGCCGTTGTTGCCGAGGCGGACCGTGCCGGCAAACCGGTCGATGTCTCGGCGATCGAGCCGCGCTTGCTTAAGAACCTGCCGCTCGACGTGCGTGTCGTGCTGGCGTGGGACGCCGACGCAACCGACGTCGATCTGCACGTCATCGATCCGAACGGTGAAGAAGTTTTCTACGGGCGCAATTTGTCGTACCAAGGTGGCGCGATCACTCGCGATGCAACCGGCGGTTACGGACCCGAGGAGTTCGCGCTCAGAGACGCCAAGCCGGGCAAGTACCGTGTCGAGGCAAATTTCTTCGGCCACCGACAGCAGATGCTGGTATCGAGCACCGGTTTGATGCTGTGGTTATCGAGCGGCTTCGGCACGAGCGCGCAGCAGGATCAGCGCACGACACTGCGCTTGAAGAGCGAAGGCGGCGAGCGCGTCGTTGTCGGTGAGTTCGAGGTGAAACGATGAGGGCGCCGCCGGGCTATGACCCGGCGCCCAGCCAATGCTTGGCGGGGCCGTATGGATAAAGCAATACGCTATTTCTTGCGCGGATCTTCCGCTGGATTGACGTATGTAGTCCCCCACGGCCCCATGCCGCTGAGCTGCACCGTCGTTTCCTCTTTGGTCAAACCGTTGTGGCCCAAACGCGCATGCACATGCGCGGCGAGAAAACGCGGCCGGACTAGCGCGCGGGTGAAGCCGCGAGCTACCTCGCCGCGAAACAGTAGAACAGTCCATCACCGCCAGTGGGAATCACGCGTTCCTGACTGCAGCCGAGCGTGGGGTGTGATGAATTCCATGACGTCGCCCACGGACTATCGATCGGCCCTCCGCGGTCGAAGTGACCAGTCATCGCCGAGCCATCGGTTGTGCTCTTCGTCCAATTCCCGCAGGTCATGTCGGGAAACGGCGGACCCGCAAACGCGGTGCCGTCCGGCCGAGAGCCAGTCAAGGCGTCATGTTTGTTCGGGTTCTCGGTCTTGCCGTTAACGGGCTGTCCCTTCTCGTCCAACGCAGTCTGCTTGGTCACGTTGTTGTTGGCCGAGTGAAGATCTTCGACGCTCTTCGCGATCATCACACCTTTCGCGTTGTACCAAGGGCCGGTGCCGATGCGGTCGCGCGCATTGACGAACTTCGGGTCGCTCAATGTCGCTCCTTGCGTGCTCAGATAGGCGCGCCATGTACGGTTATCTGCACCCGCGGCTTTTGCGAGTGATTGGCAATGCTGGTCGGCGCCGTCGAGGCCTCCCAGGTCGCCTCCCTTGCCGGTACCTACGCTGGTCAAGAAAAACGACATGTCCTTGCCGGCATCGGGTTGTGGCGACTGAGCCATCGTGCAGTCCACTAAAGTCAACGAACCGCCGACAACCAACCAACTCCAACGTACTGCATGACGCATAAAAGCCTCCCGTGAATTTTTAATAGCTCTTTCGTCAGATGGCATCGGCCATGCTCGGCAAGCGCTCGATACCCTAGCCCGTATTTACTTAGTACACCACTAGGGGTCGCACGAGGCCCGTAGCAAACATCTGGACGCGGGTCAGTCGAGACACTGCCAGCCCTATTGACATTGATTCCGGCGGCGTTCATCGCGAGTTGGCGTGGGCTGCCTCAACGATTGACTGTCTTCGCGTGCCATCGGTGTGTCAGCGCAGCGAGCCGAGTTCGGTCGGTCCAATCACGCCGCGCTCGGTGATCAACCCCGTGATCAGACGTGACGGGGTGATATCGAACGCCGGATTGGCCACCGCTGTCGCTGCGTCGATGACCTGCACGCCGCCGATCTTTCTGACCTCATCGTCGGCGCGCTGCTCGATCGGGATCGATGCCCCGTCGCTGATCGACCAGTCGATCGACGGAGAGGGCACGGCGACGTAAAACGGCACGTTGTTGTCGAACGCGGCGAGCGCCTTTTGATACGTGCCGATCTTGTTGGCTGCGTCGCCACTCGCTGTAACCCGATCTGCTCCGACGAGCACGACATCGACGTCCCCCCGTTGCATCAGATGCCCCGCCGCGCTGTCGACGATCACCGTATGCGGCACGCCGTGAGCGCGGAGCTCCCACGCGGTCAGCAGCCCCTGATTGCGCGGTCGAGTTTCGTCGACCCATACATGCAAAGAAATGGCGGCATCGTGCGCCTGATAGATACCGGCCAGCGCGGTGCCATGGTCGACCGTGGCCAGCCAGCCGGCGTTGCAATGGGTCAGCACGTTCACGCGCCGCCGCATGCGCTGGTGGAGAGCGCGCAGCAGCGCCGCGCCGTGCCGTCCGATCGCTTGATTCAGCTCGACATCTTCGTCGGCGATGCTTGCCGCTTCGCGCCACGCGGCTTCGGTGCGCTGACCGATCGGCAGCGGGGCGAGCAAAGCGCGCATTCGATCGAGCGCCCATTTCAGATTGACCGCTGTCGGACGCGATGCCTTTAACTTTTCATAAGCTGCGGTCAGATTGCGATCGCTTGCATTAGTGCGCATTGCAAGTGCGATGCCGTACGCACCGGCCACACCGATCAACGGAGCGCCTCGCACAGCCATCGTACGGATGGCCGTGTCGGTCTCGTCGACGTTCGACAGGGTTCGAGTTTCGAACGCCCCCGGCAGAGTTGTCTGATCGATGATGCGCACAACGTGGCCATCGGTCCAGATCGAGCGGTAATGGGTGTCGCCGACTTTCATCCGCGCGAACCTTTACCGGCGGCGCTGCGCGCAACTGCCAGGGTGCAGCTGCAGAGCGGGTCGGATCAGAAAAATGCCTGAATTCCCGTCTGTGCGCGGCCGAGGATCAGGGCGTGGATGTCGTGCGTGCCTTCGTAGGTGTTGACCACCTCGAGGTTCGCCATATGGCGGACCACTCCGTATTCATCGCTGATGCCATTGCCGCCCAGCATGTCGCGCGCAACCCGGGCGATGTCGAGGGCTTTCCCGCACGAGTTTCGTTTCATGATCGACGTGATCTCGGTTGCCGCCGTGCCTTCGTCTTTCATGCGGCCAAGTCGCAGGCATCCCTGCAGCGCGAGCGCAATCTCGGACTGCATATCTGCCAGTTTTTTCTGTACCAGCTGATTGGCCGCGAGCGGCCGTCCGAACTGTTTTCGATCGAGCACGTACTGGCGCGCGGTGTGCCAGCAGGCTTCGGCTGCACCCAGCGCGCCCCACGCGATGCCGTAGCGGGCCGAGTTCAGACAAGTAAATGGACCTTTGAGCCCTTCGACCTTCGGCAACTCATTGTCGGCAGGAACGAACACGTCATCCATCACGATTTCACCGGTGATCGATGCTCGCAACCCGAACTTGCCGTGAATCGGTGGAGCCGATAGACCTTTCATCCCCTTCTCGAGGACATAGCCCCGAATCGTCCCCGCATCATTCTTGGCCCATACGACGAATACGTCTGCGATCGGAGAGTTGCTGATCCACATCTTGGCGCCGGTCATGCGAAAACCGCCGTCGGCAGCCTTTGCGCGCGTCTCCATGCTGCCGGGATCGGAACCGTGATTCGGCTCGGTAAGACCGAAGCAGCCGATCAGCTCACCTGTGGCAAGTTTCGGCAGATATTTTTTTCGTTGCGCCTCTGAGCCAAATTCGTAGATCGGCAGCATCACCAGCGAGCTTTGCACGCTCATCATCGAACGGTAGCCGCCATCGACCCGCTCGATCTCGCGCGCGATCAGGCCGTAAGACACAAAGTTCAGCGCATGCCCGCCGTACTCGGTCGGCAACGTACAACCCAATGCGCCGAGCTCGCCGAGCTCACGAAAGATCGATGGATCGGTTTTTTCGTGGCGAAACGCTTCCAGTATCCGTGGTGCCAGCTTGTCCTGCGCGTATGCATGGGCTGCATCGCGCACCATGCGCTCTTCGGCGCTCAGTTGATCCTCGAGCAGCAGTGGATCTTCCCACTTGAAAGTGGCCTTCAACTTGCGCGGGGATTCGGGCGCGTTCATAAGCCGGTATGTTAGTCCGGTAAGACCGCGGTTGCCTCGATCTCGACTTTGGCCCGCGGTTCGATCAGTGCCGATACTTGGACCGCGGTCATCGCGGGATAGTGAGCAACACCGCCCACCGACATCAGCTCGCGATACGCGGCGCCAATGTGGGCCGCGCGCTGCACGTACTCGTCGCGGCTCAACAGATACCAGGTCATCCGCACGACATGTTGCGGGCCAGCCTGGGCCTGCGCCAGCACCGCGCAAACGTTGGAAAGAGCTTGGCGGACCTGTTCGACCAGATCGTCGGTCTCGAACAGGCATTGCGCATTCCAGCCGACCTGTCCCGCGACACTGACGATCGTGCCGCGCGCGGCAGTACCGTTTGCGTAGCCGCGCGGCTGCGGCCACTGGGGAGGCTGCAATATCTTCATAGGTCGGTGCGAACCTTCCACAGCTCAGGAAACAGCACGACGTCGAGCATCTTGCGCAGGTATGCCACGCCGGCGGTACCGCCGGTACCCGTCTTGAATCCGATGATGCGCTCGACGGTCGTTACATGGCGAAACCGCCACACGCGGAATGCATCTTCGAGATCGACCAGTTCCTCGGCAAGCTCATAGAGCTCCCAGTGTTCGCGCGGTGCGCGATAGACCGACAGCCAGGCCTGCTCGACCGATCCGTTCGACTCGTACGGATGTGTGACGTCTCGCTGAGTGACCGCGGGATCGATCGCAAAACCGCGCCGAGCAAGCAAACAGATTGCCTCGTCGTACAGTGACGGCGCCTCGAGGGCGTCTTTCAACGCGGGATGAACTGTGGTTTGCTCGTGAGGCTTCAGCATCGCCGGGGCCTTGTTACCCAGCACGAACTCGATCTCGCGGTACTGCCACGACTGAAAGCCGGAGCTGCTTCCAAGGTATGGCCGGATCGCGCTGTATTCACTGGGCGTCATCGTTGCCAGCACGCTCCAGGCATGCACCAGCTGCTCCATGATGCGCGACACACGCGCCAGCATTTTGAACGCCGGCTGAAGATCGTCGGCGCGAACCGCGTCGCGCGCGGCACGCAGCTCGTGCAGCGCAAGCTTCATCCAGAGCTCGCTGGTCTGATGCTGAATGATGAACAACAGCTCGTTCGGATCACCCGAGCGCGGGTGTTGCGCGTGCAGTATCGAATCGAGCGCGAGATAGTCGCCGTAACGGGTGTCGGTCATGCTGATCACGCCGCGTCAAGTCACCGTCGCACGCATCTGACACTCGGGGTGCTGCCACTCCTCGTTGGCGAGCACATGATGCAACACCTGAACCGCATCCCACACATCGACATAGCGAACGTAAAGCGGCGCAATCCCGAAGCGCACGATATCGGGGGCGCGAAAATCCCCGATCACTCCGCGCTTGATCAGCGCCTGCACAATGGTGTACGCCTGCGGATGCGAAAAGCAGACTTGGCTGCCACGCCATTGCGCATCGCGCGGTGATGCGAGGCGCAGACCCTGCCCTTCGCAGTGCAGCTCGACCAGGCGAACAAATAGGTCGGACAGCGCAATGGATTTGGACCGCATCGCATCGACGCCCGCCGCGAGCACCGTATCGACACCGACTTCGAGTGCAGCCAGCGCGATGATTGAAGGCGTGCCGACCGCGTACCGATCGATCGATGGATCAGGCTGATAGCGATCGTCGAAATCGAACGGTGCCCGATGCCCCAACCAGCCAGCCAGTGGTTGAGCGAAGGTGTCGTCGGCGATCGCATTCAGATGACGGCTGGCTACAAACGCGAAAGCAGGAGCGCCGGGGCCGCCGTTCAGATACTTATAGCCGCAGCCGATGGCAAAGTCCGCCGTTGCCGAATTCAGCGATACGGGTAGAGCGCCAGCCGAGTGCGACAGATCCCATATGGTCAGTGCGCCGGCGTGATGCGCGCGACGAGTCAACGCATGCATGTCGTGCATCGCGCCGGTCCTGAAATTGACGTGTGTCAGCATCAACACAGCCGTGCGATCGTCGAGCGCGGTGGCGATGTCGTCGAACTCCACCAGCCTGAGCTCGTGGCCTTGTCCGAGCAGATCGATCAGGCCCTGCGCGACATAGAGGTCGGTCGGGAAATTCGATTTCTCCGACACGATCACTCTGCGCGCCCCCAGCGAAACCTGCGGTCTGGCTGACTGCATGCGCAATGCGGTCGACAGTACTTTGAACAGATTGATCGAGGTCGAGTCGGCACAGATCACTTCATTCGGCTGCGCCCCGATCAGCTGTGCGATCTTGCCGCCCACGCGACGCGAAAGATCGATCCAGTGAGCTGCATTCCAGGAGCGGATCAGCCCTTCGCCCCACTGCTGCTCAACCACTTCGCGTACGCGCGCGGGGGTCGCCCGGGGCAGCGCACCAAGCGAATTGCCATCGAGGTAGATCACACTCTCGGGCAGCACGAAACTGCCGCGATGCCGCGCAAGAGGATCCTGTGCATCGAGAGCGATGCATTGATCGCGCGTCATCGGCCGGTTTCGAGCTCGCGCAGCACCGCGCGCACCGGGCTGGCGTCGCAGCCCGAGATTTTCAGTGGCAACGCGATCAGCTCATAGTCGCCCTCGGGCACATCGTCGAGCACGATCCCCTCGAGAATCGCCATCGCATGTGTCCGAACGCGCTGATGTGCGTCGAGCGTCTTGCTCTGCTCTGGGTCGAGCGAAGGCGTATCTATTCCGATCAGTCGAACACCGTGTCGATGCAGCAGATCGATCGTGTGCGGAGCAACGGCTGTGAAGTTCGCGTCCCACGTAGTCGGCGCTGCGCGATATGTCCTTAGCAGCACTCGCTCGGGCACCTTGTCCAACTGCCGGTCGATGTGCTGCGGCTCGACACGGGCACCCGCATCGATCGCGTGAATGACGCGGCATCGGCCGAGATACGTGGCTAGCGGCACTTCGGCGATCGATCGGCCGCTCGGGTCGTAGTGCAGCGGCGCATCGGTATGGCTGCCGGTGTGCGGAGAAAGCGTGACCTCGGAGACGTTGACAGGACAATCGGCCGTCAGCGTCAACGTCCAGCGTTGCGAAAATTGCGTGTCGCCCGGAAACACCGGGAACCCCGGTCCGATCGCGGGTGAGATATCCCAAAGACGCGCCATAAGCGATTTTAGGTGATCCGGTTCGCAGGCGTTGGCACTTCGCGCGGCTGACCGCGGCACAGAGAACCGCTGCGCTTGTATTCTGTTCGCATGCGCATCGACATCATTGGCGGCGGGCCGGCTGGGCTGTATTTCGCGATCCTCGCGAAGAAAACGTTTATTGAGGCAACGATCGATGTTGTCGAGCGCAATGCCGCTGACGATACGTTCGGATTCGGCATCGTCTTGTCCGATGAAACGCTGGCCAATTTGAAAGCTGCCGACGAGCCGAGCTATCGCGAGATCGCAGCAAGCTTCGCCTACTGGGATGACATCTTCGTGCAATTTCGCGGGCACGTGATCAAGTCGTCGGGACACGGATTTTCCGGAATCAAGCGCATCACATTGCTGGATATCTTGCAGCGGCGCGCTTTCGAACTCGGCGTTCGCGTGCGATATAACACGCCCGATGCCGGGCTCGCTGCGCACCGCGGTGCGCAGCTGATCGTGGCAGCCGATGGCGCCAGCTCCAGCGTGCGGGAGCAGCGCCGAGAGCATTTTGGTCCCACCGTCGACGTGCGCAGCAATCGTTTCGTGTGGCTCGGTGCAAATCTCTCGCTGCCGGGCTTTTTCTACAGCTTTCGCGAGCACGACGGTGGCTTGTGGAACATGCACGCCTACATGTACGCGCCGGGCGAGAGCACGATCGTGATCGAGACCACAGATGATGCCTGGCGACGATCACGCCTTGCGGTCGACGATGAGTCTGCGACTGCGGCGTACGTCGAAAATATTTTTAAAGAGGAGCTCAAAGGCGGCCGAGTCCTGACAAACCGATCGGTGTGGCGACAATTCCCGACGATTGCCTTGCAGACTTGGCACACGCAAGCCGACGGTGCTCACCTCGTGCTGCTCGGCGATGCGGCTCATACCGCTCACTTCGCGATCGGTTCCGGCACCAAGCTCGCCCTCGAAGACGCGATCGCGCTGCATCAAGCGATGATCGCGCGGTCCGACGACCTTGGAAGCGCGCTCGCAGACTATGAAGCGCAGCGCCGCGACGAAGTGGGGCGGATTCAGCATTCTGCCAATGTCTCGCTCGGCTGGTTCGAGAATGTGCGCCGCTTCTGGCAGCTCGAACCCTGGCAGTTCAACGTGAGTCTGCTGACGCGCAGCAAGCAGATCACCTACGAGAACCTGCGGGTGCGCGACGCCGCGCTGGTGGCGGACGTCACGGCGCGCTGGAATCGACGCGAAGCGCTGCGATTGAACATCGACCCGCCCGCGGATCTGCAAACACCGCCGATGTTCGCGCCGTTGCGGCTGCGCGATCTGACGCTTTGCAATCGCGTCGTCGTATCGCCGATGGCTCAGTACTCGGCGGTCAACGGCACGCCGAACGACTGGCATTTCGCGCACTACGCAGAGCGCGCCAAGGGCGGAGCGGGTCTGGTGTTCGTAGAGATGACCTGCGTATCTCCGCACGCGCGAATCACGCCAGGATGTACCGGCCTCTACGCCGATGAGCACTTCGACGCATGGAAGCGCATCGTCGAGTTCGTGCATCGTCATACCGACGCGAAGATTGCGATGCAGATCGGCCACTCGGGCCGCAAGGGATCGACGCAGGTCGGTTGGCGCAAGATGGATTGGCCGCTCGACGACGGCGACAGCGAACCGAACTGGCCGCTGGTCTCGGCGTCGGCGATTGCGTATCAGCCGGGCGTCAATCAGGTCCCGCGCGCAGCGACGCGCGATGACATGGACGAGTACGTCGAGCAGTTCTGCAATTCGGCGATCATGGCCGATCAGGCGGGGTTCGATCTGCTCGAACTGCACATGGCGCACGGCTATCTGCTCGCCAGCTTCCTCTCGCCGATCACCAATCAGAGAACCGATTCATACGGTGGATCTGCTGCAAACCGGCTGCGCTTTCCGCTTGAGCTGTTCGGTGCGGTGCGCGCTGTCTGGCCAAAGGAGAAGCCGATGTCGGTGCGTCTATCGGCAACTGACTGGATTGCCGGCGGCGCGACCGGTGCCGACAGCGTCCGGGTCGCGCGTGCTTTCGCGCAGGCCGGTTGCGACCTGATCGACGTGTCGAGCGGGCAAACCGATCCCCGCAGTAAACCTGTTTACGGGCGCATGTTTCAGGCCACGTTTTCCGAGCAGATACGGCTTGAGGCTTCAATTGCGACGATGGCGGTCGGCGCGGTGACCAGCGCCGATCAGGTGAACACTCTGCTGATCTCAGGGCGTGCCGACCTGATCGCGCTCGCACGACCCCACCTGGCCGACCCTTACTTCACGTTGCATTCGGCCGCGCAGTTGGGCTACGACGGAGTCACCTGGCCCGCGCAGTATCTGACCGGCGCGCAGCAGCTGCATACGTTGCGGCAGCGGGAACGCGAAGATGCGGCGCGCAAGCTCAGCGCCGCTGAGAAATGATCTGAGTTGCGAGTGCCGTTCCAGTCAGGATTACCGCGCAGCCGCCGAGCATGACCGCGGTGACGGTTTCGGAAAGAAACACGACGCCCCACAGAATTGCAAACGCGGGAATCAGAAAAGTCACGGTCATCGTTTTAGAGGGACCCACGCGCGCGATCAGCCGGAAGTAAAGCGCGTATGCAATGCCGGTACACAGCACCCCAAGCGCGATGACTGCCAGCCAGTCGGGCATCCTCGGCATCACGGTCGGCAGATAAATCATCGTCATCGGGAGCAGCAATGTTGCGGCGGCAATCTGGCTGCCAGCCGCAACCGCGAGCGGACGGATGTGACCAACATACCGCTTTGCAAGCGTCCCGGAAATGCCGTACGACAAACAAGCCAGCAGCGCAGCGCCGATTGCCCAGCCGCTGCCTCCGGGTTTAAAGCTCGCGCCATCGGCCGACAGCCACAGTACGCCTGCGAAGCCGACGCCAAGGCCGATCCATTGCAGCACCGTCAATCGATCGCGGATCCAGACCCACGCAACAAGTGCCGCGAACAACGGAACCGTCGCGTTCAGGATCGACGCGAGTCCCGCTGTGATCGACAGCGCGGCGTAGGCGAACAGCGTGAACGGGATCGCAGAGTTGAAGGCACCCAGTAGCAACAAGCGAAAAGCGTTCGGCGCCAATTCGGTAAAGCCGCCGCGCCAGGCAAGCAAACAGAGCAAGACCAGCGCCGCGATTGCGGTGCGCAAATCGGCGATCGCCAGCGGGCCGAAGGCCGGTGCGGCAATTCGCATAAACAGAAAACTGGCGCCCCAGATCGCCGCCAGCGCAATGAAATCGATTAAATCGCGTGGTTTCATGACACGATTGTCAGTGCCTGCGGCAAAGCAACCAACCCGTTTCTTGCTTTCGATGTACAGGGCAACCGACTCACTTCGTGCAAATCACCGCCATGGCTTGCGGAATGCCGGCGGCAGCGGCTCCTCGGTCGCGCTCGCGATGTATTTGCCTGCGTGAAAGATCAGCGGCGCTCCGCCCGGCACGTCGAACTGCGTCACCTCGCCGATCAGAATCACGTGATCACCCTCGATGTGTTGCTTGCGGTTCACCGCGATCAGCGACGCGACGCTGCCGTTGATGATCGGAAGGTCATGCGGCCCGGCATGCCAGGACGTGCCGACGAATCGATCCACTCCGCGCGCCGCGAAGCGCTTTGCGACATCAAGCTGATGCGCGGCCAGGACGTTGACGGCGTAACTCGAGCAGTCGCGAAACGCGGCAAGCGAACCCGCCATCAGCGACAGGCTCCATAAGATAAGGGGCGGCTGCAGCGACACCGAATTGAACGAGTTGACTGTAAGCCCGGTCGGAACGCCATCGGCTGTGCGTGTGGTGACGACCGTCACCCCCGTCGTAAATTGCGCGAGTGCGTGGCGATAATCGGTACGGGCCCGGACCTGCATGCCGGAAGTTTACGGGCTCGACAGCGGCCCGGCCGTGCAGAAGAAGCGCGCTCATCCTGGCTTTAGGCACAATGCGGATTCGCTCGTTCGAAATTCAAGGCGGAGGAATAATGAAGATACTGCGCGTATTGATTGCAATGACGATTGTCAGCGGGCTGACCGGTTGCGGCTACAACACGATCGTTACCCAGGAGCAGGGTGTAACGGCTGCCTGGTCGGAAGTGCTCAACCAGTATCAGCGTCGTGCCGATCTGATTCCCAATATTGTCGAAACGGTCAAAGGTGAGGCAAATTTCGAGCAGACGACGCTGCAGAACGTGATCGAAGCGAGAGCGCGTGCCACCTCGATTCAGGCCACGCCTGACTTGGTCAATAACCCGGCGGCATTTGCGCAGTTCACGCAAGCGCAAGGTCAGCTGACGTCGGCGCTGTCGCGCTTGTTGGTCACGGTCGAGGCCTATCCGAACCTAAAGGCCAACACCGCGTTCCAGGAGTTGCGCGCGACGCTCGAGGGAACCGAAAACCGCATCGGAATCGCGCGCAAGCGATACATCGACGCGGTCGCGCAATACAACACCACGATTGCATTGCTGCAGAATTTTCTAGGCAAGCTGTTAACCGGCGCAAAGCCGAAACCGCAATTCGCGGTAGCCGATGAGAGCGCCATCAAGACGCCGCCCAAGGTCGATTTCGGAACGAAGAAGTAGAAGTCGTCGAATGAGGTCGAGTGCGCGCGGGACCGTAGCAGGTATCGGGTCGCTGGTCGTCGCGATCGCGCTGACTGCGACGGCCATCGCGCAGACGCCGCAGGAGCTGCCGAAAGGCCTCGCTCCTTCGGACTCATCGTTTCCGGTTCCCGGCAATTCGAAGGCGGCGGGCGCACCGCAGACGCCGGCCGAGCCCACAGCGCCGACGCGCACGTTGCCCGATGGCACGTTGGCCGTGCCGCCGCTGGCCCGCGTGACCGACACCGCGGGCGTACTCGACGCGCCCGCACGGTCGCAGCTCGAGGCAAAACTCGCAGCGTTCGAGCAGGCGCGCGGCGCGCAGATTGCCGTCATTGTCGTTCCAACTACCCAGCCCGAACCGATTGCCGATTTCGCGAATCGAGTCGGCGGTGTGTGGAAAATCGGCCGTGCGGGCGTCGGCGACGGCGTGTTAATGGTTGTTGCAGTCAAGGATCGACGCGCCTGGATTAGTGTTGCGCGCGCGCTTGAGGGCGCGCTGCCCGACATCGTCGCGTCGCGCATCACCCGCGAGCAGATGGGCCCGCAGTTTGCAAAGGGCGATTTTGCGGCCGGGCTGAACGCAGGCGTCGATGCGGTGATGAAGCGCATCGAAGGTGAAGGTCTGCCGACACCGGCGGGTATTCCGCGCGACCGTGTGGATGCCGGTGAGAGCGTGATGTCAGTGTTGCTGCCGCTGATCATCGGGGGTGCGTTTGTCAGCGGGTTACTGCGCCGGCGGCTTGGAGTGCCAGGGGCCGCGCTCGGAGGAGTGGGCGCGGGCGCGGTGGCGGGCTTCATTTTGTCGTCTCTTTTATTAGGCGGCATTGCCGCCTTCGCTGTCTTTCTGTTCTCGGCGTTCGGCGGAAGTGGACGGGGACGCGCTCTGGGCGGACGTGGCGGACCAATTTTCCTTCCCGGCGGTTGGTCGGGTGGCGGCGGCGGCTGGAGTGGCGGGGGCGGGG